>CAURYQ010000068.1:0-23354 GCA_963529135.1 uncultured Pseudomonas sp. | reverse complement strand
CATTCAGCGTTGCAGCATAAATGGCTGGGGCTGCTGCGCAGCCTATCGCAGCCGGTCCGGCGCCCCGGCAAGGCCGCTCCCACCCGGGCATGTGTAGTCTTCAGAAGTCGTGTAATAAAGTTGGATCCGTCGGAATCAAGCAGCTTCCAGCGAACTCCCTGTGAGAAGGTGAGCTCTCTGCAGAAGTGCACTACCTGTGGGAGTGGCCTTGCCGGGGCGCCGGACCGGCCGCGATGGGGCGCGAAGCGGCCCCGGGATTCAGCGCTCCTGCCTACATTGCTGAGGCTGCTGCGCAGTTCTTCGCGGCACAAGGTTCCCACCCAGAGCTCGGCAGCTTTAGTAGGCTGTGCAAAGCAGTCGCCCTCTTCCGGACTCGGCGGCCTCCTGATCATGGTGTGATGCACAGCATGAGTCAAAGCTACGCGCTTGTAACCACTCAGTTCAACGCTTCAAAAGCCCAGCGCCTGGGGGGTGTCCACGTCCATCAGCACCCCGGCATCGGGCACCTCGATCACCGTGCAGCAGGCACGGTTGGCCTGCACCACCGCCTTGGCGCCTTCATCGCCACCCAGCTGCTCCAGCGCCGGCCAGAACGCGCGCCCGAAGATCACCGGGTGCCCCTGCTGCCCGGCATGCCGAGGCAGCACGATGGTCGAAGCCTGGGCGGCCTCGGCCAGGTACCTGAAGGTCGCGGCCTCGATCCACGGCATGTCTCCGAGCAGGATGGCCACGGCCTGCGCATCGCTGTCGGCCAGGGACGCGACCCCAGCCGCCAGGCTGTGGCCCATTCCGGCGGCAGCCTGAGGGCTGACCACCCAGCGGCAGGCAGTGCCCAGGTCGAAGTCCTCGCGGCCCTCGTCTTCACGCACCACCACCCGCACATCTTCGAACACGGCCCTGGCCCGCTCCACGCTATGAGCCAGCAGGCTGCGCCCATCGGCCAGGAGGGCGCGGCGCTTGTCGGCGCCGAAGCGCCTGCTGCGCCCGGCGGCCAATACCAGCGCCGCTACCTTCACAACGCGGCCCGGTCCAAGCCGTTGCGTACCCGCAGCACGTCCGCCAATACCGCCAGGGCGATCTCGGCCGGCGTCTTGCTGCCCAGGTTGAGGCCGATGGGGGCATGGATACGGCCCAACGCGCCGGCATCCAGGCCACCGATGCGTTGCAGCCGCTCTCGGCGTTTCTCGGACGTGGCGTGCGAACCCATCACGCCAATGTAGAACGCGTCGGTGCGTACGGCCTCGAGCATGGCCAGGTCATCGATCTTCGGGTCATGGGTGAGCGCGACCACGGCCGTATCGGCATGGCAACCGCCATTGAAGATGAACTCGGACGGCAGCTCGCGACGTATTTCGATGCCCTCGAGCCGTACGCCTTCGAGCACTTCTTCACGCGGTTCGCACAACACCACCTCAAATCCCATAGCCCTGGCGAACTCGGCGCAGTACTGGGCGACGCTGGAATACCCCGCCAGCAGCAGCCGCTGGGCAGCCCCCACGCGCAGGTGCACGCAGTCGCCTTCACGGTGCACACGCGGGCCTTGGCCCGCAGCGTCGGCCAGCCCAAGGATGCCGCTGGGTACCCGCACCTGGCGCAGTACCCGCCGCTGCCCCTGCAGCGCGCTTTCAAGCTGACGCAGATGGTCTTGCACCTCGCAGCTGGCCGGCAGGTTTTCCACCAGCACGTCCAGCACGCCTCCACAGGGCAGGCTCACCCGCGAGCGCGGGTCGCTGCCATCGCCATATCGCACGATGCAAGCCGGCTGCACGAACTCGCCCAAGGCCACGCGCTCGAGAAAATCGTCTTCGACGCAGCCGCCGGACAACGACCCCAGCCACTGGCCCGTGCCATTGACCACCAGCAGCGAGCCCGGCGCGCGGGGCGCCGAGCCGTAGGTGGCCAGCACGGTGCACAACCACACCCTCTGACCTGCGCTGGACCACTGCAACGCCTGGCGAATCACCTGTAGATCGAGATGCTGCACGCTTTACTCCGCCTTCAGCTCGGCCAGCTGTTGTTCACTGAGGTCACCGGGCAACCCGCCCCATGCCTGACGCAGGTAATTGACCATGTCGGCCACCTGGCGTTCATCGAGCTTATCAGCGAACCCTGGCATCGGCTGCATGCGCTCGAAGCCGGTGAACTGCTGCTCACGGATCCCTTCGAGAATCACCTTGACCAGATTGCGCGAATCGGCCTGGCGCAGCACGGTATTGCCCTGCATGGCCACGGCGATGTGCGGCTTGCCTTGGCCGTCCACGCCGTGGCAACCCGCGCAGACGTTCAGGTACTGCTGGCGACCACGCTTGGCACTTTCGCTCATCTGCACCAGCGGCACGGGCTCGACCACCTTGGGCGCCGGAGGGTTGTCGCCCAGCAGGTAAGTGGCCATGGCGGCAAGGTCGGCGTCCTCGAGGTGCTGGGTACTGTGGTGCACCACCGGGAACATCTCGTTGAACATACTGCCCTGGGCACTGATGCCGTGCTGCAGGAAGGCGGTCAGGTCTGGTTGCGACCAACCGCGCTCGGCCAGGTCGGTGGCCAGCAGGCTCGGGGCAAGGTAGCCGTTGAGCAGCCCGCCGCTCAGGCGCTGGTCCTGTTGCAAAGCCCCGACTGCGTTGCGAGGCGTGTGGCATTCGCCGCAGTGGCCCATCACCTCGACCAGGTACTGGCCGCGCTGCCACGCGGGGCTGGTGCCTTCGACAGGCTGGGCCTGCACGCTTTTGCCATAGAGCATGTTCCAGCCGGCAAGGCCCAGGCGCACGTTGAACGGGAAGCGCAAGGCCGTCTGTGGCGCCGGGCGATGGACCGGTGCAATCGTCTTGAGGTAGGCGAAGATCGCATCGGAGTCCTCGCGCCGCATCAGGTGATACGAGGTGTAGGGCATCGCCGGATAGAGGTTGGCGCCGTCCTTGCGCTTGCCTTCGGTGACAGCGGCAAAGAACTCGTCGGCGCTGTAGTTGCCGATGCCGTACTGCTTGTCGGGGGTGATGTTGGTGCCATAGATGATACCGAACGGCGAATGGATCGGCAGGCCGCCGGCGAACGGCGCTCCGCCTTCGGCCGTGTGGCATGCCATGCAGTCGGCAGCACGGGCCAGGTATTGGCCGCGCTTGAGCTGGGCGTCGTCATCAGCCAGCGTCGAGGACGTCACGGCCAGGCCAAGCGCCAGCGCCAGGGCGCTACGGAAAAAGCCCATGCTCAACCCTCCTTGACCAGGCCAAGGTCGTCGAGGACCGTGCGCGTGGCCTGGTAATAGCGCACATAACCGGTGCAGCGGCAGATGTGATGACCCAGGCTCGCTTCGATACGGTCTTGCACCTCGCTTTTCTTCAGCGGTTGCCGCTGGGCGGTTTCCACCAACACCGTGGCGGCGTTGACGAAGCCTGGTGCGCAGTAACTGCACTGGAAGGCGAACAGGTCGACGAACTTTTGCTGAATCGGGTTCAGTGTGAGGTTGCCGGCCTCGTCCTGCTGGGCGTGGCCCTCGATGGTGCGTACCTTCTTGCCCTCGAAATAGTGCGCGCCGGTGATGCAGGTGCGCACTTCTTCGCTGGTGCCGTCAGGGTTGTCGACGATCACCACGCAGGCATGGCAGATGCCCTGACCGCAGCCCAAGCGCGAGCCGGTGAGGTTCTGGTGTTCGTGCAGGTAGTCGATCATCGCCAGGTCGTCGGGGACCTCGACCGGGCCGACCGGTTGACCGTTGAGGGTCAGTTGCAGTGGACGGTTAGCCATTGAGGGCCTCCTGGATACGGGCTGGGGTAATGGGAAGATCACGTACGCGCTTGCCGATGGCGTGGGCCACGGCATTGCCGATGGCGCCCACGATCGGGATCATCACCACCTCGGCGATGCCTTTGGACGGGTCGGTGGGTGAAGGCGGCGGGAGGATCTCGCTGCTTTGCGTCCATACCGCCACATCACGCGCGTGCGGCAGACGGTAGCGGTTGAAGTTCCAGTCGCCCTCCCCTGGCCCGCCTTCGTACAACGGCATTTCCTCGGTCAGCGCATGGCCGATGCCCATGGCGATGCCGCCTTCGAGCTGGCCCTTGACCAGTTCAGGCACCAGCACGCGACCGCATTCGACCCAACTGTGGTGATCGAGCACCTGCACCTGATGCGTGCCCTTGTTCACCTTCACCTCGACCAGGGTGGCGACCGGGCTGTAATAGGTGACCATGGCGTTGTTCAGTTGCGTGTCGGGGTACGCAGCGTTCTGGCGGTCGAGCAGGTGGTAGCCGCTGCTGGTCATCTGCGCCTTCTTGGCACTGACGGCGCCATCGCCATATTTCACCGCCAGCGCGTCGAGCGGGAACCGCTCGCGCACGCCATCGATGACGAAATCCGACTCCGCCCAGCTCCAGCGGTTGAAGCCATGCACGCTCACGCCAGTCACCAGGCCCATGGCATGGGCTTTCTCGGCCAGTTGCGCGAACGGAATGGGCGCCAGGCCGTTACCGGTCAGTTCCCCGTTGACCCATACCGCGTTTTCCCGACGCACCACCAGCGGGTTGGCCTGGCCGCCGTGCGGGCCCTGGGTCCAGATGGCCATGGCAGCCGGCCATAGACCATGGTTGAACAGCGCGCGTGCGGCCTCGCGCGTGGCGTGGCTGAAGTAGAACGCCGAATTGGTCGCCGACGAGGGCGAAGCCAGCTTGCCGACCCAGCGCGGATTGCGCAGAGCGGCGTCCTGTTCGGCCTGGCTGATCAGGTACGGGTTGCCACTGGTGGACAGTTGCAACTCGGGCCACTCGGTGACGGCGGTCAGCACCTGGTCGGCCGAACGGCCCAGGAAATCGCTGACCACCAGCGCCTGGGAGGTCGACATGCCGGTGCCCAGCTCGGTGCCGATATGGCGCAGGCTGATACGCCCATCGCGGCTGAACTCGATGCTGGCCATGGGCGCCTCGGCGCCGGTACCGAAGTCTTTCTGGCAGATGGCAAAGCCGGTGCCGTACCAGTGGTCCGGGTCACTGGCCTCGCGCCGTTGCTTGAGCGCATCACGGCTGCGCCAACCTTCGTGCTGAGCTGCCTTGTCAAGAATCTCGTGCAGGCGCAGCGCACCTGCCGGCACCGCGCCCTGGGTGTTCTTCATGCCCGACTTCAAGGCATTGTTACGCCGCAGGTCGATGGCATCGACGCCCAGGCGGCCGGCCACTTCGTCCACCATCATTTCGGTCGCAGCCATGCTTTGCAGGGTGCCGTAGCCACGCATCGAGCCCGCTTCCACTGCCCGCGAGTGATAGGCAGTGACGGCCAGGTCGTTTTGCGGCATGTAGTAGATCGACTGGGCTGCGGTGGCGCCCACGGCTGCAACCGAGGGGCTGTAGTTGATGCGGCCGCCGCCGTCACAGCTCATGTCGGCACGGAAGATCTTGAAGCTGTTGTCTTTCTTGTCCACCGCCAGTTGGTAGCGGATGTCGAAGGCGTGGCGCTTGATGCCGCTCTGGAACTGCTCGTAGCGGTCATTGGCCAGGCGTACCGGCACACCTTCGCCATACAGCGCAGCCACGGCGGCATAGAAGACGAAGATGTTATTGTCCTTGGAGCCGTAGCCGACGGTGTAGCCTGGGTGCATGTTCAAGTGCTTTAGACCGAAGCGTGAGGGCTTGATCATGTGCACGCATTCCTGCGCGGCCTCGAACGGACACTGGGTCGCCACGACGAAGTGCAAGGTGCCGCTGGCCACGTCGAACCAGCCGTTGCCGTTGTCCGGCTCCAGCGCTGCCGGTTCGATGGAGGGCGTCTTGAAACGCTCGTCGAAGACCAGCCAGTCCTCAGGCGGATTCGCCAGTTGCGCGGCCATACGGTTGGCGTAGAACAGGCCCTGCTGGGTCAGGTCGCCGTGTTGATTGGGCGATTTGGACCACACTGGCTTGCGGTTGAGGATGGTGGGGAACAGCGGCGAATCCTTCAGGCTGGAGAACTCGTCATCCTCGAACGGCGTGGCGCCACCGACCCGCACGAAGCGGAAGCTGCCATAGGGGTCGCGCTGGTACAGCGGCGCCTGGGCACCGTAGCGGATCACCTGGTCGTTGAATTGCAGCAGGCGCTTGGCCTGCCGGAAACGCTCGAAGTCGTGCCAGATCAGCAGCGCCACCGGGTGGCCGATGAACATGGGTACCTTGCCAGGCGGCAGGAACGGATCCGGCGAGTGCGCCTCGGGCCAGGCAATCCCATCGCGTTCCAGGTCGGCCGCAGTGACGATGCGGTCCGGTTGCAGGTCGGCCCCGAGCAAGCTGAGGTCGTGGCCTTCGTAGAGGCGGTCGGCCTTGGTGGCCTTAAGCAACAGTGCATGACCTTGCTGGGCGGGCCAGCCGGGCATGTCCTTGGCCCGAATATCACGGGCGAAGACCTTGTTGCCGCAGACCTTCGACAAGGCGTCGTTGCGAAAGCGCGCCTTGCCATCATGGTTCATCCACTTGAGCGGCGAGGCGGTAACCCGGTCCTCCATCAGCGCGGCGAACGCCTGGCTGCCTAGCGGCGCCAAGGTCACGCCGACGCCAGCGATCAGGCCGCCTTGCAGGAAGGCGCGCCGGGAAATATCACGGTTGGACATGCTTGATCCTCTGGGCAGCGGGGGGTGCTGCCCATGCGTTCTTAATTCTTGTGCAGGGTTCGAGGGGGTCGAAACCCTGTCGTGCAAGTCAGGAAAATTTGACTTGATTGTCAACTTTAACGCATTGACACCATCACAAGCAAAGTCAAGCTGACATTGTGTCGCGGTATTTCGCTTAAGGCCGGTGTCGACAGCCTTGCCTTGCGGCTATACCCGCGTTAACAGTGGGTTAATCGACCCCCGCCAGCATGGCCTCATTCCACGATCTGCCAAGGCAAACTCATGCGCGTTCTCATGCTGTTTCTGATGGTGCTGCTGGCTGGTCCAGCGCAGGCCAACCCCTTCGCCACCAAGCCCGACTTTCTGCCTGTCGAACAGGCCTTCGTGCTGACCCATGACCGTCAGGCCGACGGCTCGACCCGCCTGTATTTCCAGATTCAGCCGGGCTACTACCTGTATCAGAAACGCCTGAAATTCGATGGGCTGCCCCCGGCGCAGCATCCGCCCCTGCCTGCCGGCATCAATCACCACGACGAATTCTTCGGCGACACCACCGTCTACCGCGAACAACTGGAGCTGACAGTGCCCGCCGGCGCCCAAGGGCAGTTGCGCCTTGGCTGGCAAGGCTGTGCAGATGCCGGCCTGTGCTACCCCCCGCAGACCACCGTGGTGGATCTGGGCGGCGAGGCATCGACCGCCGCCTTGGCAGATGAGCAAGCCAGCGATCAGGCGTTGGCCAGCGGCCTGCAACAGGGCAGCCTGGCCTGGAGCCTGCTGGCCTTCTTCGGCCTGGGCCTGCTGCTGGCTTTCACGCCGTGTTCGTTACCGATGCTGCCCATTCTCGCCGGGCTGGTGCTGGGCAATGGCGCCACTGCGCGGCGCGGCTGGCTGCTGGCCGGCACCTATGTGCTGAGCATGGCGTTGGTCTACGCCGCCCTGGGCGTCGTAGCCGCGGTGCTGGGCGCCAGCATGCAGGCATGGCTGCAACAACCCTGGCTGCTGGGTAGCCTGGCCGCGCTGTTCGTGCTGCTGGCCCTGCCCATGTTCGGCGCCTTCGAACTGCAACTGCCCGCGGCCCTTCGCGACCGCCTGGATCGCGCCGGCCAGGGAACGCGCGGTGGCAACCTGTATGGCGCCGCGCTGCTGGGCGTGTTGTCCGGGCTGTTGCTAGGGCCGTGCATGACGGCACCGCTGGCCGGGGCGCTGCTGTACATCGCCCAGGGCGGCGATGTGCTCCAAGGGGCGCTGGTGCTGTTCAGCCTGGGGCTCGGCATGGGGCTGCCCCTGCTGCTGATCGTGACGGTGGGCAATCGCTTCCTGCCCCGCCCTGGCGCCTGGATGAACCTGGTCAAGGGGGTATTCGGCTTCGTGTTCCTGGCCATGGCCTTGTACACGGTACGCAGCCTCCTGCCGCCCAGCCTGGTGCTGGCCCTGAGCGGGGCATGGCTGATCGCGCTAGGCTGGACGGCCTGGCCTGCACTGCAACGCCTTCCCGCCTTGCGCGTCGGGTCGGTGCTGGTGACCTTGTGGGGTGGCTTGTTGCTCGTAGGCGCCGCTGCCGGTGGCGAGGACCTGTGGCAACCGCTGCGCCCCTTCACCGGTGGGCCCATAGCCACAACCCGTTCACCGGCCCACGACGCATTCGTCACCGTGAGCACCCCCGAGGCGCTGCAACGGGAACTGGACGCGGCCAAGGGCCGCAACCAGTGGGTATTGCTCGATTACTACGCCGACTGGTGCGTGGCCTGCAAGGTCATGGAAAAACAGGTGTTCAGCCGCGGCGACGTCCAGGCCGAACTCGCCGACGTGCACATGCTGCGCCTGGACGTGACCGCCGATACGCCGGCCAGCAAGGCCCTGCTGCAGCGTTACCAGGTACCCGGTCCGCCGACCCTGATCTGGGTCGGGCCTGAAGGCGAAGAACGCCGCGCCAAACGCATCACCGGTGAAGTGGATGCCACTACGTTCCTGCACCAGTGGGCCCGCACGCGGAGCCAGGGCTGATGCTGACCGTAACCCTAGGCCCGTTGACCATGGCCCTGAACCACCTGGTATTGCTGTGCGCCCTGTTTATTGCCAGCGTGGTCGGCTGGTGGGTGGCGCGACGAGGCGGCGAGAGCCCCGAGTCGGCGCTGTTCAACCTGTTCCTGATCGGCCTGCTGTGCGCGCGTATCGGCTTCGTCGCGGCCTACTGGACGATGTACCAGAGCGACTTGCTCCAAATCATCGATATTCGCGACGGCGGTTTCCTGCTCTGGCCAGGCATTGTGGGCATCAGCTTGGCTGCAGTGTGGCAGGGTTGGCGCCGTGCCAGCCTGCGCCGGCCGCTGGGCTGGGCCCTGTTCAGCGGCGCCCTGTTCTGGGGGTTGGCCAGTTTTGGCAGCCACCTGTACAGCAAGGGCACCGAGCTGCCTGAGATCACACTGCGCGATGGCACCGGCCAAGCAGTAGCGCTGCACCGCTACCGGGGCAAGCCGCTGGTCATCAACATCTGGGCCACCTGGTGCCCGCCCTGTCGCCGGGAAATGCCCGTGCTGCAACAGGCCCAGGGGAAGTACCCGCATGTGACTTTCCTGTTCGTCAACCAAGGTGAGACGCCGGAAAACGTCAGCACGTTCCTGGCCACCACCGGCCTGAGCCTGACCCATGTGCTGTTCGACGGCACTGGCCTGCTGGCCCAGCGTGTCGGCTCCATGGCCTTGCCCACCACCTTGTTCTACGACGCTGACGGCCGCCTGCTGGGCAGCCACCTGGGCGAACTCTCGCGCGCCAGCCTGCGTCACGCCCTGCAATCCTACGACCGGGCTGCCACGCCCGAACCTGCCGCACAAGGACACTGATATGCGACTGACTGCACTGTTCCCCCTCACGCTCACCCTGCTTGCCAGCCCTGCCCTGCACGCCGACGAGCTGCCCAGGGCGGTCCAGCAACTGCAAACCAAGGGCGCCGTGATCAAAGGCAGCTTCGATGCGCCCAACGGCCTGCGTGGCTATGCCGCCGAGTACCAGAACAACGCCTTGGCCCTGTACCTCACTCCTGACGGCAAGCATGTGCTGGTGGGCAACCTGTTCGACGAGCAGGGCCAGGACCTGAGCGCCGCACCGCTGGAAAAGCTGGTGTACGGCCCCATGACCCAGGGCTTCTGGCAAAAGATGGAAAAATCCGCCTGGATTGCCGACGGCAAGGCCGATGCGCCACGCAAGGTCTACCTGTTCAGCGACCCCAACTGCCCTTACTGCAACATGTTCTGGGAACAGGCGCGGCCGTGGGTGGAGTCCGGCAAGGTGCAGTTGCGCCATATCATGGTCGGCATCATCCGCGAGGACAGCCCAGGCAAATCGGCAGCACTGCTGGCCGCGAAGGACCCTGCCAAGGCCCTGCAGCAGCACGAGAAAGCCGGCCGGGCTAGCACACTCAAAGCCTTGGACAAAGTGCCGGACGACGTGAAGCAGAAGCTCGCCGCCAACATGGCCCTGATGCAGGAGATGGGGCTGCAGGCCACACCTGCGATCTTCTATCAGGACAGTGAAGGCAAGGTGCATAGCCAGCAAGGGGCGCCACGGCCGGAAATGCTGGGGACGATTTTGGGTAAGCGGTAACGGGGCATGAGCGCGGGATCGGCTTGGCGCGGTAGTCGATTCCTCCTCGGCGAGAATGTGGGCACATTGATGATCACGATCTGCGCCTCCGCGGCTCACATTGCGAAACACTTTTTCACGGTATCTGTCACAGTTTTCTAGAACCGGCTGCTACGCCATCGGAGCACTTTCGGCGCTCGGCTCAGATCTGATGCCTCTATAACGCAATAAAAAGCCCACTCTAAGAATGGCCCGATCCTACAAAAATAATAAATTCATCCGAATTGCGACACTTTTTAATACTCTTCCTACAAGAAATTCAACTGCACTACTCCCTGGCGAGCAAATACAGCCAACACTTTCTTATACAGCTGTAAATGCTTATGCTTTCCAGCATCGATTGACGCCTTCCGCTTCGCATCCAATACTTGCCTGGCGTGCAATATTGAGAATAATCCCGCAGTCAACCGATTCCACGATCAAGCGAGCACTCGCTGCAACGCATGGACCTTGCCAATGAAAAAAACAATAAAAATTCACCGGATCTCAATGCTTCTCATGAAAGAAAGTGTCAGAGATCCCTCGAGCCTCCTGTGGGCAGTCCTGGCGCCCTTCCTGCTGCTCCTGATGAGCCCTCTGCCAGAGCGCCCCACGACCCACTTGCACCAAGTTGGCTGGTTCTACGCCTACATATCAGCCAATGTTGCTTTTTTCGGTTTCAGCTATTACCTCATCGGTCGAAGAGAGAGCGGCTTCATTCGATCATTCATTTATCGAAGGGGGCCGATGCTACATTTCCTGGCGGCCCATACGATGAGTTACACGCTCGTGAGCCTGCTCTACGCGTCGGTATTCTACCTTGCGACCAAACCCTTGCACGGAGCCTACTCAATTGAAGAGTACACTTTCATCATTGCCTGCTTTTTCACCAGCTATCTCGGCTTCACACTCATTGGGTTGGCAATAGCTTCTTTGCCCCTCACCTTCAACACGGCTGGCACATTATTCTCACTCATCTCGTTTCTGATGCTGACTTCAAGCTTTATCGGTGCAGCCACCGTGGATGCAAGGCATCCCGTTGCCGCATGTATCAACCCTTTATTCATGAGCGCCAAGCTGTTTCGTGGCGACATTTCGATCGCCATGGCCTTTCCAATTGTACTCATCCTGTCCGTCGCAGCGTTCTGTTGCACAGCAAGGTATTTTAGAATCCAGCCCGTGTGGAGTCGATATTGATGCAGCTGCTTACCCTCTGCGACGTAGCGTTCGCATTCAAGGAAAGGCTTTTATTCGATCAAGTAAATTTACACCTCAAGCCCGGTGAAGTAGTGGGTATCCTAGGCTGCAATGGCGCTGGCAAGACCACACTCTTTGACCTAATCAACGGACTGAGGCGCCCTACCGGAGGCGTGATCCGCAATCATGCGCGTCAACCCGCCTACCTGACTCAGATCCTGACTCCTCCTCCACAACTTCGAATGGGCGAGATCTACGAACTCATCACCCTTCTGAATATGCCATCGTTCTGCAGTATTGATCAGGCCCTATTGCGGATGGGCCAGCGGTCTACAGCGCTTGGAAAAAGGTTCTCGACCATCGCGCAAAAAAAGGCTTCCAAGTGCAGCTACGGGGAGGTGCGCAGCTTCATCACCTTAACGCTCTTGTTGACAGGCAGTGAAGTGATCATGCTCGACGAGCCTACCGCGGGGGTGGACCCGGAATTTCGGCATTACATCTGGCTCGGCATAAAGAGCGCTTGCCATGAAGGCGCCAGCGTTCTGGTGTCGTCGCATTACACACAGGAAATCGTGGATAACTGTACCCGGTTCTACATGCTCGCCCATCAGCGACTGGAAGCGTTTGATCGTGCAGATCAATTGCTTACTCGCTACAACGCCAACTCATTGGATGAAGCCTTCATAAAAGCGTTGGCGCAATGATCGTTCACGGGGATCGCTGCTTTAAGGGCATGGTGAACGTGCTTCAGAGAGATGGCGTCGTGAAAGTTAGCCTGAGGCCATCTGATTCCAGATGGAGCCAGCTTGCCGGAGCGTCTGACCGGTCGCGATGGTGGACGCCGCAGCCCCAGGATCTCAACTAAGCGTCACAGATCGCCGGGGCCGCTGCGCGGCCCATCGCGGCACAAGGCCGCTCCCACTGGGGCGAACTGCCTCCAGAGGGTGCGCTGGGAACTACGCGTCACAGATCGTCGGCCGCCCTTACAACCCCTCCAACTCCGCCATCAGGTCACTCAGCCGGTCGACCTTGTCGTCGTCCAGCGCGCTTGCTTGCAGCCCCTCCACGTACACGGCCAGCTCCTCCACCGTGCTGCACTCGAACATCGCCCGCAGCGGCACGTTCAGTTGCAGCTGTTTCTGCACCCGTGAGGCGATCTGGGTGGCCAGCAGCGAGTGCCCGCCCAGTTCGAAGAAGTTGTCGTGCACCCCGACACGCTCGGCCTTGAGCACATCGGCCCAGATACCCGCCAGGGTGCCTTCCAGCTCGCTGCGCGGTGCCTGATACGCCTGGCTATGCTGGCCGCCGATGTCGATGGCGGGCAGGGCCTTGCGGTCGAGTTTGCCGTTGGCGTTGTGTGGCAAGGCTTCGAGCCAGGCCCAATGCAAAGGCACCATGTACTCGGGCAACTCGGCGCGCAGGCGTGCTTTGAGCTGCGCAAGCACGGTGTCATCACCCGTGACCCCTTGGTGAGGCACCAGGTAACCCACCAAGTGCTTGCCGTTGACGCCTTCCTGCACGGCAACTGCTGCATCGCGGACCTCTGGCTGCTCGTGCAGCCGTGCCTCGATTTCCCCAAGTTCGATACGGTAACCGCGAATCTTCACCTGGTGGTCGATGCGCCCTACATACTCGAGCACCCCATCAGGCCGTTGGCGGGCCAGGTCGCCGGTGCGATACAGGCGCTCGCCCGGGGCACCGTAGGGATGTGGGATGAATGCCAGCGCCGTGCGCACCGGGTCGCCCACGTACCCTCGGCCCACACCCGTACCCGCCACACACAACTCACCCACTGCCCCTACCGGCACCAGCTGCTGGTCATCGCCGAACAGGAACAGCCGGTTATTGTCGGTCGGCGTGCCGATGGGCAGGTAACTGCCTTGGGTCGAGGCGGCATCGACTCGGAAGAACGCCACGTCATCCGAGCACTCCGCCGGGCCGTAGGCATTGACCAGGCCAACCTGCGGATAGCGATGCAGCCACTGCGCTGCCAGCTCAGGGGGCAACGCTTCGCCCGTTGGCAGCATCCAGCGCAGGCGGCCGAGCGCTTGATGTTCGTTGGCGAGCATGCCCTGGATGAGCGAAGGCACACTCTCCAGCACCGTGACGCCCGCGGCCTGCACATGGCCGAGCAGGCCGTGCGGGTCGTGGGCGATGGCGTTGGGCACGATTTCCACCCTGGCCCCGAACAGTGGCGCGGCCAGGAACTGCCACACCGAGATGTCGAAGCTCTGCGACGCTGTCTGGGCTATGACGTCGTCTGCGGTCAAGGCCAGGTAAGGCACCTTGCTCAGCTGGTTGTTGAGCATGCCGCGCTGCTCCACCATCACCCCTTTCGGCAAGCCGGTAGAGCCTGAGGTATAGATCACGTAGGCGAGGTTGTCCGGGCCGCTGTGGATGCCTGGGTTATGGCTGGCCCTGTTGCTGGTCTGGATGGTTTCCCAGACCAGCAGGTGCGGCCGCACAGCCGGGTCAAGGGCGTCCAGCAATGCCCGCCCTTGTTCGACACAGGCTGCGCTGCACACCAGCACCGGCGCCCGGCTGAGTTCAAGGATGCTTTGCAGGCGTGCAGGCGGCAAGCCAGGGTCCAGCGGCAGGTAACCGGCACCAGCCTTGAAGCTGCCGACGATCATGCCCAACAACGGCAAGTCGCGGTCGGCCAACAGGGCGACCGGCTGATCCACCCTGACACCGGCTGCGATCAGCGCGTGGCCCAGGCGGTTGGCCGCCCGGTTCAGACCGGCATAGTCGTACTCGGCGTCAAGGCAACGGGCCACGGTACGCTGCGGATGGGCAGCCACCTGAGCTTCGAACTGTGCGACATAGCTCTGCTCCAGGGGATAGGCCCGCTGAGTGCGGTTGCACTCTTCGAGCAAGAAGCGCTGCTCCTGGGCGCCAAGCAGTGGCAGCGCCCCCACCTGACCGTCGAAGCCCTGGACCAGCGCCAGCAGCAGCCGCTTGAACTCGGCCAGCAGGCGCTCGACGGTCGGGTAGTCGAAGTAGCGCTGGTCGAATGACAGGTGCAAGCCCAGGTCATCACCCGGGTAGCAGACGGCGGTAAGCGGGAAGTTGGTGTGGGTGCGGCCCGAGTCGGACGTGGCGTCGAGGTGCTGGGCATGGTCGAGCACGGCCGTTTCCACCGGCGCGTTCTCGAACACGAACAGGCTGTCGAACAACGGCTGGCCCTTGGGCAGCTCGCTGCACGCCTGGATGTCCACCAGCGGCAGGTATTCGTATTCGCGCAGCTCCATGTTGCGCTCCAGCAAACCCTGCAACCACTGACGCACACTGCACGCTTGGCCGGCCACCGGCAGTTGTACACGCAGCACCACGCTGTTGATGAACAGGCCGACGGTGCGCTGCATCTGCGGCATGCTCACCGGTCGACCGGCCACGGTCACACCGAAGGCCACGTCGCGTTCACCGCTGTAGCGCGCCAGCACCAAGGCCCAGGCCGCCTGAGCGAAGGTGTTGACGGTCAATTGATGGGCCTGGGCCAGTTCACGCAGGCGAACGCCATCACTTACCGCCAGGCGTGTGTAGCAATCGCCGACGACCATGCCGCTGCCAGCATGTTCATGGCGCAGTGGCCGGTCGCTGGGGATCGCCGTGGCACGCGCGAAGCCGGCCAGGTTGGCCTGCCACCAGGCACGTGCGTCGTCCAGGCCCTGGTGTTGCAGCCAGCCGATGTAATCGCGGTAGCGCGGCGGCACCGGCAGTTGCGCCTGTCGGCCTTCGCCCAATGCCTGGTAGATTTCGAAGAAGTCGTTCATCAGCAGCGAGCGGCACCAGGCATCGATGAGGATGTGGTGGTTGCTCATCATGAACCAGTAACGGGCATCGGCCACCCGAACCAGGCGCAGGTGGAAAGGCGGTGTGTGCAACAGGTCGAAACCGGCCTCGCGCTCCTGCTTGTGCAGGGCCTGCAGGCGGGCCTCCTGCGCAGCGTCGTCCAGGTTGCGCCAGTCCTGATAGTCCACGGTCAGTTGCCCGGGCTTGTGGATGATCTGCAGCATGGCTTCGCCACTGTTCCAACTGAATGAGGCGCGCAACGCTTCATGGCGTGCCACCACCAATTGCCAGGCCTGGGCGAAGCGCTGCGGGTCGAGCGCGCTGTTGATACGGTAGCGATCCTGCATGTAGTACAGGCCCGTGCCGGGTTCGAGCAGGGTGTGCAACAGCATGCCTTCCTGCATCGGGGTCAGGGGGTAGACGTCTTCGATCAGGTTGGCCGCCACAGGCAGCGCGTCGATCTGCGCCTGGGTCAGGTGTGCCAGGGGGAAGTCGGACGGGGTGTAACTCCCCTGCCCGTCTGCCAGGCAATGCTCGATCAACGACACCAGTTCCTGCTGGTAGGCGTCAGCCAGCTTGACGATGGTGTGCTGTTCATAGCGTTCACTGCTGAATGTCCAGCGCAACTGCAGCGCACCGCCATAGACCTGGCCATCGACACTGAGCCAATTGGGCAGCGGCGCATCCGGATCATGGGCCAGGCCTGCCGGTGCATCGAGGGGCACGAACAGCGCACCGTCGTCGAACTGCTGGTCGAACTGGCCGAGGTAGTTGAAGGTGATGCGCGCTTGCGCAAGGGCCGCCATCTGCTCGCGCACCGCCGGGTCGGCCAGGTAGCGCAGCACCCCATAGCCCAGGCCCTTGTGCGGCACCTGGCGCAGCTGCTCCTTGATGCGCTTGACCGAGGCGGCGCGCGCGGTGTCGTCTTCCCCTGCCAACGGTGTCAGGCTCAACGGATAGGCGTTGGTGAACCAGCCGACGCTGCGGGTCAGGTCCAGGTCCTCGAACAACCCGTCGCGGCCATGACCTTCCAACTGCACCAGAACCTGCGCCTCGCCGCTCCAGCGGCACAGGGTGCGGGCCAGCGCAGTCAGCAGCAAGTCATTGACCTGGGTGTGGTAGGCCGCGGGCGCTTGCTGCAGCAGCTGGCGGGTCTGGTCGGCATCCAGGCCGATGGTTACGGTACGGGCGTGCCGCTGCAGGTTGCCGCCTTGAGGGTGATCGCAGGGCAGCTCACAGCGCACCGCGCCTACTTGCGCCTGCCACCAACCCAGCTCGTCACGCAGCGAATCGCTGCTGGCATAGGCTGCCAGCCGCGCCGCCCAGTCGCCCAGCGCATGGGTCTTGGCCGGCAGGGCCTGACCCCGATACAGCGCTTGCAGATCTTCGAGCAGAATGCGCCAGGAAACGCCGTCGACCACCAGGTGATGGATGACCACCGCCAGACGTTGGTTGCCCCGCCCATCACTGACCAGCAAGGCCCTCAGCAAAGGGCCTCGCTGCAGATCGAGACTGCGTTGCAGGTCGGTGTACAGCGCCTGGCAGTCGTCCAGATCGGCGACCGTGGCCGACCAGAGCAACTGTTGGGTATCGGGCTGGCTGTAATGGGCCTGCCACTGACCCGGGTCTTCGCCAAAGCGCAGGCGCAAGCTGTCGTGATGCGTGACCAGTGCAGCCAGCGCAGCCTGCAGCGCGGCGGCATCCAATGGGCTGCGGCATTGCAGCAATACAGCCTGGTTCCAGTGCTGCGGCTGCGCCATTGCGCTTTCGAAGAACCAGTGCTGGATCGGGGTAAGCTGGGCGCTGCCATGGCGCAGGCCTTGTTCGATGGTGCCGATGGCTGGCACAGGTTGCACGACGGCCGCCAGGGTCTGGATGGTCTGGTGCTGGAACAGGTCGCGCGGCGTGAACTGCAGGCCAGCCTGCCGTGCCCGGCTCACCACCTGGATGGACAGGATCGAGTCGCCACCCAGTTCGAAGAAGTTGTCCTGCACGCCGACCGGATTGACGTTGAGCACCTCGCCCCAGATCTGCGCCAGTTGCGCCTGCACGTCGTTGGCCGGTGCCTGATAGTGCTGACGAGCCTGGTCCAGGTCTGGCAGCGGCAAGGCGCGGCGGTCGAGCTTGCCATTGCCCATCAATGGCAGGGATTGGAGCAGCACCAGGTGCGTCGGCACCATGTAGTCGGGCAGATGCCGGTGGGCATCGGCCTTGACCGCTTCGCGCAGCAGATGCTGGGCCTGGCTGTCGGCAGCAGCCTGCTTGCTCACCAAGTAGCCGACCAGCTGCCGCCCGCCGTGCAGATCCACTGCGATGACGACCGCTTCATCCACATCGGCATGGGCTTGCAGGCGGCTTTCGATTTCACCCAGCTCGATGCGGAAGCCGCGAATCTTGACCTGCTGGTCGGCGCGACCGATGTATTCCACCAGGCCGTCGCTGCCCAGGCGTACCAGGTCGCCGGTACGGTACAGGCGCCCGCCGGTCGAGCTGAACGGATCGGCGACGAAGCGCTCGGCGGTCAGCCCGGGGCGATCGTGGTAGCCCTGAGCCAGACCGGCCCCGCCGACATACAGCTCACCCGTACCGCCTTGGGGCAGCAGGGCCAGGCCCTCATCGAGGATGTAGGCCGTACGTTCACCCATCACCCGCCCGATCGGCACGCTGCCAAGGTCGGCCGCCAGCGCTTGCGGGGCCAGGCATGCCAGCGGCATGACCACGGTTTCGGTGGGGCCGTAGGCGTTGAACAGTTGATCGGGCGTGAACGCCTGGCGAATGCGCTGCAAGTGCTCGCCGGTCAACGCCTCGCCACCGGTGATCACCAGGCGCACCGGCAAACACTGGCCCTGTACCGCCAGGTGCTGGGCCAACTGGCTGCCGTAGCTTGGGGTAAAGCCCAGCACGGTGACGTGCTGCTCGCGCACCAGCTGGCAGATGGCGTCGGCGCCCCACTGGCCCTGGGCGCGGATGACCACACGCGCGCCGCACAGCAACGGCACCCACAGCCGCTCGCTGGCCGCGTCGAAATTGATGGAATAGAAATGCAGCTCGCAGTCGTCGCTGCGCATCCCGAACGCCTCGATCACCGCCTGGCAATGCATGGCGAACTCACCATGGCTGACTACCACGCCTTTGGGTTTGCCGGTGGAACCGGAGGTGTAGATGAGGTAGGCCGGGTGCTGCGGCAGGTTCAAGTCGGGAAGCGGTGCATCGCTGAAGCTGCCGAGCGTTGGCTGGTCGTCCTCCAGGCTCCAGCAGGCCAGATGTTCAGGCAGAGGCTCAAGGGCCTGCAGCAAGCCACGCTGACTAAGGAGCATGCCGATCTGGCTGTCCTCGATCATGTAGCGCAAGCGGTCCAGCGGGTATTCGGGATCAAGCGGCACATAGGCGCCCCCGGCCTTGAGAACGGCCAGCAGGCCGATGACCATTTCCAGCGAACGCTCCAGTGCCACGCCCACTCGCACCTGGGGGCCGACACCTCGCTCGCGCAAGGCACGGGCCAGGCGGTTGGCCTGCTGGTCAAGCTCGGCGTAGCTCAGGTGCTGCCCGGCGAACGTCAGCACCGGTGCCTGTGGTGCCTTGGCCAGTTGGGCCGCGAACAGGCTGTGCAGGGTGTGCCGCGCCGTGCTGCACTGCTCGCCAGCCAGGTGCTCGACCAATGCCTGCTGTTCGGCGTGGCTGAGCATCGGCAGCTCACACACACGTCGCTGCGGCTGGTCCAGCAGACCGACCAGCAGGTGCTGCCAGTGCGCGGCCATGCGGGCAATGCGCGGCGCGTCGAACAGGTCCTGGCTGTAGGTCAGGCAGCAGCCCAAGCGGCCATCGAGGTCCGTGACCTCCAGGTAAAGGTCGAACTTGGTCGCCGCCGCGTCGTTGACCAGGTAGTCCACCTGCATGCCGGCCAGCGTACGGCTTTGCTGGAACGCCCAGCGCTGCACGTTGCACATCACCTGGAACAGCGGGTTGTAGGCACTGCTGCGCGGTGGGTGCAGGGCCTCGACCAGTTGCTCGAACGGCAGGTCCTGGTGAGATTGGCCTTCGATGGCCGCCTGACGCACTTGCTCGAGCACCTCGACGCCGGTCATCTGCCCGTCCAGCTCGCAGCGCAGTACCTGAGTGTTGAGGAAGGCGCCGATCAGCCCTTCACTCTCGGGACGAATGCGATTGGCCACCGGGGCGCCGATACGCAAGTCGCGCTGGCCGCTGTAGCGGTGCAGCAGTAACGCCAGGGTGGCGGTCATGGTCATGAACAAGGTCAGGCCGCGTTGGTGGTTGAACGCGTGCACCCGCTGTACCAGCGCAGGGTCGAGCTCGAACCTGTAGAGCTCGCCCTTGTGGCTCTGCACCGCAGGCCGAGGACGGTCGCTGGGCAGCGCCAGCACCGGGTGTTCCTGGCCGAGGCGCTGCTGCCAGTACGCCAACTGGCGAGCGCCTTCACCGCTTTGCAGCCATTGCCGTTGCCAGACGCTGTAGTCCAGGTACTGCACGGGCAAGGGTGCCAAGGGCGAGTCGCGATCATCGACAAACGCTTCGTACAGCTCGCCCAGTTCACGGGCGAAGATGTCCATGGCCCAGCCTTCGGTGACGATATGGTGCAAGGTGAGCACGAACACATGCTCGCGTTCCTGCAGCTTGACCAGGCAGGCGCGCAGCAAGGGGCCGCTTTCCAGGTCGAATGCCTGGTGTGCCTGCTGGTCGGCCACCTGTTGTAGACGTTGCTGGCGGGCAGTGTCGGGCAATGCGCTGAGGTCTTGCCAGGCCAGTTGCAGGTTGCTGTCGTCGGCCACGCACTGGTAAGGCACGCCCTCGATGCTGGGGAAGGTGGTTCGCAAGGTTTCATGGCGCACGACCAGGGCCTGCAACGCCCGCTCGAACGCCTCCACATGCAAGGTGCCACGCAGGCGCGCCATGCCGCCGACGTTGTAGGCCGGGCTGTCCGGCTCCATTTGCCAGAGGAACCACATGCGCTGCTGCGAATAGGACAGCGGGACTGCCTGACGGCGATCCACACGGGGGATTTCGCCTTGCGCATTGCGTTCGCCGGCCGCCTGAATGCGCGCGACTTCGGCGCAGAACGCGCCCAGCTCGCTTGCGTCGAACAGGGTTTTCAACGGCAGCTCGACGTCACAGGCCTGGCGCGTGCGCGAGACGATCTGCGTCGCCAGCAGGGAGTGCCCGCCCAAGGCGAAAAAGTCATCCTGCAAACCCACCTGCGGCAGGCCCAGCACCTCGCACCAGATGGCCGCAACCTGTCGTTGCAAGGGGCTGCAAGGCTCGATGTGCTCGCGTTGCTGCCAAACCGGCGCCGGCAATGCCTTGCGATCGACCTTGCCACTCGGGCCGAGTGGCATCTGCGCCAACAGCATGAGCTGTGCGGGCACCATGTAGGCCGGTAGTTGCCGGGCAAGCGCCGCCAGCAAAGGCGCCGACTCGGCGGTGCCACTGTAATAGCCCACCAGTTGTGCACCGACCATGTCCTCATGAACCAGCACGACCGCCTGTTCGACGCCGGCCTGGGCCAACAGGCACGCTTGCACTTCTTCGGGCTCGACCCGGAAGCCGCGTACCTTCACCTGCTGGTCGAGGCGGCCTAGGTACTCCAGAGCCGGGTACTGCACCAACCAGCGTGCCCGGTCGCCGCTGCGGTACAGGCGCTGGCCGTTGCCGCCGGCCTGGGGTACGAAGCGTTCGGCCGTCAGGCCTGGACGGCCCAGGTAGCCGCGGGCCAGGCCCGTGCCACCCAGGTACAGCTCGCCCGGCACGCCAGGTGCGCTCAGTTGCAGTTCATCGTCCAGCACCTGACACGACACATTGCCCAGCGGGCGACCGATCGGCGAGTGCTCGCCGTCGCGGGCAGTACAGTGCCAGTGAGTGACGTTGATGGCCGTTTCGGTCGGGCCATAACGGTTGTGCAGTTGCACCTGTGGCAGCACTTGCAGTACGCGGTCACGCAGGGCAGCCGGCAGCGCCTCACCGCCTGAGAACAGGCGGCGCAGGCTGGTACAGCCTGCGGCCTGGGGCTCTTGCACGAACACCTGCAACAAGGGCGGCACGAAGTGCAGCGTCGTCACGCCGTGCGCCTGCACCAGCGCTGCAATGCGCTGGGGGTCGCGGTGCTCACCGGCACCGGCGAGCACCAGCTTGCAGCCGGTGATCAGCGGCCAGAAGCATTCCCACACCGAGACGTCGAAGCTGATCGGTGCCTTCTGCATCAGCACATCGTCCGCACCAAGCGCATAGGTTGCCTGCATCCACTGCAACCGCTCGGCGAGCGCACCGTGGGTGTTGCCCACGCCTTTGGGCTGGCCGGTGGAGCCGGAGGTGTAGATCACGTAGGCCAGGTTGTCGGCTTCCAGGTGCAGCCCAGGCGGCTGGCTTGGCCAGTTGTCCAGGTGCAGCTGGTCCAGCGCGATCACGCTGACACCCTTCACCTGCGGCAGCGCCTGAAGCTTGCTGCTGTGGCTGAGCAGCAGGCCGGCCTTGCAGTCGGCCAGCATGTAGGCCAGGCGCTCGGACGGATAATCCACATCCAGCGGCACATAGGCGCCGCCGGCCTTGAGGATGGCCAGCAGGCCCACCAGCAGCTGGGGCGAGCGCTCGACGGCAATAGCTACGCAGGTATCGGGGCCTACCCCCTTGTCGCGCAAGTAATGGGCCAGGCGGTTGGCCTGCTGGTGTAATTCGGCGTAACTCAGGCTTGCCCCCTCCCAAACCAGTGCGGTGCGCTGCGGGTGCAGGCGGGCCTGCTCATTGAGCTGTTCGACCAGCAGCTGTGACGGCGGCGCAGCCGGCGCTTGCCCCCAGCTCAGCACGCGTGCACGGCCCGCCTCGTCGAGCAATGGCACCTCGCCGATAGGCAGGCCCGGCGTCTGGCAGACGTGCTCGAACAGGCTCAACAGGTGCTGGGCAAGCCGCGCCACCGTGTCGCGCTCGAACAGCTCGCTGGCATAGTCGAAGGCCAGGCGCACACGGCCCTGGTGATCCTCTTCGCTGTGCAGCTGCAGGTCGAACTTGGCCTCTCGACTGTGCCACGGCAACTCTTCGGCCAGCAGACCCGGCAACCGCCGCAAGGCCGACAGGTCACGCTGCTGGTGGTTGAACATGACCTGGAACAGCCCTTGTTCACGCGCTTGGGGTAACGCTTCGACCAGTTGCTCGAAGGGCAGGTCCTGGTTGGCCTGCGCCGCCAGGGTGGCCTGACGCACCTGGCCGAGCAGCTCGGCGAACGGCAACCGCCCGTGTACCTGTGCACGCAGCACCTGGGTGTTGATGAAAAAGCCGACAAGGCCTTGGGTTTCCAGCCGAGAGCGGTTGGCATTGGGCACGCCGACGCGAATGTCGGCCTGGCCTGTGTAGCGGTGCAGCAGCGCCTGCCACCCGGCCAGCAGCACCATGAACAGGCTGCACTGGTGGTGATGCGCCAAGGCCTTGAGGGCCTGAACCAAGTGCGCAGGCACCTTCACGTCCAGGCGTGCGGCGTGGTGGTGACGCTGACTGGCGCGCGGCTTGTCCGTGCACAGGTCCAACACTGGCGCCGCGTCGCCCAGGTGGTTGAGCCAGTACTCCAACTGACGCTCGGCCACGCCCTCGGCCAACCATGTGCGCTGCCAGGTGCCGTAGTCGGCGTAGCCCAGGCTCAGCGGGGCAAGCTTGGGCTCCAGCCCCTGGCAATGGGCAGCGTACAGCCGCGCCAGCTCATCCATGAGCAGGGTGAGCGACCAGCCATCGGCGGCGATGTGGTGCAGGGTTACCCACAACTGGTGATGCTCGTCGTCCAGATGAACCAGGGTCAGGCGCAGCAACGGCCCTTGGCTGAGATCGAAGGGCAGGCATGCTTCGGCTTCCCGCTGGCGCTCGACCTGCTCAGGCGATTGGCCCTGCAGGTCGAGCCGCCGGAGGGTCACGGGCTGGTACGCCAGCACGCGCTGCAGCGCCTGGCCGTCGACTTCGCTGAATACCGTGCGCAAGGCTTCGTGACGGGCGACCAGCGCCTGCAAGGCGGCTTCCAGGGCTGGCTCGTCCAAGGCCCCGCGCAGTTGCAGGCCGGCGGGAATGTTGTAGGCAGCCGACTGCGGCTGCATTTGCCAGAGTAGCCACAAACGGTTCTGCGCCAATGACTGAGGCAAGGGCTTGTCACGTCGCAACAGGCCAATGGCCCCTGTGTGTTCACCCTGGGCCAGGCACG
>CAURYQ010000067.1:0-24139 GCA_963529135.1 uncultured Pseudomonas sp. | reverse complement strand
CGGCCAGGGAGCCGAGCATGATCGAGCGATGGGAAATCGACTTGTCGCCCGGTACGCGGATTCGCCCGTTCAGGCGGCCACCGGGTTGGGCCAGGAAAATCAGATCGTTGGCGTTCATAGCGTCCACATAGGCCCGGCGGGCCAGGATTTTACTGAAATGCTCGCGGGCAAACCGAGCGCGAGTGAAAACACCCAGCATCTGGTGCCCGTCCCCTTCAGCGATCGCGTCGCGCAAGGCGTCGAGATCACTGCGATAAGTATCCAGTGTGCGCAGGACAGCGTCGCGGTTGGCGAGAAAGATGTCATGCCACATGGTCGGGTCGCTGCCGGCGATTCTCGTGAAATCGCGGAAGCCTCCCGCAGCGTACCGGAAGATGTCGAGGTTTTCATTGCGCTTGGCCAGCGAATCGACCAGACCGAAGGCCAGCAGGTGTGGCAAATGACTGGTGGCGGCAAGCACCTCGTCATGGCGCTCGACCGGCATATGCTCGACGTCGGCCTCCAGCGCACGCCAGAGGCGATCGACCAGCGCCAGCGCAGCAGGATCGGTTTCGGCCAGCGGCGTGAGGATGACCTTGTGGCGGCGGAACAGGGCGGCGTTGGAAGCCTCTACTCCGCTCTGCTCGGACCCCGCGATGGGGTGGCCAGGCACGAACCGTGAAAGCCGCTCGCCAAAGACTGAACGCGCCTCCCGCACGACATTGCCTTTGGCGCTGCCAACGTCGGTAATTACAGCCTCGCCCAGGTCGAGCTGAGCCAGGCGTGCCAGCACTTTTTCCATGGCCAGGATCGGCACGGCCAATTGGATGACATCGGCGCCCGGACACGCAGCGGCGAGATCTTCTTCACAGCGGTCGACCACGCCCAAGGCCACGGCCTGCTTGCGCGAAGGGCCGTCGAGGTCGACGCCCACCACTTCGCGGCACAGCCCGCTTTCGCGCAGGCCTTTGGCGAACGAGCCACCGATCAGGCCGAGGCCGACCACCACCAGGCGGTCGATGATCGGGGCGGGTTTGGTTGTTGCTGCATTTACCACTGGTATGAACCCTGTACGAAAATCAAGACAGCCTGTGAAGACTCATGAGGCCGCGAAGGCCCAACAGGTCACCCTTCAGAGCACCGCCTTCGGATAAGACCCCAGCACCTTCAGCGCCACCGCTTCCTGACTGATCTGCTCGAGCACGGCCTTGATCAACGGGTCGCGGTGATGGCCGACGAAGTCGATGAAGAACACATAGGTCCATTTGCCGCTGCGGGATGGACGTGTCTCGATGCGGGTCAGGTCGATGCCGTTCTGATGGAACGGTACCAGCAGCTCGTGCAGGGCCCCAGGCTTGTTGCTCATCGAAACGATGATCGACGTCTTGTCGTCGCCAGTGGGCGGCACTTCCTGGCTGCCGATCATCAGGAACCGCGTGGCGTTGTCCGGGCGATCCTCGATTTTCTCGGCAAGGCGAGTCAGCCCGTACAGGTTGGCCGCCATGTCGCCTGCGATGGCCGCCGAGTTCCACTCGCCCTTGACGCGCTTGGCCGCTTCAGCGTTGCTCGACACCGCCACGCGCTCGACGTTGGGGTAGTGGGCATCGAGCCACTTGCGGCACTGGGCCAGCGACTGGGCGTGGGAATAGATGCGGCTGATGCTGTCGGTCTTGGTGTTCTCACCGACCAGCAGATGGTGGTGAATGCGCAGTTCCACCTCGCCACAGATCACCATGTCGTGCTCGAGGAAGCTGTCCAGGGTGTGACTGACCGCACCTTCGGTGGAGTTTTCCACCGGCACCACGCCGAAATTGACAGCGCCGGCCGCCACCTCGCGGAACACTTCGTCGATGGCCGCCATCGGGCGGCTTACCACGGCGTGACCGAAATGCTTCATGGCCGCCGCCTGGGTGAAGGTACCTTCCGGGCCCAGGTACGCGATCTCCAGTGGCTCTTCCAGGGCCAAGCACGAAGACATGATCTCGCGAAACAGCCGCGCCATCTCCTCGTTGTCCAACGGGCCCTTGTTGCGTTCCATTACACGCTTGAGCACAGCGGCCTCTCGCTCTGGACGATAGAACACCGGTGCCTCGCCCTCGGCCAGCGAGGCCGTCTTGACCTTGGCCACTTCCTGGGCGCAACGGGCGCGCTCGCTGATCAGCTCAAGAATTTTTTCGTCGAGGCTGTCGATGCGAACACGCAGCGCCTGCAGTTCATGCTCGGACATCAAGCGTGCTCCTTCTCGAATTCAGCCATGTAGGCCACCAGAGCTTGGACGGCGTCCAGGCCCAGGGCGTTGTAGATGGATGCGCGCATGCCGCCCACGGAGCGGTGCCCCTTGAGATTGAGCAACCCGCGAGCGTCGGCACCGGCCAGGAAGGCCTTGTCCAGGCGCTCGTCGGCCAGGCGGAACGGCACGTTCATCCACGACCGGGCATTGGGGCTGATGGGGTTGCTGTAGAACGCGCTGGCGTCGATGAACCCGTACAACAGGTCTTTCTTGGCACGATTGCGCTGTTCCATGGCATCCAGGCCGCCCTGCTCCTTGAGCCACTCGAACACCAGGCCAGAGAGGTACCACGAGTAGGTCGCCGGCGTGTTGTACATCGAGCCATTGTCGGCCGAGACCTTGTAGTCGAGCATGGTCGGGCAGCTGCTGCGCGCATGGCCCAGCAGGTCTTCACGAACGATGACCACCACCAGCCCGCTGGGGCCGATGTTTTTCTGAGCACCTGCGTAGATCAGGCCGAACTGCGACACATCGAGGGGCCGCGAGAGAATGTCGGAGGACATGTCCACCACCAGCGGCACATCGCCCGTCTGTGGCACCCAATCGAACTGCAGGCCACCGATGGTCTCGTTGGACGCATAGTGCACGTAGGCTGCGTTGGCCGACAGGTTCCACTCGTTCTGGCCAGGAAGGGCCAGGTAGTCGTAGGGCTTGGCGCTGGCAGCGACGTTGACGTTACCGAAGCGACGCGCTTCCTCGATGGCTTTCCTGGACCAGATACCGGTCTCGATGTAATCGGCCGTGCCATCTTCAGGCAGGAGGTTCAGCGGGATTTCGGCAAATTGCTGGCTGGCGCCGCCCTGCAGGAACAGCACCTTGTAGCTGGAGGGGATGGACAGCAGGTCGCGCAGGTTCTGCTCGGCCTTTTCGGCGATGGCCACGTATTCGTCACTGAGATGGATCATTTCCATGTCCGACAGGCCCTTGCCGTGCCAGTCCAGCATCTCGGCCTGGGCGCGCTGCAGCACCGCGTCAGGAAGCGCGGCAGGGCCTGCGCAGAAGTTAAAGGCTCGTTTGCTCACATCCACTCTCGCTCTGCCAAATAGAACAACATCGTGATTCGGGGCCCAGGCCTGGGGCGTGGTCCATCGCTGGCTTGTCGGCGATGCGCCGCGCTGCGGCCAGTAGCCTGGCTTGATCAGTCAAACGGGGCGACCTTGGTCGCCCCGTTTGGGTTTTACATTCGCTTACTCTTGCGGAGCCTCTTCGCCGCCCGCCGCGTCTTCCTCGTCAGGGGCCTGGGCCTCGGCGCCCTCATCAGTCACCTCGATGAGATCGTCGAGCTCTTCCTCGGACGGCTCCTGGATACGCTCAAGCCCTACCAGCGTCTCGTCGGAGGCCAGCTTGATCAGCGTCACGCCCTGGGTGTTACGGCTCAGGCTGGACACCTCGCCTACCCGGGTACGCACCAATGTGCCCTGGTCGGAAATGAGCATGATTTCCTCACCTTCCTGCACCTGGATGGCGCCGATCAGCAAACCGTTGCGCCCTTTGGTGCCCATGGCGATCACGCCCTGGCCGCCACGGCCGCGACGCGGGAACTTGGACAGCGGGGTGCGCTTGCCATAGCCACGCTCGGAAGCGGTGAGAATCTGTGCGCCGGACTCAGGGATCAGCATCGAGATGATCTGCTGGCCCTTGCCCAGCTTCATGCCGCGAACACCACGGGCGGTACGGCCCATTTCACGCACCACGCTTTCGGCAAAGCGAATGACCTTGCCGGCGTCGGAGAACATCATGACTTCCTTGGCGCCATCGGTGATGGCCGCCGCGATCAGGGTGTCGCCTTCCTTGAGCTTCAGGGCGATCAGGCCGTTGGTGCGCGGACGGGCGAACTGGACCAGCGGCGTCTTCTTGACCGTGCCCGAGGCGGTGGCCATGAAGATGTAGGCACCGGTCGGCTCGGCTACCCACTCAGGGGTATCGCCTTCTTCCTCGTCCACTTCCTCCACTTCGACCAGCTCACCTTCGAGCACGGTGTCATCGGCGTCTTCGAGCTCTTCTTCAAGGTCGGCGCTCTGCTGCAGTGCCTCAAGGTCTACCTGCAGCATGGCGGTGATGCGCTCACCCTCCTCCAGCGGCAGCAGGTTGACCAGCGGACGACCGCGGGCAGCACGGGACGCCTCGGGGATTTCGTAGGTTTTCTTCCAGTACACCTTGCCCTTGCTGGAGAACAGCAACAGCGTGGCGTGGCTGTTGGCGACCAACAGGTGCTCAATGTAGTCCTCGTCCTTCACCCCGGTCGCTGACTTGCCTTTGCCGCCACGGCGCTGGGCCTGGTAAGCAGACAATGGCTGGGTCTTGGCGTAACCACCATGGGAGATGGTCACCACGCGCTCTTCTTCCGGGATCATGTCGCCGTAATTGAGGTCGTGGCTGGCGTTGAGGATTTCGGTACGACGAGCATCGCCATACTCGGCGCGAATCGCTTCGAGCTCTTCGCGGATCACTTCCATCAGGCGCTCGGCGCTGCTGAGGATGCGGATCAGCTCGCCGATCTGTTCCAGGATTTCCTGGTATTCGGCCAGCAGTTTTTCGTGCTCGAGGCCGGTCAGGCGATGCAGGCGCAGGTCAAGGATGGCCTGGGCCTGTTCTGGCGACAGGTAGTACTTGCCATCGCGCAGCCCGTACTGCTCCGGCAGGTCGGCCGGGCGGCACGACTCGGCACCGGCACGTTCGACCATGACCTGCACGGCGCTGGACTCCCAGGCCGTTGACACCAGGGCTTCCTTGGCCTCGGACGGCGTAGGCGAGGCCTTGATCATCGCGATGACCGGGTCGATGTTGGACAGCGCAACCGCCTGGCCTTCAAGAATGTGGCCACGCTCGCGCGCCTTGCGCAGCTCGAACACGGTACGCCGGGTAACCACCTCGCGGCGGTGGCGTACGAAGGCTTCGAGCAGGTCCTTGAGGTTGAGCAGACGCGGACGGCCATCGACCAGGGCGACGACGTTGATGCCGAACACGCTTTGCAACTGGGTCTGGGAATACAGGTTGTTGAGCACCACCTCCGGCACCTCGCCGCGACGCAGCTCGATGACGATGCGCATACCGTCCTTGTCGGACTCGTCGCGCAGCTCGGTGATGCCTTCGATTTTCTTCTCTTTGACCAGCTCGGCGATCTTCTCGATCAGGCGAGCCTTGTTCAGCTGGTACGGCAGCTCGGTCACCACGATCTGCTGGCGACCGCCCACCTTGTCGATGTCTTCGATCTGGGAGCGGGCACGCATGTAGATGCGACCGCGGCCGGTGCGGTAGGCCTCGATGATGCCCTGGCGGCCGTTGATCAGGCCTGCCGTGGGGAAGTCGGGACCGGGGATGTGCTGCATCAGCTCATCGATGGTGACGTCCGGGTTGTCGATCAGCGCCAGGCAGCCATCGATGACTTCGCCCAGGTTGTGCGGCGGAATGTTGGTAGCCATGCCCACGGCGATGCCGCTCGAGCCGTTGACCAGCAAATTGGGAATACGCGTCGGCATGACCGCCGGAATCTGCTCGGTGCCGTCGTAGTTGGGCACCCAGTCGACGGTTTCCTTGTGCAGGTCGGCCAGCAGCTCGTGCGCCAGCTTGGCCATGCGCACTTCGGTGTATCGCATGGCCGCGGCGTTGTCGCCGTCCACCGAACCGAAGTTGCCCTGGCCATCGACCAGCAGGTAGCGCAGCGAGAACGGCTGGGCCATACGCACGATGGTGTCGTAGACCGCAGTGTCGCCGTGCGGGTGGTACTTACCGATCACGTCACCGACCACACGGGCGGATTTCTTGTACGGCTTGTTCCAGTCGTTGCCCAGTTCGCTCATCGCAAAGAGAACGCGGCGATGCACGGGCTTCAAGCCGTCACGCGCATCGGGCAGCGCTCGCCCGACAATCACGCTCATCGCGTAGTCGAGGTAAGACTGTCTCAGTTCGTCTTCGATATTGACCGGGAGGATTTCTTTGGCCAGTTCGCCCATGAGAAGCCTGATTCCTTTTTCTGGTGAAACTTCGCAGCTCCATCAAGGGCCGAACGAAGCTCGCCGCCGCAGTGCACTCGCCTGCGACGACTTACGACAAATCAATGAGTTGTGCCATGGATCTGCGCAATGAAGACCGCCGCACAGCGGGGTCTTGGAAACTGCCGGATATTACCACAACGGCAGGGGTAGTGGGAGATGCGGCAAGTGGCCAGTCCAGCCGAAAATCCACGTCCTCGCCGAGCGGCGCGAGCGCGGCCAGAAGGCACCCACGGGCCAGGCCAGCCCCGGCTTCGGCGCCACCCTTGCGAGTGCGCACGCGCCCCGCAAAGCGCCTTGTGAGGCGCGTGCCTGCCAGCTGATGCCAACGGGCCCGCAGCGACCCCGGAAGGCTGACCAAGCGCCTTCGCCCGCCGGGAGACCGCGCCTCAGTGCAGACGCTTGCGGCACATCATCTGTGCCAGCTTGGCCGTGTCCGGGCGCTCGATAATGCCACGCTCGGTGACGATCACATCGATCAGGTCGGCCGGGGTCACATCGAAGACCGGATTGAACACCTCCACATCCGGCGCCACCCGCGTGCCAGCGTAGTCGAGCAACTCATCGGCCTCGCGCTCCTCCAGCGCAATGTCGTCGCCTGTTTCCAGGTTCAGGTCGATACTGCTGCTCGGGGCCACCACCATGAAGCGCACACCATGGTGCATGGCACTGACCGCCAGCTGGTAAGTGCCGATCTTGCTGGCCACATCCCCATTGGCGGCGATGCAATCGGCACCGACCACGACCCAGGTGATGCCTTTGGTCTTCATCAGGTGTGCCAGGGCAGAATCGGCGCACAGGGTGACCGGCAAGCCTTCATTGGCCAACTCCCAGGCCGTGAGCCGCGAGCCTTGGAGCCACGGGCGGGTTTCGCCGGCGTAGACCCGCTCCACCATGCCTTCCAGGAAGCCGGCACGGATCACTCCCAGCGCTGTGCCGAAACCGCCACTGGCCAGGGCTCCGGCATTGCCATAGGTCAGTAGGGTCTGGGCATTGCCCTGGTGTCGGCGAATCAGCTCGGTGCCGAACTGAGCCATGGTCAGGTTGGCTTCGCGATCGCTTTCGTGGATGGCCCGCGCTTCGGCCTCCAGCACGCTCAGCACGTCCTCGTTGGGGCGAAGGCGCTGCAGGCGCTCGCGCATGCGGTTCAGGGCCCAGAACAGGTTGGCCGCCGTGGGACGCGCCTCGGCCAGGAGCATGAAGTCCTCTTCGAGGTCCATCTCCCAGTCGCCACCCTCGGCCAGGCGCTCTTCGACGGCCAGCACCAGCCCGTACGCCGCCACGATGCCAATGGCCGATGCGCCGCGAACGGCCATGTCGCGAATGGCGGCAGCCACCTGCGCAACAGTGTCGCAGGCCAGCCAGTGCTCTTGCGAGGGTAGCAGGCGCTGGTCGAGCAGATGCAGAACGCCGCCCTGCCAGCGGATTCCGGTCACCTTCTCGGCCGCCAATAGTTGCTCGCGCATCACCTCTCCCCGTCGTTCGCGTATCAAAAGCCGGCGATTATAGCGACCCGGCGCATTGAGCGCTCGGGTATACTTCGGCCTTTTCGAGCGCAAGCTGCGCGCCGCAGACACTCCGCAGCACAAGCAAGGCTAGGCATAAAGCCGCTGGCCGAGGCGCCAGCGCCCCAAGCCCACCGGCATGAGCCCCCAAGGTCGTGCGCACACGGCCCTGCCACGCGCGGCACGCGAGCGGCCCATGGCGCTGGCTGCAGCCTCAAAACCGAACGCTTGTGCCAACGTTACCGTCTGTATGTCATGTACCTTGCAGCTTGCCACGTGAAGCTGATTCCCACGTTTCTGAGGACTGTTCAATGAGCAACGTCGACCGCGCCGAAATCGCCAAATTCGAAGCGCTGGCCCACCGCTGGTGGGACCGCGAGAGCGAGTTCAAGCCGCTGCACGATATCAACCCGCTGCGCGTCAACTGGATCGACGAACGCGCCAACCTGGCTGGCAAGAAAGTGCTGGACGTGGGCTGCGGCGGCGGCATCCTCAGCGAGGCCATGGCCCTGCGCGGCGCCACGGTGACCGGCATCGACATGGGCGAGGCGCCGCTAGCGGTGGCCCGCCTGCACCAGCTGGAATCGGGCGTGGAGGTCGAATACCGGCAGGTCACGGCCGAAGCCCTGGCCGAAGAAATGCCCGGTGCGTTCGACGTGGTCACCTGCCTTGAAATGCTCGAGCATGTGCCTGACCCGTCGTCGGTGATCCGCGCCTGCTACCGCATGGTCAAACCGGGCGGCCAAGTGTTCTTCTCCACCATCAACCGCAACCCCAAGGCCTACCTGCTGGCCATCGTCGGCGCCGAGTACATCCTCAAGATGCTGCCGCGCGGAACCCACGACTTCAAGAAGTTCATCCGCCCTTCCGAGCTGGGTGCCTGGAGCCGCGTCGCCGGCCTGGAAGTCAAGGACATCATCGGCCTGACCTACAACCCGCTGACCAAGCACTACAAGCTCAGCAGCGATGTGGACGTCAACTACATGATCCAGACCCTGCGCGAGGAATGAGCATGCGCCTGCGAGCGGTACTCTTCGACATGGACGGCACCTTGCTGGACACGGCGCCCGACTTCATCGCCATCTGCCAGGCCATGCTCGCCGATCGCGGCCTGCCGGCCGTCGACGACGACCTGATCCGAGGCGTCATTTCCGGCGGTGCCCGCGCCATGGTGGCCACCACGTTCGCCATGGACCCTCAGGCCGACGGCTTCGAAGCCTTGCGCCTGGAGTTCCTGGAGCGCTATCAGCGCGACTGCGCCGTGCACACCCGCCTGTTCGATGGCATGGGCGAACTGCTGGACGACATCGAGCGAGGCAAGCTGCTGTGGGGTGTGGTCACCAACAAGCCGGTACGCTTCGCCGAGCCGATCATGCAGCGCCTGGGCCTTGCCGAACGTTCCGCCTTGCTGATCTGCCCGGATCACGTGAAGAACAGCAAGCCCGACCCCGAGCCGCTCATCCTGGCCTGCAAGACCCTGGCACTGGACCCTGCCAGCGTACTGTTCATCGGTGACGACCTGCGCGATATCGAATCGGGCCGCGATGCCGGTACCCGCACCGCAGCGGTACGCTTCGGCTACATTCATCCCGAGGACAACCCCAACAACTGGGGTGCCGACGTCGTGGTGGACAGCCCACAGGACCTGCGCAAAGTCATCGACAGCGCCCTCTGCGGCTGCTGATCGCCGTAATTCCAAAGGATCTGACAATGTTCGAATACACTGCCCGCCCCGACCTGCTCAAAGGCCGGGTCATTCTGGTCACCGGCGCCGGGCGCGGCATCGGTGCCGCCGCCGCCAAGGCCTACGCCGCCTTGGGCGCTACGGTGTTGTTGCTCGGCAAGACCGAAGCGAACCTGAACACGCTCTATGACGAGATCGAAGCGGCCGGGCACCCCCAGCCCGTGGTGATCCCGTTCAACCTGGAGACCGCCCTCGCCCACCAGTACGACGAGTTGGCGGTCATGATCGAAGAGCAGTTCGGGCGCCTGGACGGGTTGCTCAACAATGCCTCGATCATCGGCCCACGTACGCCCATGGAGCAATTGTCCGGCGACAACTTCATGCGCGTCATGCACATCAACGTCAATGCCACCTTCATGCTCACCAGCACCCTGCTGCCGCTGCTCAAGCAGTCGGAAGACGCTTCGGTGGTATTCACCAGCAGCAGTGTCGGGCGCAAGGGCCGTGCCTACTGGGGGGCCTACGGCATTTCCAAGTTCGCCACCGAGGGCATGATGCAGACCCTGGCCGACGAACTCGAAGGGGTGGCAGCAGTGCGCGCCAACAGCATCAACCCGGGCGCTACGCGCACCGCAATGCGGGCGCAGGCCTACCCGAGCGAGAACCCGCAGGACAACCCGCTGCCCGAAGAAATCATGCCGGTCTACCTGTACCTGATGGGGCCTGACAGCAAGGACGTCAATGGGCAGGCCTTCAACGCCCAGTAATACCTTTTCAAGCTCCGAGACCGCTGCAGGCATGGAGCAAGGCATCTGCTGCATCTGGGGGCCGTGAAGGCCCCCCTTGGTGCGAAGCGACTCGGGCCAGCCCGTGGGGCTCCATGCGTTACCCCAACACCACTGCGCGATCAGCCCGCCGCCAACGCCGGGCTTGCCCGCTCGTGCTGGGCGTTTTCAAGTTGCATGCACCGCTCCAGGAACAGGTACATGCAGTCGTAGCTCTTGCAGATGGCCCGGCGCAATTCGGCGCGCAAGGCCATGCTCGGGTTCTCGCCAACCAGCGTGCAGATGATCTCCAGCGCCTCCCACGGATGGGTGTCGTCATACTGGGCATGCATCTTCAGCCACTTCATGGCCCGCTTGCGGTGTTCTTCGGGGAAGCCCAGCGCATAGGTGTCGGTGGAACACACCACCGCCGACCATTCCCCCGTAGCCCCTTCGATGGCGTAATTGGTGGCGGCCATGGCGATGGCCAGGTTTTCCGTGGCACATACCCGCCAGCACCAGTCGTTGAGCCCATTGAGCTCAGGCGGCACATCCTGGGCCTGCAGGTCGTGCAGGTGGATGCCGTGGGCGTGGGCCCAGTTCACCCAGTAATCGGCATGGTTGAGCTCTACGCGGATGTTGCGCATCAACCAGCGCCGCGCCATGTCCTCACCCGGGTGACGCCCATAACGGGTCTTGGTCAGGTTGTGGGCCATGTACAGCGAGAACTGCTCGACCACCGGCCAGCCCCCGATCAGGTACTGGCGAATGGTGGCTTGCTTCAACTTGCCGTCACGCAGACGTCGATACACCTCGTGGTCAACGACCCGCTGCTTGCTCTCGTGGCAATCGGCGAGCAGCTGTTGGGCCCACTTGGGGTAACTGGCCGGGTCCATCAATGGCCCGATACGAACGAATGCATCAATCACTGTCTACTCCTTGTTCCTTGTGATTTGCAGCTAACGAAAGGTGCCAGGTGCCCGCTGCAACAGAGGCCGGGCGGCGATCCGTTGGCGGTGCAGACTGTCACAGGTGAACACCTGGGGCCGTTCGATCAGATAGCCCTGGGCGTAATCCACGCCAATTTCCTGTAGCGCTTGCTCGATCATGGGTGTTTCTACGAATTCGGCAATGGTGCGTTTGCCCATTACATGACCAATATGGTTGATCACCTCGACCATGGCCCGGTTGACCGGGTCGTCCAGCATGTCCTTGACGAAGCTGCCGTCGATCTTCAGGAAGTCCACGGGCAGGTGCTTGAGGTAGGCGAACGATGACATGCCCGCACAGAAGTCATCCAGTGAAAAACGACAACCCAGGCCTTTTAGCTCGTTGATGAAGCGAATGGCGCTGCCCAGGTTGGCGATGGCGCTGGTTTCGGTGATCTCGAAGCAGATCATGCGCGGTGGAATGGCATATTCGGCAAACAGCCGCTGAAGGTATTCGAGGAACTTGTCGTCGCCGATGCTGGCACCCGACAGGTTGATTGCGCAGGTCGCTAGCGGCCCATCGTGCCCGGCGTCCAGGCAGTCTCGAATGATGACGAAGACGTTGCGTACCACCCAGCGATCCAGCGCCGTGATCAACCCATAGCGCTCGGCAGCCGGGATGAAGCTGTTCGGCAAGATGGTGCGGCCGCTTTCATCGTGCAGGCGCAGCAGGATTTCGATATGGCCAGGCCCCTCGAAGGCCTTGAGCGGTGCGATTTCCTGGGCGTACAGGCAGAACCGGTTCTCCTCCAGGGCGACATGCAAGCGCTGGATCCAGGCCATTTCGCCGAAACGGATGGACAGCTCGCTGTCATCGGCATGATAGACCTGCACCCGATTGCGCCCTTTTTCCTTGGCCATGTAGCACGCCATGTCGGCAGCTCGCAACGAAGCTTCCAGCGTGCCAGGGGCCTGGGCGATATTCACCAGCCCGATGCTGACGGTGGTCACGAACGGCCGCCCTTTCCACACGAAATGCAGGCTCTGCACCGTCTGCCGCAGTTGCTCGGCAATGCGCTCGGCCTGCTCGGGCGGGCAGTTTTCCAGCAACACGCCAAACTCGTCGCCGCCTAGCCGTGCCAGGGTATCGCCTTCTCGCAAGCCTGACTGCAGCACCGCGCAGATGTGTCGAAGCAACTCGTCCCCGGCAGCGTGGCCACAGGTATCGTTCACCAGCTTGAACTGATCGAGGTCCAGGAACATGAGCGAATGCCGCCCAGGCAGACGGGCCAGCGCGTTGAGCGCCTGCTCCAGGCGGTATTCGAACTCACGGCGATTGGCCAGCCCCGTCAGCGCATCGTGAGTGGCCTGCCAGGAGAGATTGGCAATGTACTGGCGCTCCTGGGTCATGTCATGCAGGACCAGCACGATGCCGTTGACCTGCCCGTCGTTGACGATGGACGAGCCCACCAGGTTGATCGAGACCGTACTGCCGTCCAGGCGCTGGATCAGCCGGGCATGCTCGGCACCGCCTTTGAGGCTGCCACTGAGCACCTGCTCCACCAAGCTGCGCCCCTCATCCACATCATGCTCGTCCACCAGGGTGAACAGCGCCGAAAGTGGCAAGCCCAACGCCTGCGGAGCCTGCCAGTGGGTCAGTTGCTCGGCAGCCGGGTTCATGTAGCCGATCAGGCCCTCCACATCCGTGGTGATCACCGCATCCCCGATGGCTTGCAGGGTAATCTGTGCCCGCTCCTTCTCTTCTTGCAGAGCGCTGGCGAACGCCTGGCGCTGAGCCAGCAACTTGCTGGAACGCCGCCAGGCGATGGTGATCAGGATCATCGCGGTCAGCAGGTTGGTGATCAACAACACGCGCAGCAGCACCCGCGAGCCTTCCCCCAGTGCATCGCTGAACGCCTTGGCAGCTGGCGTCACGCCCTCGTTGATGGTGGCGATGCGGCTTTTCCAGGCGCGGATCACGGGCTCATCCACCGGCCCGCTGGCGAAGCGCTGGTGGATTTCGCCTGCCAGCACGTTCAGCTTGGCCAGGTAGTCGTCGCCGATGTCCCAGTAGCTGATGGCAGTCTGCAAGTAACTGACGGTGCGAAAGTGACGATAGAACCAGATGATGCGTTCCACGTCGTCAGGATGGTTACCACCTTGCAGGACAGCCTGGCGCACCGCCTCCAGGTCGAGGCTCGACTGATCCATGAGCTTGCGCGCGCGATGATCACCCTGGGGAACCAGAATGGCCTGCTGGTAGCGCCCATAGGTGGCCTCGTCGCGGGTGGAGGCATACAGGTTGAGGTAGTAGATGGCGTCTTTCTGCGCCTTGGACCATAGGCTTTCGCCGGCAACGTAGGCGCGCACGGCAGAAAGCGTGTAGAGGCTGAGACTGCCAAGGGCGACCTGGAAAATCACCACGGCGATGAATGGCCAGGTGAGCCCGAGTAGCTTGGGCGCTTCTTGAGTGCGATGTCCCTTCATGGAGTCCCTGTCACAGAGCAGATAAGGCGCGAATCAACCCAGACAAAGCACAGCGTAGGCCATCTGCCATTAACGTGACGAAAATTTAGGGGCCCAATTCCAACCCATGCTGCTCGCCTTATCTGCCGCCTGAAGGCCGCAGCGTCTGGCTCGCTGGTTTGCGCTGAGCGCTGTAGCGAGTCCATTGTCGCAGACACCGCAGCGAACACGCCAATGGACCTTGACGGCTTAGCCTTTCGCGCGCTCAGGGTTCATTGATTGCGGCACCGACTTCGCGACCTGTGATGGGCGTCATTGATCCGCACGCCCAGCTCGTCAAAGTTCGAGGTCGAGCAACGCCGCCCCCAACGCCTTGCCATGCGCATCCAAGGCCAACGACCTGGTCACGCCCCCGCGCAAGATGCCGGGCAACACGAAGTTCAACGCCCCGAGCTGCGCCAGCTCATACCTGCGAACGGGCGGCCCCGCTGGGTCGAGCAGTTCGGCGAAGTGGGCCGTGACGCGCTCTGCCGTCAACCACTGGGCCAGGCGCGGGTAGTCCGCCGGATCGAAGGCTATCACCGAGATGTTCGACGTGTCGCCCTTGTCGCCGGTGCGGCTGTGTGCCAGATCACGCAGTTTCGTCGCCTTGATCATGTCATGTCCTCCAGGTGCAGCTGCAGCGTGACGGCTTCTCTGGGCAGCAACAGCGAAGCCACTGCCACCACCTGGCGCATTGACTTGCTCGCACCGCCACCGCCATAGGGGCCATTGGTATAAAGGGATTCCACCTCGTTGCCGATGCGCAGCGCATCGTCTTTGTTGGCGCAACGCGCCGCAACACGCAAACGCACTTCCCAGGGTTCGCCTTCGGCGCGTTGGCCTAGCGCGTTGCCATGCAGGGCGCTGACGCCGATCAACTCGCTGCGGATGTCGTCACAGGCCACGCCCGTCAGTTGCAGGCGCTTGCGCACGATTTCTTCCGCCAGGCGCCCGCGAGCCACCGCCCCAGGGCCGCCGTAGGACATCTGCCCTTCTCCGATCCAGCCGTCGAGAAAGCCGACCGACACCTTCAATGCCTGCGGGCGCTCATGGCCGTGCGCACCCTGTACCCGGACTTGATCCTGGGCGATGGCGTCGAACGTCACCTGGCTGAAATCAGCGGTCACGTCGGGGGTGAGATAAGCGGCCGGGTCATGCACCTCGTACAACAGTTGCTCGGTACAGGTGGCGGTGTCGATGCGCCCACCGGAGCCGGCGACCTTGCCGATCACCGCATTACCCAGCGCATCGATTTCGGCCAGCGGAAAGCCCAGGCGGTCGAGGTCCGGTACGTCCTTGACCCCAGGGTCGGCGAAATAACCGCCACTGATCTGCCCTGCGCATTCGAGCAGGTGCCCGACCAGGGTGCCGCGCCCGAGCAGCGTCCAGTCGTCCGGGCGCCAACCGAACTCGAACAGCTGGGGCCCGAGAAACAACGAAGGATCGGCGACCCGGCCAGTGACCACGACATCGGCATCGGCCTGCAAGGCTTGCACAATGCCTTCGGCTCCTAGATATGCGTTGGCCGAAATCAACCGTTCGCCCAGCCCGCCCAGGGAAGCGCCGTTGTCGAGGGTCTGTTCGGGTCTTTGCCGCAAGGTGGCGAGCACATCATCGCCGGTCAGCGCCGCTACCTTGATATGGCCCAGGCCCAATTCGGCTGCGATACGGCGGATTTCACGGGCGGCGCCCAGCGGGTTGGCCGCCCCCATGTTGGTGACAATGCGCAGGCGCCGCCGCGTGCCACCGGCGCCTCTGCCCACATACGGCAACACGCGACGCATGCGTTCGCCGAGCAACGGATCGAAACCGGCAGCCGGGTCGAGCAGCCGCGCTTGCTGCGCCAGGGCGATGGTCCGTTCGGCCAGGCACTCGAATACCAGGTAGTCCAGTTCGCCCCGCTGTGCCAACTCGACGGCCGGCTCTATGCGATCGCCCGAGTAGCCGGCGCCGGCACCGATGCGTATGGTCTTCATCTAGAAAACTCCAATGACCAAGGCGGTCAGGGTCATCAAGACCGAGGCCGCGAACAGGAACGGGATGGTGAAGCGCTGGTGATCGGCCAGTTCGATCTTGCACAGGCCGACCAGCAAGAAGGTGGCAGGCGTGAGCGGGCTGACCGGAAAACCGGTGGTATGCACACCCAGGAGCGAAGCCTGCGCCACTTGCATGGGGTCCACGCCCAGGGCTCTGCCGACTTCGGCAACCACCGGCATGATTCCGAAGTAGAACGAATCCGGGTCGAACAGCAGGCTCAGGGGCATGGAGAGAAAGCCTACCACTGCGGGAATCAACTGGCCGTGCCCTGCCGGAATCTGCCCCACGGCCACCTCAGCCATGGCCTTGAGCATGCCGGTGCCCTGCATGATGCCGGTGAACACACCAGCGGCCAGCAGAATACTGGCCATGGTCAGCGCGGTCTTGGCGTGGGCGTCGATGCGCGCTCGCTGGGCGTCGACGCTGGGATAGTTCAGGCACAGGGCGAGCACGGTACCGACCATGAACATCACCACCGGGTCGACCACCCCTGCGATCATCACGCCCATCACCAGCAGCGTCAGCAGCAGGTTGGGCCAGAACAGGCGTGGCTTGCGCAGCGCACGCTCGGCCTCGCTCAGCTCACGCTGGTGAGGCGTGACATCCAGACGGTCCGGGCCCAGCCCCAAGCGCCGCTCTTCACGCCGTCCCAGCCAGTAGGCACAGGCGAAGACGAAGATCAGCCCGACGATCTGCACCGGAATCAGCGGCTGGAACAGGTCGGCCACCGGCACGTGAAGCGCCGCCGACGAACGCAGCACCGGGCCTGTCCAGGGCAGGAAGTTGACCCCGGCCGCCATGGCCGTGACGCAGGCCAGAATGCGCTTGTCCATGCCCAGGCGGGTATACAGCGGCAGCATGGCCGGGATGGTCACCAGAAAGGTCACGGCGCCCGAACCGTCCAGGTGCACCAGCAACGCCAGCAGCGCCGTGCCCATGACGATGCGGGTCGGCCGCGTGCCGACACGCTTGAGGATGCGGTCGATGATCGGATCGAGCATCCCTGCGTCGGTCATGATGCCGAAGAACAGGATGGCGAAGACAAACATGCCCACTACCGGGGCGACGTTCTTGATGCCGGTAATGATGAAGCCGCTGGTTTGCAAGCCGAAGCCACCGAGCAACGCGGCGATGATAGGCAAGGCGATCAAGGCGACCAAGGGAGAGATGCGTTTGCTCATGATGCTCACGAGCATGCACAAGATGGTGGCGACACCGAGGGTGGCAAGCATGGAGTTTCCTCTTCGGCCTCTGCGTTCGCGGTTGCGACGAGATGCCCTGTTGTTGTTTTGCAAGAGTAATAACAACAGCGCTACGCTCTGTGAATTGAAATATTCGGCAGGCCTCGTTCGGAAAAACAAAATGAAGAATGCCATTCAACTCATCCGCGCCTTTCTGGCCGTGGCACAAACCGGCCACTTTTCCAAGGCAGCCGCTACCCTCAACTTGTCACCCTCGGCGCTCACCGTGCAGATCCGGCAACTCGAAGACTGGCTCGGCGTGGCTTTGCTCGAACGCAGCCCGCGGCATGTAAGCCTGACCGTTGCAGGGCACAATGCGTTGCTGCCCATGGAGAAGTTGCTGCTCGACCTGGACAACATCGTCGAGGCGGCCCGCGATCACGCAGCTTCCCGGCGCGGCGTGCTGACCATCGCCGCGCTCCCTTCACTGTGCTCCGGGTTGCTGCCGGAGATGGTGCGACGTTTTGGCGAGCGTTACCCCGGCATCGAGGTACGGTTGCGCGATGTCGTGGCGCAGCGCATCGATACGCTGGTGTTGGAGCGAGAAGTGGATTTTGGTCTGGGCGTGCAGGTGCGGCCTACCCAAGGCCTGGATTTCAGGGCGATTCTCGAAGACCGGTTGTGCTTGTACGTACCCCATGACCATCCCTTGGCCACGCAGGCTGCGGTGACGCTGGCCGAGGCGGCGGCTTACCCCATGCTGCTGACCGGACGTGACAGCAGCGTACGCAACCTGGTCGAGCGGTTGTTCGCCGACGCGCGCCTGCCCCTGTCGGCGAGCCTGGAGGCCAACTACATGTCGACCGTGCTGGCGCTGGTACGTCAAGGACAGGGCGTGGCGTTGCTGCCCGAATCGGCCGACGAGGGCCGCACCGAAGTCAGCAAAGTGCCGGTGGCACATCCCGGTGTAGTGCGCGAGATCGGTGTGATCACGCGCACCGAACAGGTGATGTCGCCAGCGGGCGTAGCGTTTCTGCGGCTATTGGAGCCCTAGATTTGCTGTAGATGCCCGTACAGCTTTGCGTACAGCCCACCCTCGGCGATCAGCTGCTGATGATCGCCGTCTTCGGCCACGTGGCCACCATCGAAGACCAGTACCCGGTCTGCCTGCTTAACCGCCGACAGGCGGTGGGCGATGATCAGCGTGGTTCGTCCGCTGAGAAAACGCGCCAGTGCCTGATGCAGGTTGTACTCGGTGGCAGCGTCCAGCGCCGAGGTGGCTTCATCGAGGATGACCACCTTGGGTTCGGCCAGCACCATCCGCGCGATGGCCAGCCGTTGGCGCTGGCCGCCGGACAAGCGTACACCCGAGCGCCCGACCACACTGTCGAGGCCCTGGGGAAGCGCGGCGATGGTGGTATCGAGCTGGGCGATGCGCAACGCCTGCCAGCAGGCGTCGTCACTGCACTCTCGGCCCATGGTCAGGTTGGCCCGCACGCTGTCGTTGAACAGCGACGGGTGCTGCAGCACCACCGCCACCTGCTCGCGCAAGGTTTCCAAGCCGATTTCCTGAAGGGTGGCGCCGCCAAAGCGAATGGTGCCTGCATCGGCGCTATACAGCCCCAGCAGCAGTTGGACAAGCGTGCTCTTGCCCCCGCCGCTGGCGCCGACGATCGCCACTTTCTCGCCCGGGGCGATGGCCAGGTTGAGATTATCCAGCACGGGTTCGTCGGCGTAGGCAAAGCTCAAGTCGCGTACCTCGATGCCCACCGTGGCATGCCCGGCGAAGGGATCGCTGGCCGCTGGGTACTGGGGCTCGTCGGCGCGCGCCAGCAGCTCGTTCAAGCGGTTGAGCGCCCCGCCAGCGGCATAGTAGGCATATTGCAGGTTCAGCAGCTGCTCGACCGGGCCGATCATGAACCAGAGGTAGCTGAATACGGCGAGCATCTGACCGATCGACAGGTCGGAGAACAGCACCGTCAGCATGGCCGCGGCGCGGAAGATATCGATGCCGAACTGGAACAACAGCCCGCTGGCTCGCCCACTGGCATCGCTCTTCCATTGCGATTCGACGGCATAGTCCCGCACCTCGCGCGCCTTGACGCCCAAGCGGCCAAGGAAATATCCCTGGCGGTTGCTGGCACGTATTTCCTGGATCGCATCGAGGGTTTCAGCCAGCGCCTGGGTAAAGCGAGCCGTGCTGTCGTTCTCGAGCTTTTTCAGGTGTTTGACCCGCTTGCCCAACTGCACGGTGAAGTAGATGACCAGGGGGTTGAACAACAGTATCAGCAGGGCCAGCTGCCAGTGCATCCACAGCAGGATGGCCGCCGTCCCGGTGAGGGTGAGCATGGCGACCAGAAAACGGCTCAAGGTTTCGCCCACGAACTTGTCGAGGGTGTCCAGGTCCGTGACCAGGTGCGTGGTGACCGTGCCGCTGCCCAGGTTCTCGTACTCTTTCAACGAAATACGCTTGAGCCGCTCGATCAGGCGAATGCGTAGACGGTAGACGATGTCCTTGGCCAACCCGGCGAAGAGCCTGGCCTGGATCACGTTGAACGCCAACGCCGCCAGGCGCAGGCACAAAGTCAAGCACAGCATCAGGCCGATATAGCCCGCCGCGGCCTGCCAGGCAGGCGGCAGCAACTGGTTCATCCACTTGAGCGCAGCATCGCCATGCCCGAGCAGTACTTCATCGACCAGCAACGGCAACAACAACGGAATGGGAACGCTGCAGCAGGCAGCCAGCACGGCGATGAGGTTCGCCGTCCAGAGCTGTTTCTTGTGGTGCAGCGCAAGGCGGCGGATTTCCGACCAGCTCAGCCGGTCAGCCGAGCCCGCCGGCCGGGACGGTGCCGGGTCGGGCGACCCGGGCACATCAAGCACTGGCAGCCTGCTGCAGCCAGCGGCCGAGCAACGGTTGCAGGCGCTCCAGCGGTTGATAGCCGTTGGTCAACAAGGCCAACTGGCCATTGCGCTCGGCGAGCAAGGTTGGGAACCCCGCAATACCCAAGCCTTGCGCCCAGGCCACATCGGCGGCCGTGGCAGCGCGGGTATCGGCTCGGGCGAAAGCCTCGGCGAACGTCCCACGCTCGAAGCCTGCCTGCTCGGCAAGCTCTACCAGGTGCGGAGCCGTGGTCACGTCATGACCCTGTTCATAGAACGCAGACTGTATGGCGGCCAGCAGCGGCCACAGGCGTTCGGCATCCAGCCCACGGGCAGCAACCAGTGCCCGGCAGGCCGGCTCGGTATCGTAGACGAACCCGTCGGGCAGAGCCCCCTCGAAGCCAAAAGGCTGCCCGGTCGCCTGCGCCACCGCCTGCCAGTGCTCGAGAATGTACTTGCGGGTGGCGCCGTCCAACGCGGCGCTGCCACTGCGCAGCCCGCCAACTACCAGATGGGTAGGCACACCGGCGTCACGCGCCTGGTCGATCAGGGCGCGGGCCACCGGTGCGAAGCCCCAGCACCAGGAACACATCGGGTCCATCACGTAGATCAGGCGTGCAGACATGCATCAGGCCTCGGCTTTGTAGTTGTGGCCAATCGGGTGTGGCAGGTTGCGGGCCTTGGCCAGCTCGATCTGCTTCTGCCGGTCGATGGCGCTGCGGCGGGTCTTCTCGCTCAGCGAATCCCAGCAGTGCGGGCAGCTCACGCCTGGCGAATAGTGCTCCGAAGCGCGCTCCTGGGCATTGATCGGGTGACGGCAGGCATGGCACTGATCGTATTCACCTTCGCTCAGGTCATGGCGAACCGTGACGCGGTTGTCGAACACGAAGCAGTCGCCCTCCCACAGACTTTCTGCCTGAGGCACCTCCTCGAAGTACTTCAGGATGCCCCCCTTCAGATGATAGACCTCCTCGAAGCCTTCACCGAGCATATAGCTGGACGCCTTCTCGCAGCGGATGCCACCGGTGCAGAACATGGCGACCTTCTTGTGGCGCGTCGGGTCGAAGTTGGCCTTGATGTACTCGGGAAATTCGCGGAACGTTTCAGTCTTGGGGTCGATGGCGCCCTTGAAGGTGCCGATGGCCACTTCGTAGTCGTTGCGCGTGTCGACCAGCAGCACCTCGGGGTCACTGATCAAGGCGTTCCAGTCCTTGGGCTCGACGTAGGTCCCCACTGCCTGGTTCGGGTCGACGCCGGGCACGCCGAGGGTGACGATCTCTTTCTTGAGCTTGACCTTGGTGCGGTAGAACGGCTGCTCGTCGCAGTACGATTCCTTATGGTCGATGTCTACCAGGCGTGGATCGCTGCGCAGCCAGGCCAGCAGGCCGTCGATGCCTTCGCGGGTGGCCGACACCGTGCCGTTGATGCCTTCATGGGCCAGCAGCAAGGTGCCTTTGACGTGGTTGTCGAGCATGGCCTTGAGCAGCGGCTCGCGCAGCTCGACGTAGTCTTGCAGGGTGACGAACTTGTACAGCGCCGCGACGACGATGGGGTGGGACATGGATCGGTTTCTCCAGGTGGTTACCCTCGTAAGGGGCAGACCGGGTTACACAATGAACAAAGGGCCGCTGCACGCCCATCGCAGACACGTCTGCCGCCTCAGGTACCGCATTGCATTGAGCGATGGGCTTACCTGAAACAGCTGGCGTACCAGCGATGGGCTGTGCAGCAGCCCCTTTTTTGGGATGAAGCGGATTCTACCAGAACAACGGCAAGGTTTCAGTGCCCGCCGCCAGCGCAGACAGGCGATGCTGGCGCACTGCCAACCTGTGCCCATTCATCCCCGGTGTAGGTGTGAATGGCCAGGGCGTGGATCTGGCCCATCAGCTCGCCCATGGTCGCGTACACCTTCTGGTGACGCTTGACGCTGTTAAGGCCAGCGAACGCGTCGCTCACGATCACGGCCTTGTAATGGGTCTGCTGACCGCGGCTGTGCATGTGGCTCTCATCGAGCACCTGCAGGTGCTGAGGCGCCAGGCTTGCCAGTTGCTGTTCGATACGCTGTTGCATGCTCATGGCCGTGCTCACTTCTTGGCTGGCGCGGCTGCCTTGCCATAGTTGGGGTCCAGTTGCTTGGTCATGTCTTCAAGCAGCTTGTTGACCACCGGCACCGCAGGTTCCAGGGTCTGCTGGGTCAGCTGGGCCGACTGCTGGGTAACCTTAGGCATCTCGTTCAGCACCTTGCGGCCAAGCGGCGACTCGTAGAACTTGACCAGGTCCTTGAGCTCTTGCTCGGTGAAGGTCTGGGTGTACAGGTCGACCATCTTGGGCTTTAGCTTGTTCCAGCCGATGGCGTTGTCCAACGCGGCGTTGGCCTTGGCCTGGTAGCTTTCAAGCACCGGCTGTTTGGAAGCCGGCGCCTTGGTCTGGGCAAAACGCTGGGCGAACATCTGCTGTACCTGCATGTACACCGGCGTGCCCAGCTTGTCGGCATGGGCCAGGGTCAGGAATTTCTCGGCAGCGGCGTTGTGGCTGGCACTGGCGGCCAGGACCTGGCCACTGGCGCAAGCCAGAGCAACGGCAGCACAGAGGACACGAAGACGGGTCATTGCATTTCCTTCAGGAGGGGGAGGCGGTACCTCAGAGCGAGCATTCTGCGCCCGGTGGGGCGAGCTGCTCAAGTGGCACGACAGGCGATTGAACCGCCAGGTCGCATGAGGGCCTAAACTGCTGATTCTGACTGACAAGGGAGTGAATGCAGCATGAGCCGTATCGAAACAGACAGCCTTGGGCCGGTCGAAGTTCCTGAGGAGGCCTACTGGGGCGCCCAGACCCAGCGTTCGCTGATCAACTTCGCCATTGGCCAGCAACGCATGCCGCTTGCCGTGCTGCATGCCCTGGCCCTCATCAAGAAAGCCGCTGCCCGCGTCAACGATCGCAACGGTGCCTTGCCAGCCGACATTGCCCGCCTGATCGAGCAGGCCGCCGACGAAGTGCTCGCCGGCAAGCATGACGATCAGTTTCCGCTGGTGGTCTGGCAGACCGGCAGCGGCACCCAGAGCAACATGAACGTCAACGAAGTGATCGCCGGTCGCGCCAACGAGCTGGCCGGCCAGGTACGCGGCGGCAAGTCGCCCGTGCACCCTAATGATCACGTCAACCGCTCGCAGAGCTCCAACGACTGTTTCCCCACCGCCATGCACATTGCGGCGGCCCAGGCGGTTCACGAGCAGCTGCTGCCGGCCATTGCAGAGCTGTCATCGGGCCTGGCCGAGCTTTCGGCCCGGCACCATCGCCTGGTCAAGACCGGCCGCACGCACATGATGGACGCCACGCCCATCACCTTCGGCCAGGAAGTCTCGGCATTCGTGGCGCAGCTCGATTATGCCCAGCGCGCCATTCGCGCCAGCTTGCCGGCAGTGTATGAGCTGGCCCAAGGTGGCACCGCAGTGGGCACGGGCCTCAATGCGCCCCATGGGTTCGCCGAAGCCATCGCTGCCGAGCTGGCCGCCTTGTCCGGGCTGCCGTTCGTGACCGCGCCGAACAAGTTCGCAGCGCTTGCCGGGCATGAGCCCCTGACCAGCCTGGCAGGTGGGCTGAAGACCCTGGCGGTGGCGTTGATGAAAATTGCCAACGACCTGCGCCTGCTGGGCTCGGGCCCGCGGGCGGGGCTGGCCGAAGTGCGCCTGCCCGCCAACGAGCCTGGCAGCTCGATCATGCCAGGCAAGGTCAACCCGACACAGTGCGAGGCGCTGTCGATGCTGGCCTGCCAGGTGCTGGGCAACGACACCACCATCGCTTTCGCCGCCAGCCAGGGGCACCTGCAGTTGAACGTGTTCAAGCCGGTGATCATTCACAACCTGTTGCAGTCCATCGAACTGCTGGCCGACGGCTGCCGCAACTTCCAGCAGCACTGCGTGGCAGGTATCGAGCCAGACGCCGAACAGATGGCCGCACACCTGGAGCGTGGCTTGATGCTGGTGACAGCGTTGAACCCGCACATCGGTTACGACAAGGCAGCCGAGATCGCCAAGAAAGCCTACAGCGAGGGCAAGACCCTGCGCGAAGCGGCACTGGAATTGAACTACCTCACCAACGAACAGTTCGACGAGTGGGTCAGGCCTGAAAACATGCTGGCGCCGGGTGGCAAGGGTTGAGGTGTTGGGGGCTGCTTGCGTGGCCCCCTTGAGTTCGATTTGTTGACAGGGTCAGAGGCTTGGGCCATGGCTTATCGTCTGAACTTCGAGGCGTTGGCATAGCCGTGTCCATCGAGCCGGCGCTTGGAAACAAAGGCAACGGGGTGTAAGAGCGGCCTTGCCGGAGCGCCGGACCGGCCGCGATGGGCCGCAAAGCGGCCCCGGCGATATGAGCTGCGAAGCTGAAATCC
>CAURYQ010000066.1:0-24323 GCA_963529135.1 uncultured Pseudomonas sp. | reverse complement strand
GCATGCTGGTGACCGCCATCGACAACGGGCCGATGGCCGAGAGCCTGATGGACACGGGGCTGGTGCAGCATCTGATGGCCGACGGGTTCACTTGGCAGCCCAAGCACCCGGTGGACTGGATGGTATGTGACATCGTCGAGAAACCGGCCCGGACGACGGCGTTGATCGAGACGTGGCTAGGGGAGGGGCTATGTCGCGAAGCGGTGGTGAACCTCAAGCTGCCGATGAAGCAACGCTATGCCGAGGTACGTCGCTTGCTCGATCGGATGGAGGCCACGTTCAAGGCCCGGAAGGTAAAAGTGTTGATTGCGTGCAAGCAGCTGTACCACGATCGGGAAGAGGTGACGTGTCATTTGCGGCGGGTTGATTTCAAGAGACGGTGAGGGGCAGCCCCCCTTGCAATCTATTCGATGTCACTCAAACAGGGGGCCGCTGCGCGGCCCATCCCGGCCGGCCCGGCGCCCGGACAAGTCCGCACCCACAGCAATTGAATCTTTAATGCTATGTAGGGGCCGGGCTGATGCGCCACAATACCCATCATTTGCGGAGCCATTCATGACAGACCTCACCCCTGACGCCACCCTCGACGCCACTGGCCTCAACTGCCCCGAGCCTGTGATGATGCTGCACCAGCACGTGCGTGACCTTGCCGCTGGCGGTCTGTTGAAAGTGATCGCCACCGATCCCTCGACCCGCCGCGACATCCCCAAGTTCTGCAACTTCCTGGGCCATGAGCTGCTGCAGCAACAAGAAGACGCCGGTACCTTCCTCTACTGGATCCGCAAGAAAGCCGACTGAGCCTGCTCTGGAACACGCTCGGCGTTGCGCCTACACTGCGTTCCCCAGACAGGAGAGCGCCATGCTGATAGTTGCCGACGAAAACATCCCTCTGCTCGATGCCTTCTTCCAGGGGTTCGGCGAGATCCGTCGCTACCCCGGTCGTGGCCTCGATGCTGCCAGTGTCCGGGAGGCGGACATCCTCCTGGTACGCTCCGTGACCAAGGTCGATCGCCAACTGCTCGAAGGCAGCCGCGTCCGCTTCGTGGGTACCTGCACCATTGGCACCGACCACCTGGACCTCGACTATTTCGCGCAGGCCGGTATCCGCTGGAGCAGTGCGCCCGGCTGCAATGCCCGAGGGGTGGTGGACTATGTGCTGGGTAGCTTGCTGACGCTTGCTGACCTCGAAGGCGTGTCCTTGTCTGAGCGCGTCTACGGCGTAGTGGGCGCAGGCCAGGTGGGCGGGCGGTTGGTGCGCGTGCTGCGCGCGCTGGGGTGGAACGTGATGGTCTGCGACCCACCGCGCCACGCTGCCGAAGGCGCAGACTACGTCCAGCTCGATACCCTGTTGCAAGCCTGTGATGTCATCAGCCTGCACACGCCCCTGGAACGCGGTGGCCAATACCCGACATGGCACCTGCTGGGCCAGGCTGAGCTGGCACGGCTGCGCCCTGGCGCCTGGCTGATCAACGCCAGCCGTGGGGCGGTAGTGGACAACCGCGCATTGCGCACCCTCCTGCAGCAGCGCGATGATCTGCATGCCGTGCTCGATGTATGGGAAGGTGAGCCCCAGGTCGATCTGCAACTGGCCGACCTGTGCACATTGGCAACGCCTCACATTGCCGGCTATAGCCTCGATGGCCGGCAGCGTGGAACCGCGCAGATCTACAGCGCGTTGTGCCAGCACCTTGGCGTGGCTGAGCAGGTCCGGCTTGCCGACTTGCTGCCTCGGCCGCCCGTGGCGCAGATCGAATTGGATGCCGAGGCTGATCTTCAGTGGGCGCTGGCGATGCTGTGCCGTGCCGTTTACGATCCGCGCCGCGACGACGCCGATTTTCGCCGCAGCCTGAGCCAGGACGCTCAGCAGCAACGTGCGGCCTTCGATCAATTGCGCAAACACTACCCCCCACGCCGGGAAATCGAGGGGTTGGCGGTACGTGTGCGCGGGGATTCTCCCCAGTTGGCGCAATTGATCGACGCGCTCGGTGCCAACGGGGCATGACGCCCAGAGCACGGGCCTGAGGCCGGCAAGCACGTATAAAAAACCCGGCGCTAGCGCCGGGTCGGGAAATGAGTGATCAATTGTGGTGCGAGCGCTCGACCCGGCTTTGTTCCAGGGCCTCGCAGGCCTGCTGGATCATCTGCTCGGTGATCGGTACCTCACGCCCTTGCGCGTCGATAAGCGCACCGCCTGCCTGAGGTGAAGGTGCGTGACGGGGCGTTTGGTGTTCGCGGTCTTGGTGCAAGCTCATGCATGGTCTCCTCTTCAGATGACGACTGAAATCAACCTTGCGCCTGACAGGTCGCCCGCAACAGCGTGGCTTGACCTAGGGGCAGGGCATAGTCCACCAGAGATGGCGACAAAGTGCCATAGCGTGGTTAGAACAATAGGCTATAGCGGCGCTGGACAGTTCCCTGCCGCAGCATGAATGGTAGGCTGCATCTTTCGTCTTCGAGAACCCATCCATGGCCTCTACAGCTCCGCGACCCCGCCACGCATTGCGCCTGGGCTGGCATTTCGTTCGGCCCTATCGGCGGCAAATGCTCATGGCATTGCTGGCGTTGGTGCTGACCGCTGCCATCACCCTGTCCATGGGGCAAGGCATCCGCCTGCTGGTGGATCAGGGGTTCATGACCGGTTCGGTCCATCAGCTCAACCAGACCCTAGGGTTGTTCCTGTTGCTGGTACTGGCCTTGGCGGTAGGCACCTTTACTCGTTTCTATCTGGTCTCGTGGATAGGCGAGCGCTGTGTGGCGGACATACGGCGAGCTGTCTTCGATCATCTGCTAGCCCTGGACCCGGGTTTTTTCGAAGATAACCGCAGTTCGGAAATCCAGTCACGGTTGACCGCCGACACCACGCTGCTGCAATCGGTGATCGGCTCGTCCCTGTCCATGTTCCTGCGCAATGCGCTGATGGTGATCGGCGGGGTGCTCTTGCTGTTCGTCACCAACCCGAAGCTGACCAGCATCGTGGTCGTGGCACTGCCGGTGGTGCTGGCGCCGATTCTGCTATTCGGCCGCCGCGTGCGCAGCCTCTCGCGCCAAAGCCAGGATCGGGTGGCGGATGTGGGGAGCTACGTTGCAGAAACCCTGGGCCAGATCAAGACCGTGCAGGCCTACACGCACCAAGCCCACGACCGAGAGCTGTTCGCCAGTACCGTGGAGTCGGCATTTGCCGTGGCCCGCAAGCGCATTGCGCAGCGGGCCTGGCTGATCACCGTGGTGATCGTGCTGGTGCTGGGCGCCATCGGCGCGATGCTGTGGGTCGGCGGCATGGACGTCATCGCTGGACGCATGTCAGGTGGCGAGTTGGCGGCGTTCGTGTTCTACAGTCTGGTCGTGGGCAGTGCATTCGGTACGCTCAGCGAAGTGATCGGCGAGTTGCAACGGGCCGCCGGGGCAGCGCAGCGGATTGCCGAACTGCTGGCGGCACAAAGCCAGATACTGCCCTCGCCCCGGGCACAGCGGTTGGCAGGCGGTCGTGCCCGTGGGTGCCTGGCGTTGCGACACGTAGTGTTCGCCTATCCTTCGCGACCGCAGATCAATGCGATCGATGACCTGAGCCTGGTTGTCGAAGCGGGTCAGACGCTTGCTCTGGTCGGGCCTTCCGGTGCAGGTAAATCCACGCTGTTCGATTTGTTTCTACGCTTCTATGACCCTCAGCAAGGACAGATCCTGCTAGACGACCAACCTATTGACCAACTCGAACCCGACCACCTTCGTCAGCAGTTTGCGCTGGTGGCACAACAGCCCGCGCTGTTCCGGGGTACGGTCGCGGACAATATCGGCTACGGCCGCCCCGAGGCTTCCCTGGCCGATATCCAGAGCGCCGCCCGCGTGGCCCACGCCGACGAATTCATACGCCAACTGCCGCAGGGCTACCAGACGCGCTTGGGAGAGGGCGGGGTGGGTCTGTCCGGCGGGCAACGCCAACGTTTGGCAATTGCCCGAGCGTTGTTGGTGGATGCGCCGATCTTGCTGCTGGACGAGGCTACCAGCGCGCTGGACGCGCAAAGTGAGCACTTGATTCAGCAGGCACTGCCACGCTTGATGGCCGGGCGTACGACCATCGTGATCGCGCATCGCCTGGCGACGGTACAGCATGCCGATCGAATCGCAGTAGTCGAGCGAGGCCGAGTGGTGGCCATCGGTACCCATCGCGAGTTGATCGACACCAGCCCGTTGTATGCACGCCTGGCGGCCTTGCAGTTCACCTCAGCCTGACAGGCCGGGCCCCAGAAGCGGGCGGCGGCCCTGAGCCTGCGGCGTGAGCAACAAAAAACCCGCACGAGGCGGGTTTTCTGACGAGGATCTGGTCGGAGAGACAGGATTCGAACCTGCGGCCTTCTCGTCCCGAACGAGACGCGCTACCTGGCTGCGCTACACTCCGATGAAAGAAATCCTACTGCATCCAAAATTCGCCCGCAAGTCCTTGTTATGGAACGAAGCTTAGGCGAAGTCGGGCGCGTGATCAGAGCTCTTTGACGGTGCGAATCTGGTCTTTGTTCAGACGCATGCGCTTGCCGTCGAGTTGCTCGAACTCATAAAAGCCCGAGTCCTCATCGTAGGACGGCTTGTCCACCGCCTGGATTTCGCGACCGTCGTTCAGGGTGATGACGGTTGGGGTCGAGCAGCCAGCCAGGGCAGCCAGGCCCAAGGCGAGCATGAAGGCGGGAAGGGTCCGTTTGATCATCGTGTTTCTCCAGTGCGATGGTGCAAGATGACTGTTAAGACGCGGGACGTTAGTGCAAGTTCCTTGCGCGTGCAGCATAACGGCATTGCTGCGCTACGATCCAGTGCAGGGCGCGCTGGCGCACGCCCCTCGAGGTGCCCTGTGATATAACTGCCGTCATTGCCACTCCTGATGACGGATACCCATGAAAGCCTCGGCAGATACCCCTTTCGTACCTCTCAATATCGCGGTCCTCACCGTCAGCGACACGCGCACGATCGACACCGACACCTCGGGGCAGGTCTTCGTTGACCGGCTCACGGCGGCAGGCCACCGTCTTGCTCAGCGTATGCTGCTCAAGGACGACCTCTACAAGATTCGCGCCCAGGTCGCGACCTGGATCGCCGACGACAGCGTACAAGTCGTGCTCATTACCGGCGGCACAGGCTTTACCGGCCGTGACAGCACCCCCGAAGCGGTGAGCTGCCTGCTCGACAAACAGGTCGATGGCTTCGGCGAGCTGTTCAGGCAGATTTCAGTCGCTGACATCGGCACCTCGACCGTGCAATCGCGGGCCCTCGCTGGGTTGGCCAACGGCACCCTGGTGTGTTGCCTGCCGGGTTCGACCAATGCGGTGCGCACCGGTTGGGACGGTATCCTTGCCGAACAACTCGATGCGCGGCACCGTCCTTGCAACTTCGTCGCGCACCTGAAGCAGGCAGCGGCCTGTGAAAGCCGTGGCTGAGGCCTTGCAGCCCAAGGCGCTGATGCCGGTCGAACAGGCCCTCGAGCAGTTGCTGGCTTTGGCGGACGCCACGCCGATTGGTGAAACCGAACAGGTGCCATTGGCCGATGCGCAAGGCCGGGTACTGGCGACCGCTCTGGTGGCGTCGCTCGACCTGCCGCCTTGGCCCAACAGTGCCATGGACGGCTACGCCTTGCGCATGGCCGATTGGCAGGATAAGCCGCTGCCGGTCAGCCAAAGGATCTTCGCCGGCCATGCCCCAGCGCCATTGCAGCCTGGTACTTGCGCGCGCATCTTCACCGGTGCCCCAGTCCCTGACGGCGCCGATTGCGTGGAAATGCAGGAGAACGTCCATGTTCACGCCGATGGCAGCGTGCAGTTCCTGCACGCGCTGAAGGCGCAGCAGAACATTCGTCCACAAGGCCAGGAAACCCGAACGGGTGAGCAGGTGCTCGACGCGGGTACCCGCCTGGGGCCGATCGAGCTGGGCTTGGCCGCAACCTTGGGCTACGGTCGGCTCGAGGTCGTGCGCAGGGTGCGCGTGGCGGTGTTGTCCACCGGTGACGAGCTGGTCGAGCCTGGGTTGCCATTGGGGCCAGGGCAGATCTACAACAGCAACCGGCGGTTGCTGGTCAGCTGGTTGCAACGCCTGGGGTGCGAGGTGACTGACGCCGGCATCCTGCCTGATGACCTGGCCCGCACCCGCGCGTGCCTGGCTCAGCTGCAAGCGGTGGACTTGATCCTCTCGACAGGTGGGGTCTCGGTGGGCGAGGCCGATTACCTGGGCGCAGCCCTGCGCGAAGCCGGAGAACTCGCCCTGTGGAAGCTGGCGATCAAACCGGGCAAGCCACTGACCTTTGGCCATTTCCAAGGCGTACCCGTGATCGGCCTGCCTGGCAACCCAGCCTCTACCCTGGTGACCTTCGGCCTGCTGGCGCGTCCCTACTTGCTGCGTCGGCAGGGCGTCAGTGATGTTGCTCCCCTGCGCTTTTGCATGCCAGCCGGTTTCGATTGGCCCAAACCCGGGTCCCGTCGCGAGTACCTGCGCGCGCGCATCGAACGGGGCACGGTCTGCCTGTATCCAAACCAGAGCTCTGGCGTGTTACGCAGCGCGGTGTGGGCCGATGGGCTGGTGGAGGTGCAAGAGGGCACCACGCCGACGGTGGGTGACCTCGTGCCCTTCATCCCCTTCAGCGAAATCCTCGATTGAGGCACTCGCGCCGGTGCAAGCCTTACGGACAGCCCGGTGCCTGCGGCGCATTTTTCGAACGACCGTGCAACAATTGGTAACGGCTGAGAGTCAAGATGCAGGTGGTCAATTACGGAGACACCTACATGCAAGCGCGCAAGGCAATGCTGATTCTGCACGGCAAGCAGGCGATGAACGAGGACGTGCGCACCGCCGTGCATGACCTGCGCGACACCGGCTGGGCGCTGGACGTGCGAGTGACCTGGGAGGGTGGTGATGTCCAGCGCCTGGTCGAGGAAGCACTTGCCGCAGGCTACAGCCATATCGTGGCAGGTGGGGGTGACGGCACGCTGCGCGATGTAGCCGAAGCCATGGGCCTGGCGGCTACGCAGGCCAGCCTGGTTTTGCTGCCGCTGGGAACGGCCAACGACTTCGCGAAGGCGGCGGGCATTCCGCTCGAGCCTGCCCAAGCGCTGGCACTGATCAATGAGCCGGCCCAGGCTGTGGACCTTGGGCAGGTGGGCGACCAGCTGTTCCTGAACATGGCCACGGGTGGCTTCGGCAGCCAGGTCACCGCAAGCACGTCCGAAGACCTGAAGAAGTTGATGGGGGCCGCCGCCTACGTCTTTACCGGCTTGTCGCGTTTCAGCGAACTGGAGGCTGCCTCGGTCGAGTTGAAAGGCCCGGATTTTCACTGGCAAGGAGAGTTGCTGGCCCTGGGTATCGGCAATGGAAGGCAAGCCGGGGGCGGTCAAGAGCTGTGCCCTGAGGCTGTCGTGGACGACGGTTTGCTTGACGTCGCCATTTTACCCAAGCCCCATGAAGTGGTGGGCGCCTTGCGCGATCTACTTGGGGGCGATGGACTGTTCATCCGCACGCGGCTGCCGTGGGTGGAAATCAACAGCCAACAGGGCTTGGACATCAACCTCGACGGCGAACCGCTCAAGGCTGAAAGCCTGCGCTTCGAGGCGCGGCCAAAGGCGCTGCGTCTACACCTGCCGCAAGGGTGCCCGTTGCTCAGTCATCGAGGCTGATGATTTTTTCGCGCACGGCGAATAGCACGAGCCCGGCAACGTCGTGAATCTGCAAGCGTTTCATCACCTGCGAGCGATGGGTCTCGACCGTCTTGATCGACAACCCTAGACCGTTGGCAATTTCGCGGGTGGACTTGCCGCGCACGATCAGGCGCAGAATCTCGAGCTGCCGGGCTGTGAGGTTGTGCCGCTCGCACGCAGGATGTCGGGTGGGCCGGGTGTGGCGCAACGCCTGATTGATGACGGTGTGGGCAATGGCCGGGCTCAGGTAGCGCTCCCCGTTGCGCACCGCGCTCAGGGCTTGCTCCAGTTCGGTTGCGCTGGTGTCCTTGAGCAGATAACCATGAGCACCGCCTTCGAGGGCGCGCATGATCAGATCCGGGTCGGTGTGCATGGAGAGAATAAGCACTTTGCAAGCGCTGCCACTGGCATTGAGCTGGGTCAAGGCGTCCAGCCCGCAGGTCGAACGCATCGAGAGGTCCAGCAGGATGATGTCCGGCATCAAGGTCCGCGCCTGATCCAGCAATTGCCCACCATCGTCGGCTTCGCCGATCACTTCGTAGCCGGGTATGTCCCCAACCAGTGCCCGAACCCCGGCCCGTATCAACGAATGGTCATCTACAAGCAACAATCTACAGGTCATGCGTATCTACTCGGTCAGCGCGTTGCCGGGTACCGGGCGGCCATGGAAACAACGCCTCGATGCGTGTCCCCTGGCCGACGTCGCTGGTGATCTGCAAACTGCCGTTCAGCGCCGTGACCCGTTCCAGCATCCCGGCCAGGCCGCGCTGGTTGGCGCGATGCGGATGCCTGGCAGGCTTGAAGCCGCAGCCGTCGTCCTCGATGGATAACGCCAGGCCCAGCTCGGTGCGCTGCAAGCGCACGACCAGGTTACGTGCCTGGGCGTGGCGCAGCATGTTGGTCACCGCCTCCTGGGTGATGCGAAACACCGCCATTGCCACAGGCTCTTCGATGCCCCCCAGGCGCTGCCTGCAAGCCAGGCTCCACTGCACGCCACTGCCATCGAGGGTGCGTAGCAGGTGTGCGCGAAGGCTAGCCTCAAGGCCCAGGCTGGCCAGTTGACGGGGGTTGAGCAGAGCCGAGACGTCGCGCACGTTGCGCAGCGCGTCATCCAGCGTGGCATGCAGGGCTTGGCAATGTCCCTGTGCGTCTTCTGGCATGCGTCGCTGCAGCCACTGCAGCTGCAACTTGGCTGCCGTCAGTAACTGACCGATGTCGTCATGCAGCTCCCTGCCCAGATGCTGGCGTTCCTCTTCCTGCACCTTGAGCAGGCGCTCGGCCAGCTCCGCCGGGCGCAGGCTTATCGAACGAGCCCCTGCACGCAACTGCACGACAGCGATCACGGCGGCGACAGCCTGCAACACGACCAGGCCGACGGGCACAGGTTGGTCAGCCAGGTACAACGCAAGACAGGCGCTGAATGAAACCACGCTCACGCCAGTCGCGGCCCAGCACAGCGCAAGGTAAGGAGGGCTGCTACGCAAAGAAGTCATCAAGCGTGGGAACATAGGTAGGGAAGCCACTGAAGTATTGCTGATGGAGGCCTTGCACATTACTGCTCAGAGGCTTTAGCACCGTACTTTCGATGTTTTTCAACCACGTGTTCACTCAACCTTTCATCAAGTTGAAGCGCTGCGCAGGCGCATACTACCACCTCGCTAACCAGCGGTCGCCGCCGAATGCGACGCCCCTGTGTATGGGTTATTAGCATGAACTGCGACAGAGCATCGATTGGCTGGCTGCATAAGCTCTTTCCTACAACTTTGTAAAAGAAAGCTTCAACTTTCCCGAGCCCGATCAAGTTGCACTTTCACCGTTCAACAGAGGAGGGCTATTTGCCATCTGTACGCTCATCGCCATGCGGCGGGTGGCAAACATGCCCTAGGCTCTCATGCGTGCTGCAGGCCGATGCCAATGGAGGGTGAACCGTTTTGGCCAGTTCGCCGAGCAGCACGAGTTGCTCGCCCGCGTCCAAGTCAAGCCGGCCCGTGTGTGCGTCCAGAAGCTCGAGTTGCCAGGCAAGCAACCTCAGGCAGGCCGCTGTAACCCGCAGCGTCTCGCCCTGCAGGCAGGCGTCTTGGCAGCGCGGGGCGAGTAGGTGCTGCAAGGAGGTGGTGAAGTGGGCGACTTCGCGCACACCCAGACGGCGCGCATGACAGGCCAGGTCGTCCAGCGCAGCGTCCAGGCACCGGCATGCATCGGGATCATTTTCGATCAGTTCAAGGTGCTGTAGGCAATCTTCTGCTTTATCAAGCAGCTTCTGAGCATTCTCGAGGAAACCCTCAAGCGCCTCCGAGCAGGGTAAGGCGCTGTCCATCATGAAGTCTCCATGCGCTGGGCAGGCGCAAGAGACGGGCACGCCGTTACGGTAGCTAGCAAAGCCTGACTCCATTCATGCAGTGAGAATGGCGTCACATTAATGGCTAAAGGATAGGGCGAACATCAGGTTGTGCCTGATTGCCAGTAGGGGATTCCCTGAGGGAGGCAAAAAAAGCGGAACTTTTGCGACCCTTTGAAGCGGGTCTAGGAGAGCAGTTAAGCATGCTGTTAAAGTGATATCAATTAAGCGGGTCGCGGCATTGGTAGGGGTCAAGATGTAACAATGGCTGCCGATAAACACTCAATCCCGCACATTTTCGACTTGAGCCTGGGGGCTTACCAATGGCTGGCATTCTCGACACAGTAGACCAACGCACACAACTGGTAGGTGAGAACCGGCTGGAAATCCTGATGTTCCGGCTGACCGGTCGTCAGCTGTTCGCCATCAACGTCTTCAAGGTACAGGAGGTGCTGCAGCTTCCGAAGCTGACGTTGATGCCGCAACGTCATGCCTTCGTCTGCGGAGTGGTGAACCTGCGCGGGCAGACACTGCCGGTGATCGACCTGTCTCAGGCAATCGGCATGCGCCCCATCCAGCCAGGCCCTGACAGCACCATCATCGTCACCGAATACAATCGTTCGGTGCAGGCATTTCTGGTGGGCGGCGTCGATCGTATCGTCAACCTCAACTGGGAATCCATCATGCCCCCGCCCAGCAGCGCCGGCCGGCAGCACTACCTTACGGCCATCACCAAGGTGGACGACAAGCTGGTGGAGGTGATCGACGTTGAAAAGGTGCTCGCCGAAATCGTGCCCTACAACGCCCGCGTCTCGGGTGAGAAGTTGGCCGACCCGGTATTGGCGAGGGCGCGCGGTCGTGAGGTGTTGCTGGTGGACGATTCGAGTGTGGCACTGGCCCAGTTGCGCGACACGCTCTCCCAATTGGGGATGAAACTGCACGTGGCCAGCGATGGCCTCAAGGCGTTGCGCATGCTCAAGGCCTGGGCGGATGCCGGGGAGGACATGTGTGAAAAGCTGTTGATGATCTTCACGGATGCCGAAATGCCTGAAATGGACGGTTATCGGCTGACGACCGAGATTCGCGAAGATGCACGGCTGCGGCAGCTGTATGTGGTGCTGCATACCTCCCTGTCTGGCAGCTTCAACGAATCGATGGTCAAAAAGGTCGGGTGCGACAATTTTCTTTCCAAGTTCCAGCCTGATCGTTTGGTCGATGTGGTCAAGCAGCGTCTGCTCCTGGACACCGCCAGCGCGTGATCGCTCGTCCTGCCGGGTATAAGCTAGCGGCTTGGCACCTTATGAGGCGGCAGGGATGTTTCTCAGTGAGCTCTATCGGTATCCGGTCAAATCAGGGCGGGCGCAAAGCCTGCAAACCTCCCCCGTCGGTTTGCTCGGTCTGGAGGGGGATCGGCGCTGGATGCTGGTCGAAGAAGAAAACGGGCGCTTCCTGACCCAGCGCGCCTGGCCGCAGCTTGGGCAGCTCGAAGCGATTGAAACAGGCGGCGTCCTGGTGCTGCGAGCCCCTGGGCAAGTGCCGCTGAGCGTGGCCATTCCAGCCGAGGACGCCCTGCTGCGTGGCGTGACCTTGTGGCGTGACACGTTCCGGGTACCGGATGCCGGTGATGAGGCCGCAGCCTGGCTCAGTGGCTGGCTGGGCAAACCCGTCAGGCTGGTCTATTGCCCGCAGCATCGGGCAAGGTACTTGCCCAATGGCTATGGCACCAACAGTGACCGCGCCGCCTTTCCCGACGGGTTCGCGTTGCTGCTGATCGGCCAGGCGTCACTGGACGAACTCAACCGGCGGATCGGCCGGCCCATGGAGATGCTGCGGTTCAGGCCCAACCTGGTGGTGCAGGGCGCCGAGGCTTTTGCGGAGGATGGCTGGACGCGCATTCGGATCGGCGCGGTGGAGTTTCGCGTGCTAAAACCGAGTGTGCGCTGCGTTTTCACCACCATCGACCCTGCCACGGGGCAGCGCAGCCTTGACCGCGAGCCGATGACCACGCTCAGGACCTTCCGGGAGAAGGAAGGCGATGTGCTGTTTGGGCAAAACCTGGCTGCCGACGGTGATGGGCATCTGGAAGTCGGCATGAAGGTCGAGGTGCTCTGACCACTGCGGCACGGGCGCGGGCATGGCCCGCGCCCGTGCCGGATCAGGCTTGAGGATGAGCGCCTGGCCGATCACATGTCATCGAAGTAGCGCTCGTGCCAGTCCACCAGAGGTTGCGGCATGTTGAGCTTTTGCCCGTAGATCACCGAGTAGGACAACACGTTCTGCACGTACTGGCGTGTTTCATCGAACGGAATGGACTCGACCCATACATCGAAACTCAGGTGCTTGGCGCCTTTGAGCCATTGCCTTACGCGGCCAGGGCCTGCGTTATAGGCCGCTGAAGCCAGTACCCGATTGCCGTTGAACTGGCTGTGCACCTGGCTGAGGTAGGCAGCCCCCAGCTGGATGTTCTTGTCAGGGTTCAGAACCTGCGCGGGCGAGGCCAGTGGAATGCTGAACTTGCGCGCCGTCTCCTTGGCCGTGGCCGGCATCAGTTGCATCAGGCCGCTGGCCCCGACCGGGGAGCGCGCATCTTCCATGAACGCGCTTTCCTGGCGGGTGATCGCGAACACCCAACTCGAATGCAGGCCGCGCACCTTGGCTTCGCGGACCAGGGTATCGCGGTGCGCCATGGGGAAGCGCACATCCAGGTCATCCCAGTACTTGGCCTGGCTGATCGTGCGAATAGCCGGAAAATACCAGCGCAGCTCGTAACCCAGGCGCGCCTGGGCGACCATCTCGTCGCGGTTGAAGTGGCGGCTGACGTGGTACCACTCGCGGCGGCCCTCGACGATCTGGCCGCGGGCATGAAATTCCAGGGCCCGCTGGATGCCGGGCGTGTTGCGTACCTTCTTGACCAGCTGTGGGCTCAGGACCAACGGCTTGTTGTTCAATTGATAAGGGGCCTGCGCGCGGTCGGCGGCCAGAAAGCCATAGAAGTCACGCTCGCGTGCCACGGCCTTGTACAGCTGCGGAACCTGCGGATTCTTCGGCTGTGCCAGCTCAAGGCTGCGCGCCTGCCAGTATTTCCAGCGGCTGCTTTGCGCCAGGTCGCCACCGAGGCGCTTGGTCAGCTCGTAGGCGTCTTCCCAGCGGCCGAGGCGCAGCAGTAGGCGCAGGCGCCATTCGCTGACGGTGTCGTCACGCAGCTCAGGGTCATAGCGGGTCATGAGGTCGAGCGCGCGCGGGTCGTAGCGCCGGGCCAGCGTCAGGCCGATTTCGCGGGCAATGGCCACCTTTTCATCACGGGAAAAGTGCATGCGCTGGGCGTAGTCGTCGAGCAGCCCCATGGCACGTTCCGGGTCTTGCCGGGCAAGGCGGCGCAGCCCAAGGCTGACGACGTCCGATGTGGCCTCGTCGGCCTGGGTGAAGCGCGATGGCTGGTTGAGCAGCTCCGGTTTCTGCGCTACATCGACCAGCAGGCGACCCTGAGGCGCCAAGGTGGTCAGGGTCTTGACCAGGTTTTCGGCCAGGCCGTAGTTGCGCGCCTGGGCTGCAAGCTTGGCACGTTCCCAGCGCTTGGCTTCGGTCAGTTGCCCTTCGGCGGCCCACATGGCGAACAACGGGTCGCAGGCGGCTGGCTGGGATTTGCCTACCGACCACAGCTTGTTCGCCGTGGCGAAACCTTCGACACGCTGCCCGTGGCTAAGCTGGTACTGGCCGTTCAGGCAATCAAGTTCGGTGAAGTTCAGCTTGGGGTCGTAGTACTTGGCGAAGGTCTGCCATTCACCGCGCTCGGCCAGCCAGCGCAACCAGCGCAGCTTCATCCAGTTGGCCTGGGGCAGGTCGCCGTGTTTGGCCAGGAAACCTTCGATTTCCTCATTGCTTGCAGACTTCAGGCGGGCGGTCAGTTCGTCGTAGGCCAGGTACGGTGTCAAGGGGTAGTCGTTCAGCGCCTGGGCATAGCGCAGGTACGGGCCCTTGTCGCCCTTGGCCAGTGCGCGCTTGGCCTCATCGTAATACTGGCGTTGCACGGTGATGTCGATGGCTTGCGCCGCGCCGGTGGCAGCGGTGAGCAACAGGCATGAAGCAATTTGTAACAGGCGGCTGCGCATGATACGTCCGGGCAGTTGAACCATGGGAAAGTGACGGCAGGGCCAGCACTGTTGAAAGCAATGGCCCTAGCTTAGCCGTTTGCGGATGACGGGTGAAAGCACTGTGCTTGTATCGGGATATTAAGTTCGACCGGATGTCGCCAGGTGGGCCCGGTGCAGACCTTGCGGATGTCGGCGCAGGGCCAACTCAGGTAGAATGCGCGCCCGATTTATGGAGACGAACATGACCCTGCTCAAATTCAGCGATGTGTCCCTCGCATTCGGCGCCATGCCGCTGCTGGACAAGGTGTCCTGGCAGATCGCTCGTGGCGAGCGGGTGTGCATCATCGGCCGCAACGGCACCGGCAAATCGAGCATGCTGCGCTTGGTCAAGGGTGAGCAGAAGGGCGATGACGGCGATATCTGGCGCGCACCAGGTTTGAAAATCGGCGAGTTGCCCCAGGAGCTGCCGCTGGCCGACGAACGCACGGTGTTCGACGTGGTGGCGGCTGGCCTGGACGGGGTTGGCGAGCTATTGGCGCAGTTTCATCATCTGAGCCAGAACATCCAGGGCGACGAAGACCTGGAAAAGCTGATGCACGTGCAACACGAGCTCGAAGCCCGCGACGGCTGGCGCCTGCAGCAGGTGGTCGAAAGCACCTTGAGCCGGCTGCAACTGCCGGCGGACAAGACCTTGGCCGAATTGTCCGGTGGCTGGCGCCGTCGTGTCCTGCTGGCCCAGGCCCTGGTGTCCGAGCCCGACCTGCTGCTGCTCGACGAGCCGACCAACCACCTGGATATTGGCGCCATCGCCTGGCTTGAAGAGGCGCTTCGCGGGTTCAACGGTGCCGTGCTGTTCATCACCCACGACCGTTCGTTCCTGCAGAACCTGGCCACCCGCATCCTGGAACTGGATCGGGGCGGTTTGATCGACTGGAACGGCGACTATGCCAGCTTCCTGGTGCACAAGGAGGCCGCGCTGGCTGCCGAGGAAACTGCCAACGCGCTGTTCGACAAGCGTCTGGCCCAGGAAGAGGTGTGGATTCGCCAAGGCATCAAGGCGCGGCGTACCCGTAACGAAGGCCGTGTGCGAGCGCTCAAGGCGCTGCGCGTGGAGCGAGGCGAGCGCCGTGAGCGTCAGGGCAAGGCCAATATCCAGATCGAGGCGGCCGACAAGTCGGGCAAGCAGGTGATGGTGCTCGAGCACGTCAGCTTCTCGCACCCCGACGGCCCGATGCTGGTCAAGGATTTTTCCATGGTGCTGCAACGTCAGGACCGTATCGGCCTGCTGGGGGCCAATGGTACTGGCAAGACGACCTTGCTCAAGCTGATGCTGGGTGATCTGGAGCCTACCTCGGGCAAGATCGAGCGTGGTACCAAGCTTGAGGTCGCCTATTTCGACCAGATGCGTCACCAACTGGACCTGGAAAAAACCGTCATCGACAACCTCGCCGAAGGGCGAGACTTCATCGAGATCGAGGGGCAGAACCGGCATGTGCTGAGCTATCTTGGGGACTTCCTGTTCAGCCCCCAGCGCGCCCGCACCCCAGTCAAGGCGCTGTCCGGAGGCGAACGCGCGCGGCTTCTGCTGGCCAAGCTGTTCAGCAAGCCGGCCAACCTGCTGGTGCTCGACGAGCCCACCAACGACCTGGACGTTGAAACCCTCGAGTTGCTCGAAGAAGTACTGTCCAACTACAAGGGCACCGTGTTGATGGTCAGCCACGACCGGGCATTTCTCGACAACGTCGTCACCAGCACATTGGTATTCGAAGGCGATGGGCTGGTCCGTGAATACGTGGGCGGCTACGAGGACTGGATTCGTCAGGGCGGCTCGCCCAAGCTGCTCGGGGTGACGGAAAGCAAGGGCGGCAAATCGGCGCTCAACAGCGCGGTGGTGGAGAAAGTCGAAACCAAGCCGCAAACCGTGGCAGCGCCGGTGGTCGAAGAAGCTTCGAAGAAAAAGCTCAGCTATAAACTGCAGCGCGAGCTGGAGATGCTGCCAGGGCAGATCGACGCCCTCGAGCAGCGCATGGCTCAAGCCCAGGAAGAGGTGAGTGCTGCCGGCTTCTACCAACGCCCGGTGGCAGAAACATCGGCGGTGCTGGCAAACATCGAGAAGCTGCAGGGTGAGCTGGACGCCCTGGTCGAACGCTGGGCTGAACTGGAAGGCTGAGCGGCCTCAGCGTAGGTTGCCCGCGTTTGCCGAGCAAGCGGGCTGCTACTGGCGCCCATGGTTCCAGAACCATGAAGCGCCTGTGGCAGCGGGTTCACCTGCCGGTAAGCAGGCTTAGTCTTTCTTTTGCAGTCGCACGGCCAGCACGTCGCACGGAGCACCGTGCAACACGTCGTTGGCCGTAGAGCCCAGGAGCAGTGCCAAGCCGTGTCGACCATGGCTGCCAACGACGATCAGGTCGCAACCATGCTCCTTGGCCAGTTGATGGATTTCCTGGCGAGGCTGGCCGTAGGTCAAGTGCGAGTCGCCGCGCTGGATACTGGGATACTTGGTGAACAGGCGGTCCATGCGCTCCTTGGCCTGATCGAACTGCTGCTGTTGCAGTTGCGACAGGTCCATCGGCACGTCGCCGCCAAAGGCCATGGCCATGGGCTCGACGATGTGCACCAGCGACACCTTGGCGTTGCTGGGCTCGGCCAGCGCCATGGCGCGCTTGATGACTGGGTCGCATTCTTCCGTCAGGTCGACGGCGACCAGCAGATGTGTGTAGTTCATGAGCTGTACTCCAGGCAATCGCTATAGAAGAAGTATGGTCGCTTTCGGCGGGTCGTGCGTGAAGCAAGGCTAACCAGCTCATTTGCAACGGTTTATGGGAACTACTGATATGACGGTATTGCTGGTGGTGTCAATCCTCGCGCTGATTCTAAGCCCGCTTTCCTGGCTGCGTAACTCACGCAAGCAGAGCGAGCAAATGCGTCTGCGCCTGGAAGCACGGCGCATGGGGCTGGCGATGCAGCTGGCGCCCCAGCAGTGGCCGCACTGGTTGCCCAGGCAGCCGCCCAGCCCATGCCCGCAGTATCACCGCGCACGCAAGCGCGGGCATGTGGACAGCTTCTGCTTCTGGCAGGTAAGCCCGGGTGTCTGGTGGAACCAGTGGCGGGAGCCGTGCGAGGACCCTCGCTTCATGGAGACTCTGGCCCGTCTGCCTGCAAGCGCCTACAAGGTCGAGGCCGACGCGCGGATGATTGCGCTGTACTGGACGGAGCGGGGCGATACGGCTGTATTGCACGATGTTGCCTACGTGCTGGAGACGTTGGCCTGACCCGCCCTGCACGCCACGTACTGTTCATCGCGCCATTGCCCGGCGCGCAACGACAAAGCGGCGATTCGGCCCTCCCATCACCGGGATGGGGCGGATCGCCGCTTTGCCGTTGTGATGCGTATCGATTGCCAGGCAGGCTGGTGGATTCAGCGGGTAGCTGAGCACGGTACCCGCAGGTGGTTCAACCATGCGACCAGGTATGCCATGGTATCCAAACAATACGATTGCTTGCGTGAATGGCCAGGGATCAGTGGCATGATCGGTCGTACCCGGCCCATGGAAAGTGACCGCAAAGTCGGCTTTTCTCCCATCGGTACAGCATTTGACAATGCAGATCTTTTCGGAGAATGTGTGCACACCCAAATCAAACGGGCGTATGAATTGAGCGTTTGCATTGCACACTGCCGACTCATTTGCCCGACTAGCGCGCTGACGGGTGTGCCTGGGGCAGGTGGCCATGATGGCTGCTGTGCTGCAGCGATCGGCGTGTACAGTTCAGCTTCCATATCTTGGAGATCAGTTGATGATTTACGAAGGTAAAGCCATCACGGTTAAGGCTCTTGAAAGTGGCATCGTCGAGCTCAAGTTCGACCTCAAGGGTGAGTCCGTCAATAAGTTCAACCGCCTGACCCTGAGCGAGCTGCGCCAGGCCGTAGACGCCATCCAGGCCGATGAGTCGGTCAAGGGTGTGATCGTCAGCAGCGGCAAGGACGTCTTCATCGTCGGTGCCGACATCACCGAGTTCGTCGACAACTTCAAGCTGCCCGAGGCCGAGCTGGTCGCCGGCAGTCTGGAAGCCAACCGCATCTTCAACGCGTTCGAAGACCTTCAGGTTCCGACGGTCGCGGCCATCAACGGCATTGCCCTGGGCGGTGGCCTGGAGATGTGCCTGGCAGCCGACTACCGTATCATGTCCAGCGCCGCGCGCATCGGCCTGCCCGAGGTAAAACTCGGCATCTATCCCGGCTTTGGCGGTACCGTGCGCTTGCCGCGCCTGATCGGCTCGGACAATGCCGTCGAGTGGATCGCTGCTGGCAAGGAAAACCGCGCAGAAGACGCGCTGAAGGTAGGTGCCGTCGATGCAGTCGTGGCACCCGAGCTGCTCATGGCCGGTGCCCTTGACTTGATCAAGCGCGCCATCAGCGGCGAGCTGGATTACAAAGCCAAGCGCCAACCCAAGCTGGAAAAGCTCAAGCTCAATGCCATCGAACAGATGATGGCCTTCGAAACCGCCAAAGGCTTCGTCGCTGGGCAGGCCGGCCCCAATTACCCAGCGCCGGTCGAGGCGATCAAGTCCATCCAGAAAGCGGCCAATTTCGGTCGCGACAAGGCTCTCGAGATCGAAGCCGCAGGCTTTGCCAAGCTGGCCAAGACTTCGGTCGCACAGAGCCTGATCGGCCTGTTCCTCAATGATCAGGAACTCAAGCGCAAGGCCAAGGCCCACGACGAGATCGCTCGGGACGTGAAGCAGGCAGCCGTATTGGGTGCCGGCATCATGGGTGGCGGCATTGCCTATCAATCGGCGGTCAAGGGCACCCCGATCCTGATGAAGGATATTCGCGAAGAGGCCATCGAGCTGGGGCTGAACGAAGCCTCCAAGCTGCTGGGCAATCGCGTCGAGAAAGGGCGACTGACCGCGGCGAAGATGGCCGAGGCGCTCAACGCGATTCGTCCGACGCTCTCCTACGGCGACTTCGGCCACGTCGACATCGTGGTCGAGGCGGTCGTGGAAAACCCGAAAGTGAAGCAGGCGGTGCTTGCCGAGGTGGAAGGGCAAGTGAGGGAGGACGCGATCCTGGCGTCCAACACGTCGACCATTTCCATCAATCTGCTGGCAAAAGCGCTAAAGCGCCCGGAAAACTTCGTGGGCATGCACTTCTTCAACCCGGTGCACATGATGCCGCTGGTGGAAGTCATTCGCGGCGAAAAATCCAGTGAAGTGGCAGTCGCCACCACCGTTGCCTATGCCAAGAAGATGGGCAAGAACCCGATCGTGGTCAACGATTGCCCAGGCTTTTTGGTCAACCGCGTGCTGTTCCCGTACTTCGGTGGCTTCGCCAGGCTGGTCAGCGCCGGGGTGGACTTCGTTCGTATCGACAAGGTCATGGAAAAGTTCGGCTGGCCGATGGGCCCGGCCTACCTGATGGACGTGGTGGGCATCGACACCGGTCACCATGGCCGTGACGTCATGGCCGAGGGCTTCCCGGACCGCATGAAGGACGATCGCCGTTCGGCCATCGACGCCTTGTACGACGCCAACCGCCTGGGGCAGAAGAACGGCAAGGGCTTCTACGCCTATGAAACCGACAAGCGCGGCAAGCCGAAGAAAGTAGCCGACGCCAGTGTGCTGGAGGTGCTCAAGCCCATCGTGCACGAGCAGCGCGAAGTCAGTGACGAGGACATCGTCAACTGGATGATGATCCCCCTGTGCCTGGAAACCGTACGTTGCCTGGAAGATGGCATTGTCGACACTGCCGCCGAGGCGGACATGGGCCTGGTCTATGGCATCGGCTTCCCGCCCTTCCGCGGCGGCGCGCTGCGCTACATCGACAGCATCGGTGTGGCCGAATTCGTTGCCCTGGCCGATCGTTACGCCGACCTGGGGCCGCTGTACCACCCGACCGCCAAGCTGCGTGAAATGGCCAAGACGGGCCAGCGCTTCTTCAACTGAGCGGTCAACGAGCTAGAGCGAGAGATCTGATATGAGCCTGAATCCAAGAGACGTGGTGATCGTCGACTTCGGTCGCACGCCAATGGGCCGCTCCAAGGGTGGCATGCACCGCAACACCCGCGCCGAAGACATGTCGGCGCACCTGATCAGCAAGTTGCTCGAACGCAACGACAAGGTCGACCCGAAGGAAGTCGAGGACGTTATCTGGGGCTGCGTGAACCAGACCCTGGAGCAGGGCTGGAACATTGCCCGCATGGCGTCGTTGATGACCCAGATCCCGCACACGTCCGCCGCGCAGACCGTCAGCCGCCTGTGCGGCTCGTCGATGAGCGCGCTGCACACTGCTGCCCAGGCGATCATGACCGGCAACGGTGACGTGTTCGTGGTCGGCGGCGTCGAGCACATGGGCCACGTGGGCATGATGCATGGCGTGGACCCCAACCCGCACCTGTCTCTGCACGCTGCCAAGGCTTCGGGCATGATGGGCCTGACGGCTGAAATGCTGGGCAAGATGCACGGCATCACGCGTGAACAGCAGGATCAGTTCGGCGTGCGCTCGCACCAGTTGGCGCACAAGGCCACCGTCGAAGGCAAGTTCAAGGATGAAATCATCCCCATGCAGGGGTATGACGAGAATGGCTTCCTGAAAATGTTCGACTTCGACGAAACCATTCGTCCGGAAACCACCCTCGAAGGCCTGGCGTCTCTCAAGCCTGCCTTCAACCCCAAAGGAGGGACCGTGACTGCAGGTACGTCTTCCCAGATCACCGATGGTGCGTCGTGCATGATCGTGATGTCGGGGCAGCGTGCGATGGACCTGGGGATCGAGCCTTTGGCGGTCATTCGCGCCATGGCTGTGGCGGGTGTCGACCCGGCGATCATGGGCTACGGGCCGGTGCCGGCCACCCAGAAAGCGCTCAAGCGCGCGGGCTTGAGCATGGCGGACATCGACTTCATCGAGCTCAACGAGGCGTTCGCCGCACAGGCGCTGCCGGTGTTGAAAGACTTGAAAGTGCTCGACAAGATGGATGAGAAGGTTAACCTGCACGGCGGCGCGATTGCCTTGGGCCACCCGTTCGGTTGCTCCGGGGCACGCATTTCCGGCACCCTGCTCAACGTCATGAAGCAAAATGGCGGCACGCTGGGCGTTGCGACCATGTGCGTCGGCCTTGGCCAAGGTATCACCACTGTCTTCGAACGCGTCTGAGGCGTAGGGAAGGGACAGCGACCGGGGCCTCGTGCCCCGGTTTTGTTTTTTGGGTTCGGGAGAACCAGGAGGTAGTCGACATGCAGATCCAGCCAGGTGTGTACCGGCATTACAAGGGCCCTGAGTACCGTGTGTTCAGTGTTGCGCGGCACTCCGAAAGCGAGGAGTGGATGGTGTTCTACCAATGCCTGTATGGTGATTACAGCTTCTGGGTGCGCCCGCTGTCGATGTTCCGCGAATCGGTGCAAGTCGATGGCGAACAGGTGCCTCGCTTTGCGTTGATCAAGGCCGAAGAAGGGCTGTGCGGGATGTCGGCCAAGTCGCAGGCGTGATGTTCTGAACTTGACCTCGCAGTTTTGCCACTATATATAGCGGTGCCGCGTCTGGCACCTGACGTGTTTTCAAACTTCAGATTCAGGAATACTCCGATCCATGGGCAAATCGCTGGTCATAGTGGAATCCCCGGCCAAGGCCAAGACCATCAACAAGTACCTGGGCAACCAGTACGTGGTGAAGTCGAGTATCGGCCATATCCGAGACCTTCCCACCAGCGGTTCGGCGAGCGCTAGCAAAGAGCCGGCCGCCAAGCGTGGCAAGGCTGCAGGTGAGGCACCGGCCCTTTCGCCCAAAGAAAAGGCGCGCCGCCAGTTGGTGGCGCGCATGGGCGTCGATCCGGACCAGGGCTGGAAAGCCAAGTACGAGATCCTTCCTGGCAAGGAAAAGGTGATCGACGAGCTGCGCCGCCTGGCCAAGGATGCCGACACCATCTATCTCGCGACCGACTTGGACCGCGAAGGGGAGGCGATCGCCTGGCACCTGCGTGAGGCCATCGGTGGCGACGACACCCGTTACAAGCGCGTGGTGTTCAACGAAATCACCAAGAAAGCCATCCAGGAAGCGTTCTCGCAGCCTGGTGAACTCGACATCGACCGGGTGAACGCGCAGCAGGCGCGCCGTTTTCTCGACCGTGTCGTAGGTTACATGGTGTCGCCGCTGCTGTGGTCGAAGATTGCCCGCGGCCTTTCGGCCGGGCGTGTGCAGTCGGTAGCCGTCAAGCTGGTGGTCGAGCGCGAGCGTGAAATTCGTGCATTCATCCCCCAGGAATACTGGGAAATCCATGCCGATCTCGGCACGGCCAAGAATGCCAAGGTCCGCTTCGAAGTCGCCCGTGAAAATGGCGAGGCGTTCAAGCCGCTCAACGAAGCCCAGGCCATGGCCGCACTTGAGAAGCTGAAGGCTTCGAGCTATAGCGTCGTCAAACGCGAAGATCGCCCGACCAGCAGCAAGCCATCGGCGCCCTTCATTACTTCGACCCTGCAACAAGCGGCGAGCAATCGCCTGGGGTTTGGCGTGAAGAAGACCATGATGATGGCCCAGCGTCTGTATGAGGCGGGCTATATCACCTACATGCGTACCGACTCGACCAACCTGTCGGGCGACGCGCTGGAAATGGCCCGTAGCTACATCGAGCGCGAATTCGGCAAGCAGTACCTGCCTGAAGCCCCGCAAGTCTACGGCAGCAAAGAAGGCGCCCAGGAAGCGCACGAGGCCATCCGGCCGTCGGACGTGAGCACGCATCCGACCAAGCTCAGCGGTATGGAGCGTGACGCCGAGCGGCTGTACGAGCTGATCTGGCGCCAGTTCCTGGCCTGCCAGATGCCGCCGGCCCAATACCTGTCTACCAGCGTCACCGTGGCAGCAGGCAGCTTCGAGCTGCGTGCCAAGGGCCGTATCCTGAAGTTCGACGGTTACACCCGCGTGTTGCCGCAGCAGAGCAAGCCGGGCGAAGACGACGTGCTGCCTGAGATGGTGCAAGGCGAAGCACTCGAGCTGATGCAGCTCGACCCAAGCCAGCATTTCACCAAGCCCCCTGCGCGGTTCACCGAGGCGAGCCTGGTCAAGGAAATGGAAAAGCGCGGCATTGGCCGCCCCTCGACCTATGCGGCGATCATCTCGACCATTCAGGATCGGGGCTATGTGACATTGCACAACCGCCGCTTCTACTCCGAGAAGATGGGCGACATCGTCACCGAGCGTCTGTCCGAGAGCTTCTCCAATCTGATGGACTACGGCTTCACCGCCGGCATGGAGGAAAACCTCGACGACGTCGCCCATGGTGAGCGCGACTGGAAAAACGTGCTGGACGAGTTTTACGGCGATTTCAGCAAGAAACTGCAGACGGCCGAATCCAGCGAAGATGGCATGCGCGCCAACCAGCCGACGATGACCAACATCGCCTGCAAGGAGTGCGGGCGCCCCATGATGATCCGTACGGCGTCCACTGGCGTGTTCCTGGGCTGTTCCGGGTATAGCCTGCCTCCTAAGGAGCGCTGCAAATCGACGGTCAATCTGGTGCCCGGCGATGAAATCGCGGCAGATGACGAGGGCGAATCGGAATCGCGTGTGCTGCTCGGCAAGCACCGCTGCCCAATCTGTGCGACCGCGATGGACGCCTACCTGCTGGATGAAAAACACAAGTTGCACATCTGCGGTAACAACCCGGATTGCCCAGGTTACGAAATCGAAGAGGGCAGCTACCGCATCAAGGGCTACGAAGGGCCGAGCCTTGAGTGCGACAAATGCGGCAGTGAGATGCAACTCAAGACCGGGCGCTTCGGTAAATTCTTCGGCTGCACCAACCCTGCGTGCAAGAACACTCGCAAGCTGCTCAAAAGCGGTGAAGCGGCGCCGCCGAAAATGGACAAGGTCGACATGCCCGAGCTCAAGTGCGAGAAAGTCGACGACACCTATGTGCTGCGTGACGGCGCTTCCGGGCTGTTCCTGGCTGCCAGTCAGTTCCCGAAGAACCGCGAAACACGTGCGCCTCTGGTGTCCGAAATCGTCCCGCACAAGCACGAGATCGATCCCAAGTACCACTTCCTGTGCGATGCGCCGCAGAAGGATCCGGAAGGTCGGCCGACCGTGATTCGCTACAGCCGCAAGACCAAGGAGCAGTACGTGCAGTCGGAAGTGGACGGCAAGCCGACAGGTTGGAAGGCGTTCTACGACGGCAAGGCCTGGAAGGTCGAAGACAAGCGCTGAGACCTGGCGTACAGGCAAGGGGCCGCGCTGCGGTCTTT
>CAURYQ010000065.1:0-24351 GCA_963529135.1 uncultured Pseudomonas sp. | reverse complement strand
ATCAGGCCTTGCGCCAGCAGCAGCTCGACACCGGTCACGACCTGCCGCTGCACTGCCAGCTGCGTTTCCGTCACCGCGACGGCAACTGGCGCTGCTACGACATCCGCGAACAGGTACTGGCCCGTGACAGCGACGGCCGGGTCACGCGCATCATCGGGGTGGGCAAGGACGTGACCGTGCAGATCGAGGCGAGCCAGTCGCTGCGCGACAGCGAACAGCGCTACCGGATGCTGGCCGAAAGCATCAGCGACGTGATCTTCTCCACCGACAGCCAGCTCAAACTCGACTACGTTAGCCCCTCGGTACAGAGCGTACTGGGCTATCACGCCGACTGGATCTTCGCCAACGGGTGGCACTCGATCATCGCCAACCCTGCGCAGCTTGCCGGCATCTACGGGTTGATGGAGCGGGTCAGCCAGGCAATGGGCGACCCGGTTCAACTGGCCGAACTGCGCAGCCAACTGCCGACCCAGCTGTTCCTGTTCGACTGCCTGCGCGCCGATGGCCGCAAGATTCCGATCGAGTTGCGTCTGGTACTGGTCTGGGATGACGACCAGCGCTTCGAGGGCGTACTGGGCGTGGGGCGCGACATCAGCCAGCAGCGGCGTGCCGAGAAAGACCTGCGCATGGCCGCAACGGTGTTCGAGCACTCGACCTCGGCCATTCTGATCACCGACCCTGCCGGCTACATCGTGCAGGCCAACGAGGCCTTCAGCCGGGTCAGCGGCTACGCGGTCAGCGAAGTGCTGGACCAGCTGCCCAGCATGCTGGTCATGAACGACCAGCAGCAGGCCCACCTGCGCTACATCCTCAAGCAGCTCAACCAGCGGGGCAGCTGGGAAGGTGAAGTGTGGCTCAAACGCCGCGATGGCGACCACTACCCCGCCTGGGTGGGCATCACCGCCGTGCTGGACGATGAAGGCGACCTGGCCAGCTACGTGTGTTTCTTCACCGACATCAGCGAGCGCAAGGCGAGCGAGCAGCGTATTCACCGCCTGGCCTACTACGACGCCCTCACCCACTTGCCCAACCGCACCCTGTTCCAGGACCGGCTGTACAACGCCCTGCAGCAAGCCGAACGGCAGAAGGCCTGGGTGGTGCTGATGTTCCTGGACCTGGACCGCTTCAAGCCCATCAACGATTCACTGGGCCATGCCGCGGGCGACCGCATGCTCAAGGACATGGCCCTGCGCTTGCTGGCCTGCGTGGACGAGGACGACACGGTCGCGCGCATGGGCGGCGACGAGTTCACCTTGCTGTTGCAGCCCCGGTCTACCCGGGAGCTGGCGCTCAACCGCGCCATTCACGTGGCCGAGAACATTCTCGGCAGCCTGGTCAAGCCCTTCGTGCTGGAGAACCGCGAGTTCTTCGTCACCGCCAGCATCGGCATTGCCCTCAGCCCGCAGGATGGCAGCGAGTTGAGCCAGTTGATGAAAAACGCCGACACGGCCATGTACCACGCCAAGGAACGCGGCAAGAACAACTTCCAGTTCTACCAGGCCGAAATGAACGCCAGCGCCCTCGAGCGGCTGGAACTGGAAAGCGACCTGCGCCATGCCATGGAACAGAACGAGTTCATCCTTTACTACCAGCCGCAATTCAGCGGTGACGGCAAGCGCCTGACCGGTGCCGAGGCGCTGCTGCGCTGGCGGCACCCTACTCGCGGCCTGGTACCACCTGGCGACTTCATTCCCGTCATCGAGGAGCTGGGCCTGGTGGTAGACGTTGGTGACTGGGTGCTGCGCGAAGCCAGCCGGCAGCTCAAGGCGTGGCACCAGGCCAAGGTGCGCGTGCCCAAGGTGTCGGTCAACATCTCGGCGCGCCAGTTCTCCGACGGCCAATTGGGCACGCGGATTGCCAATATCCTGGAGGAGAGCGGCCTGCCCCCGGCGTGTCTGGAGCTTGAACTGACCGAAAGCATCCTGATGCGCGAAGTGAACGAGGCCTTGCAGATCCTGGCCAGCCTCAAGAACCTGGGCTTGAGCATTGCGGTGGACGATTTCGGGACAGGCTACTCCTCGCTCAACTACCTCAAGCAGTTTCCGATCGATGTATTGAAGATCGACCGCACCTTCGTCGACGGGCTGCCCGAGGGTGAGCAGGATGCGCAGATCGCCAGGGCGATCATCGCCATGGCCCACAGCCTGAACCTGGCGGTCATCGCCGAAGGCGTCGAAACCCATGAGCAGCTGGAATTCCTGCGTGAACACGGGTGCGATGAAGTGCAGGGCTACCTGTTCGGGCGGCCGATGCCGGCGCATCAGTTCGAGGCACAGTTCGCCAATGAGACGTTGTTCATGTTCAATTGAGCCGGCCTTGCCGAGGCGCCGGATGGGCTGTGATGGGCTGCGTAGCGACCCAGGGTTTCAGCCTGCGCCACAGATTGCCGCGGCTGCTGTGCAGCCCACCGCGGCACAAGGCCGACCCTGCTCTTCGGAAAACATCCCGGCCCGGAAAACCGGACTTTCAAGTCAACTCAAATACCCGCTCAGCCCAGCAACGGCGCGGGATGCAACATGAGCTCCACTGGTCCGCGACTTGATGCCACTTCATATGCCAGCAGTGGATCAATGGGTTAGAATGCCCACCCACTTCACCCCCGATCCTTGAGGACCGCCATGTTCAGCCGTGATTTGACCATTGCCAAGTACGACGCCGAGCTCTTCGAAGCCATGCAGCAAGAAGCTCTGCGCCAGGAAGAGCACATCGAGCTGATCGCCTCGGAAAACTACACCAGCCCGGCCGTCATGGAAGCCCAGGGTTCGGTACTGACCAACAAGTACGCCGAAGGCTATCCAGGCAAGCGTTACTACGGTGGTTGCGAGTACGTCGACGTCGTCGAGCAACTGGCCATCGACCGCGCCAAGCAATTGTTCGGTGCCGACTATGCCAACGTCCAGCCGCACGCGGGCTCCCAGGCCAACGCGGCCGTCTACCTGGCCCTGCTGTCGGCCGGTGACACCATCCTGGGCATGAGCCTGGCCCACGGTGGTCACCTCACCCATGGTGCTTCCGTCAGCTCCTCGGGCAAGCTGTACAACGCCGTGCAGTACGGTATCGACGGCAATGGCCTGATCGACTACGACGAAGTCGAGCGCCTGGCGGTCGAGCACAAGCCGAAAATGATCGTTGCCGGCTTCTCGGCCTACTCGCAGGTCCTGGACTTCGCCCGCTTCCGCGCCATCGCCGATAAAGTCGGCGCCTACCTGTTCGTCGACATGGCGCACGTGGCTGGCCTGGTTGCCGCCGGTGTCTACCCTAACCCGGTACCTTTCGCCGACGTGGTCACCACCACCACCCACAAAACCCTGCGCGGCCCGCGAGGCGGCCTGATCCTGGCGCGCAAGAACGAGGAGATCGAGAAGAAGCTGAACTCCGCGGTCTTCCCAGGCGCCCAAGGTGGCCCGCTGGAGCACGTCATCGCGGCCAAGGCCATCTGCTTCAAGGAAGCCCTGCAACCTGAGTTCAAGGCCTACCAGCAGCAAGTGGTGAAAAACGCCCAGGCCATGGCCAGCGTCTTCATCGAGCGCGGTTTCGACGTGGTTTCCGGTGGCACTGAAAACCACCTGTTCCTGCTGTCGCTGATCAAGCAGGACATCTCGGGCAAAGACGCTGACGCTGCGCTGGGCAAAGCCTTCATCACCGTCAACAAGAACTCGGTGCCGAACGACCCACGTTCCCCGTTCGTCACCTCGGGCCTGCGTTTCGGTACCCCTGCCGTGACCACGCGTGGTTTCAAGGAAGCCGAGTGCCGTGAACTGGCTGGCTGGATCTGCGACATCCTGGCTGACCTGAACAACGAAGCCGTCATCGACGCCGTTCGCGAGAAGGTCAAGGCCATCTGCAAGAAGCTGCCGGTATACGGCAACTGATCGCTGATCGCTGATCGCTGATCGCTGATCCGAAAAGCCTGGTTCGATGCCAGGCTTTTTTTTTTTGCGCGCTCTGGCGCTGGAACCTCTTCCAGTTAGGCCAACGGCGTCTGCCGGCATAACCTCCGCCCTTCGTCCCTGAACCCTGGAGGTTTCCAATGAATCACCAAGCGCGCTCGTTTCTCGCCACACTGCACACCGCCCAATGCCCGCTGAACACGTTCGACAGCATGACGAACAACGCTGTGGTGCTGGTCAGCCCGCTGACCACGCCAGGCTATGCCGTGGACGGCGCCGCCGCCTTGGGCGCGATCAGTTGCTCCGAAGAGGATTGGGTACATGGTCAGGAGCTGGGCCTGATCACCTTCGAAAAATCCTCGGCCCCCACCCCACTGCAGCTTTACTTCCGCCACGGTGAAGGCGGCTACCGCCTCTATGTCCGAAGCGGCCCTCGTACCCGCCAAGGTGTCTTCGTCACACGGCATGGCCTGGTAGAGGTGAACCCCATCAAGCACCAGGATCCCACTACCTGGCGGATTACCGAGGCATCGAGCGGTAACGCTTTGGACGTGACAGAATTGAAGGGCGATCAGTTCGACATTTGCCTTGAAAGTGAGGCAGGCCCGTGGGGGCGCCATCAGCTCTATCCTGTGGGTGACTATGCGGTGTGTCACGCAGACGCGGCGCGCTGCACGCTCAAGCTTGTCATCGATCAGCGCGATGTGGATTGGCTCAAACCCGTGTAGTGCCGTGAAGAGCAAAGGCTTGCTGTGAGAGCGTGCGCCGTGGCCACTGCCTGGGCGCGTTGCGCCAAGGCCGCGAGTTGGCGTGGTTTGCACATACCTTCGCAAGAACGTTTGCCATGACGGGCGTGCAACCCTGGCTCAATGCGTCCAGGATCTGTGGGCAAATGCCACCGAGGCCTGTTCGGCGCTCGTCACCGAAAGCGTGCAAGGCGCAGCGCTTCATCTACACACAGCAGGTATTTTCTTGAGCAGAGACCAACTCGAAACCTGGCAGACCGCCATTTACTTCGTCAGCGTACTGGCCGCGATCGTGTTCGCAATGGCGGGCAATGCATCGTTGCTGCAGGCAATGATTACCCCGGCCATCGCCGTGCTGATGTATGCCATGTTCTTGCAGATACCGTTTCTGGACCTGCGCGCCGGGCTTGGCGACCGGCGGTTCATGGCGGCACTGCTGGTTGCCAATTTCGTGCTGATACCGGCGCTGGTGTGGGGGCTGACCCGAGGGCTTGCAGGCCACCCGGCACTGCTGACAGGCGCTTTGCTGGTACTTCTGACCCCTTGTATCGACTACGTGGTGGTCTTCACGCACATGGGCAAAGGCGATGCGCGGCTCATGCTGGCTGCCACACCTGTACTGCTGGTGCTGCAACTGGTGCTCCTGCCCTTGTACCTGGCAATCATGCTTGAGGATGACCATCAGGTGACCCTGGCGGTTGGGCCTTTCGTGCAGGCGTTCGTGTTGATGATCATGGTGCCATTGGCCTTGGCCGTGTTGACCAGTGCGCAGGTGGGCAAGTCGCGGGTGATGAGAAGCTGGAACGCTGCTTGGGCCTGGATGCCTGTGCCAGCAATGGCGCTGGTGCTGTTCGTGGTGATCGCCTCGCAGATCGATGGCGTAATGCGGGACATGGACCTGCTATGGCCCGTGATACCTGTGTATTTGGGCTTCGCGCTACTGGCACCATTGATCGGCTGGACGACGGCCAGGCTAATGGGCTTGCCAACCCTGCAAAAACGCGCCGTGATGTTCAGCACCTCGACGCGCAACTCGCTGGTGGTATTGCCGTTGGCGTTCGCCTTGCCAGAGCCTTTCAAGGCGCTGGCCGCGGCGGCGGTGATCATGCAGACATTGATCGAGTTGGCCTGCGAGCTGATCTACGTGCGAGCGATTCCAGGTATCGCCCGCACCTAGCGCGTTTCAGCTCACCACGTGGAGGTAGTGCAGGTGGCGCTCGTACTGGTCGAGAATGTCGCCGATCACGTCTTCACGGCTCCAGCCCATCACGTCGTAGTCCTGACCGCCCTGGCGCAGGTACACCTCTGCACGGAAGTACTTGCGTGAATCATTGTTGTCGTCGGTTTCGCGCAAGACGAAGCTTGGCGTGTTGAAGGCGCGGGGGCGAACTTCATACCGGAAACGGCCTTCGCCGGCATGGGACAGCTCCAGTGCAACACGGCCATCTTCACGTTCATCGACGGTCACGTCATAACCCTGCTTGCGCAGTTCCAACGCGACCTCTTCGCAGGCAGGTTTTACCACCTCGCCGATGAATCGGGTGACATGAGCACGTCGCGGCATCATGGCGATGTTGCGCAGACGGCGTTGCCAGCCACCGTGGTTCTGCCGGTGTTGACGTTGGCCGGGCAACGCCTGGGTCCGCAAGCCCCGGCGCGTGGCATCCATGCCCAGCGCTTTGAACAATCCCCAGATGGCCACCAACAGGATGATCGCAAAGGGTAGCGCGCTGGCGATGGTGGCGGCCTGCAAGGCCTTCAGCCCGTTCGCCAGCAGCAAGGCAATGGCCACTGCACCGGTCGTAATCGACCAGAACACACGTTGCCACAAGGGTGATTGGCCTTTGCCAGTAGAGGCCAGCATATCGACGACCAACGCCCCGGAGTCTGCGGAGGTAACGAAGAACACCACCACCATCAACACGGCTACCATGGAGATAGCCGTTGACCAGGGGAATTGTTCAAGGAAAGCGAACAAGGCCAATGAGCTGTCTTGATCCACGACCGCAGCCAGCTCCTTGATACCGCCATGCAGAATCATATGGATGGCCGAGTCGCCGAAGACGGTCATCCACAGCAGGGTGAAGCCGGCAGGCACGAACAGTACCCCACAGACGAACTCACGAATGGTGCGGCCACGCGAGATACGCGCGATGAACAGCCCGACGAAGGGCGACCAGGACAGCCACCAGCCCCAGTAGAGCAGCGTCCACCCGCCGATCCAGTCAGTAGGTTCGTAGGCAAAGAGGTTGAAGGTCTTGTTGACGATGTCGGACAGGTACGCGCCGGTGTTTTGCACATAGGCTTGCAGCAGGAATACCGTCGGCCCCACGGCGAGCACGAACAGCATCAACACGGCGGCTAGGCCCAGGTTGATTTCAGACAGTATACGAACGCCCTTGTCGAGCCCGCTCGCCACCGACAGCGTGGCCAAGGTACAGGTCACGGCGATCAGGATCACCTGGACGGTCGTGTTGATCGGCAGATCGAACAACTGATGCAAACCGCTGTTGATCTGCAGCACGCCATAGCCTAGCGAGGTCGCCACACCGAAGACCGTGCCCAGAATGGCGAAAATATCCACGGCATGCCCGATAGGGCCGTAGATGCGTTCACCGATCAAGGGGTACAACGCTGAACGCAGCGTCAGCGGCAAGCCGTTGCGGAAACTGAAATAGGCCAGGATCAACGCCACCATGGCGTAGATGGCCCATGCGTGCAGCCCCCAGTGGAAGAACGTGATGTTCATGGCCTCGCGGGCAGCTGCAACGGTATTGGGGTCGCCTACCGGGGGGTTGATGAAGTGCATGACCGGCTCGGCCACGCCAAAGAACATCAGGCCGATACCCATGCCGGCAGAGAAGAGCATGGCGAACCAGCTTTTGTTGGGATAATCCGGTTCGCTGTGGTCAGGCCCGAGCTTGATATCGCCATAACGGCTGATGGCGAGAAAGACCACGCTGATCAATATCAAGGCGACGGCGAGAATGTAAAACCAGCTCGCATTGGTGATGATCCATTGTTGAACCGCTTCGAACACACCCTGAGCATGTTCCTGAAATATCGTGGCGTACAGGACCAATAGCAGGATCAGTACCGCACTGGTGAAAAAGACAGGTGGGTTGATGTTGCTCCTGGGTTGTTGTTCTTCAGGCATCGGCATTGCTCCTTCTGGCGTTCAGCGCTGCGCTCCATGGTTGGGCAGTCTGAATAGGACTGCCCGTGGCGCATGATGAATGGAAGATGCTGAAACCTTACCGTCAGTTCCGGCATTTCCCAAACTTAAACGCTTCGCTTGCCTTGCAGGGGCCTTGAAATCTGTCAGCCCAGGTGGCGTTTGAGCTCGGTGATGTGCTCCGGGCCAATGCCACAACAGCCGCCGACCATGCTGGCACCACGCTGACGCCAATCCTTGGCCCAGGCCAGGTAACCCGGTGGGTCCAGGTCTTCGCGCAGCTCGTCCAGCCCGTCGTTGGCGGTGGCCTCCTTGGGCTGCGGCGGGAAGGCGTTGGCGTAGGCACCGATGGCGACCTTACTGCCCTGCTGGTCGATGACGGCACGGGCGACATCGATGGCCTCGCCGATCACTTCCGGCTGGCTGCAATTGAACAGCACCGCTGCGGCGCCCAGGCCGATCACCGCTTCTACCGCATCGGCCACGGGCTCACCGGAGCGCAGGCGCGGTACCGAGTCGACGTCCTCGTCCTGCAAGGTGAACGACACCCAGAACGGGCGGCCGTCTTCGGGCAGGTGGTTACGAATGGCGCGGACTTCGGCGATGGCGCTCTGGGTTTCGGCCAGCCACAGGTCAACGTGCGGCGCCAGGCCTTCGAGCAGCGGACGGAGGATTTCTTCGACCCGCTCAGGCTGGAACAGGTCGGGGCGATAAGAGCCGAACAACGGCGGCAGCGAGCCGGCCACCTTCACAGGGTGCGGGCCGGTATCGGCTGCGTGGCGGGCCAGCTGACCCGCCACATTGGCCAGCTGCCGCCCTTCCTCGGCAAAGCGCGCCTCGCCGATATGGAAGGGGACGACGGCGTAGCTGTTGCTGGTAATGACCTGTGCACCCGCGGCAATGAACGATGCATGCACGCCCACTACCGCCTCCGGCGCCTCGGTCAATGCCAGTGCCGACCACTCTGGCTGGCGGAACGGCGCGCCGCTGCGCTGCAGTTCACGGCCCATGCCGCCGTCGAGAATAACCATCGCTCGCTCTGTCATATAACTACTCTGAAGGTGCTTATGAATAAAATTCATTATGTGGGTTTGATATATAACTATTTAATACCCTAATACTCATTTGGCCAACACTTCAGGTATGAACATGCGTTTTTCCACATTGCTCGGCGCAGGCCTTGCGCTGCTTGCAACTGCCACCCAGGCTTATGCCGGCGCCACGCTGGAGCGGGTCGAATCACGCAAGGAACTGGTCAATGTGCTGATGGAGAGCTACCCACCGTTCTCGTTCCTCAATGACCAGAACCAACTCGACGGCTTCGACGTCGACGTGGCCAAGGCGGTGGCGGACAAGCTGGGCGTCAAGCTGCGCCTGGAAACCCCTTCCTGGGACGTGATCGCCGCCGGTCGTTGGAGCGGCCGTTACGATATCTGCATCTGCTCGATGACCCCAAGCAAGGCCCGCGCCCAGGTGTTCGACTTTCCCGTTGAGTACTACGCTTCTCCGGCCGTCATCGTGGTCAATGCCAAGGATGACCGCATTCATGGCGCAAAAGACCTGGACGGGCGCAAGGTGGGCCTGACCAGCGCGTCGAGCTATGAAAGCTACCTGAACAAGAACCTGGTGATCGAGGGTGACGAGGGGCGAACCCTGGAGTATCCCTTCGATTTCGTGCAGATCGCGCCCTATGACACCGACAACGTGGCGTTCCAGGACTTGGGCCTGGGCGCGGGTGTGCGCCTGGACGCGATCCTGACCAATCTGGTCACGGCCAAGCCCCGCCTGGACCAAGACAAACGCTTCAAGCTGGCCGGCGCCCCGCTGTATGAAGAACCCAACTCGGTCGCTATCGAAAAGGGTGACCCGGAGTGGGACGCCAAGGTTCGCCAGGTGTTTGCTGAGCTCAAGGCCGACGGCACCCTGAGCAAGCTGTCGCAGAAGTGGATCGGCGCCGATATCAGCAAATGAGCATGCTCCCGCCCTCTTCGAAGCCCGTGGCCCGCACCACGGGCACATCCCTGCTGGGTTTCCGCACGCGCTTGATGCTCACCTGGCTGGTGATGTTCGCCCTGTTCATCGGCTTCTTCCTGAGCTTCGACCTCAAATTCTCGATCATTCTGGAGAAGTTTCCTAACCTGGCAGGGTTCAAGCTGGGGCCAAATGGCTTTCTCCAAGGCGCAGCGCTGACGTTGTTCCTGTGCCTGTGCTCGATGGTCGTGTCGGTAGCGCTGGGCTTTGCCGCTGCCCTGGCGCGATTGTCCGGCAGCGCTGTACTGGTGGGCGTGGCCAGTTTCTATACGTCGTTTTTCCGCGGCACACCGCTGCTGATCCAGATTCTGCTCATCTACCTGGGGCTGCCGCAGATAGGGCTGGTGCCCGGCGCGATCAGTGCTGGCATCATCGCCCTGTCACTGAACTACGGCGCCTATCTGAGTGAAATCTTCCGCGCCGGCATCCTGGGCGTTGCGCGCGGGCAGCGCGAGGCGGCGCTGGCGCTGGGCATGCGCCCGCCGCAGATCTTCTGCCACATCGTGTTGCCCCAAGCCATGCGGGTGATCATTCCGCCAACAGCGAACCAGTTCATTTCCATGCTCAAGGACTCGTCGCTGATTTCGGTAATGGGGGTATGGGAAATCATGTTCCTGGCTCAGTCCTACGGCAGGTCCAGCTACCGATACCTGGAAATGCTGACCACGGCCGCCGTGATCTACTGGGTGCTGTCGATCGTACTGGAGCTGGTGCAGGCGCGCCTTGAACGGCACTACGGCAAGGCCTACCAACGCTGACCCGGTGCGGCACCTACCCTGCGCAGGGGCAGGCGCCGCATTTTTCGCCGAGTTGACCGTAATAGCCCTAGCGCCCTGTGTCTGCCACCAGCCTCGAAGAAAACTGCCCCACCGCGGTGACCACTTCCTGAGCACCTGACTGGATTTCAGTGATAACCGTGCCCGCCTGCTGAGCCAGGCTCAGGCCCAGTTCAGCCTGCTTCCTGCTCTCGCCCATACTGTGTACCGCCTCTTCCACCAAGGCATTGTTCTTCTGCACTACCTCGACGATTTCCTGGGTCGCGGCACTGGTCCGACCGGCCAGCTTGCGCACTTCGTCCGCTACCACGGCAAAGCCCCGGCCCTGGTCGCCAGCACGTGCGGCCTCGATGGCGGCGTTCAGGGCTAGAAGATTGGTCTGCTGGGCGATGCCGCCAATGGTGGAGACGATCGACGTGATCAGGTGTGACTGGTGCCCCAGCGCCTCCACGCCGGAGGACACGTTCGAAACCTGCTCGACGATGCGGTTCATGGTCTGCACCGTATCCCTGACCGCCCGAGCACCGCGCTGGGCGGAGCTGTCGGTTTTCATGGAAATCTCATAGGCGACGTCCGCCGCCGAACTGACCTGTTTCTCGCTTTCGACTTGAGCTGTGATGTCCACCGCGAACTTGACCACCTTGTACAGCCGCCCCCGCGTGTCGCGCACAGGGTTGTAGGAAGCCTCGAGCCACAGTTCACGGCCGCCTTTGTCAAAGCGCCTGAAGCGCTCGGCGACGAAGCGGCCGTCGTTGAGGCTGGCCCAGAGCTGCTGGTAGTCCGGCGACCTGGTGTAGGCCGGATCGCAGAAAATACTGTGGTGTTTGCCAACGATTTCCTGAAGTGTGTAGTTCACCGTACTCAGGAAGTTCTGATTGGCCGTCAATATGGTGCCATCCAGGCCGAACTCGATCACCGCCGTTGACCGGGAAAGCGCCTTGATCAATTCGTCGTTTTCCCGCGCCTTGTCGATGGCAACGGTCACCTCCGTGCCATAGGCCGCCATGTGGGTCACCTCGCCCGCCGGCGACTTGATCGGGCACCACGCCGCACGCATCCAGACCAGGCGCCCGTCGGCCGCGATGTAGCGGTAGTCGTCGCTCACGCCCGTACCCTGGTTCAAAGCAGCCTGAAAGTGCTTGAAGCACGGCAAGTCCTTCACATAATCGGGCGTGAGTGTGCCCATCGAACTGCCGACAAGCTTGGCGGCCTCGATACCCACGAAGCTGGCGAACCGCTGGTTGACGGCCGTGATCACAAGGTCACGGTCCACGGTGATCTCGAGCATCTCGCTGGACCTGCTCTGCTGCGCAGCTCTGTGCCCATGAAGTTCCCGTTTGAGTGCCGCGACCTCATCCCTAAGCGCTTTGTTGAACATGGCGATCCTCGTCATTGCGGATGACAACTGTTGGGAATGAACACGCGCTGACATTCAGCGCACACCGAGCTCTACTTCACATAACCGTCAGGCTTGCCGCGACTGTTGCAACCACGCGGTCAGTTCATCTGCCGGTAGAGGCCTTGCGTAATAATAGCCTTGCCCTTGATCACAGCCCCATCCGCGCAGCACATGATGATGCAGGTCCGTTTCCACGCCCTCGGCCACCACGGTCAGGCGCAGGTCACGCAGCAGGCTGACCAGCCCGCGCACGATATGCCAATCGTTGCCGCCAGGTTGCAGCTCGGCCAGCAGGGAGCGGTCCAGCTTCACACTGGTGGCGGGGATCTTGCGCAAATAGATCCAGTTACTGTAGCCACTGCCAAAATCGTCGATCCCAATCGAAATACCCAGGGCACGGAAACGCTGGAGCTGTTCCTGCACGGCATCGAAATCGGCCACCAGGGCGCTTTCGGTAAATTCCAGCTCGACCAGGCTCGGGTGAACCTGATGCCGGGCCATCGCCCGCGTGACATCTTCGTAAAGCTGACCATCACCGAGGTCGAGGGCCGAGATGTTCAGCGACACCTGCAATGTCACGTTGCTGGCCTGCCACTGGGCGATTTGCCGGCATACCTGCTCCACGACCCAGCGGGTTATGCCTCGGATGGAAGCGGTGGTTTCGGCCAACGGAATGAACTCGGCCGGGCTGATGATGCCCAGTTGCGGGTGCGCCCAGCGCAAGAGCGCCTCGACCGCTACGCAGCGGTTGCTGCCCAGATCGATTCGGGGCTGATAGGCCAGGCTCAACTGGTCTGGTGCAACCAACGCGGCTTCCAGGGCATTGAGTATGGCCGTGTTGCGACGAAGGCTCGCGTCCACCACCGGGTCGTAAGCCAGCCAGCGCTGCTCGCTCTTGCGGGCGGTATCGGTCATGCTGGCCATTAGCCTCAGGATATCCGGCGAGGCGCTGGCGTCCACGCCCAGCGTCAGCACGCTGATACCCACGTCCGGCGTGACCGGTACGTTGCCGCTGCGCAGGGGCCCGGCTAGCGAGGCAACCAGTGCCTGGAGCCAACTGGCGAGAAAGCCGGTGTCGCATGCCCCGATGACGGTCATGAAGCCTAGGGTGCTGGCCCGATAGAGGCGACAACCCGGTGGAAGCGCAGTCAGCAGCACTTCCTTGACCGCCAACATGAAGTCGGTGAAGAACTCGATACCCAGCGCCTTGAACAATCGGTCCATGCCGGCCGCCGACACCGGCTCGATGAAGATTGCCACCTGGCCTGCCGCCACCGCACCCTCCTTGAAATCCGTCTCGAACCGTCGCCGGTTTGGTAGCCCGGTCATCGGATCGTAGAAGGTCTGCCGGTGGATGGACTGCAAGCGGGCCACTACGACCTTGGCGGCGTTGGTCAGCAGGTTACGGTCGCGCTCCGACAAGGCGCTGCGGGTGGCATGATCAATGATGCACAGGCCCCCCAGACTGACGCCTGGCCGCACGATCAGCGGCGCGCCGGCGTAATAGCGAATATGGGGGGCAGACTGCACGAGGGGGTTGTCCACCGTGCGCGGGTCCTGCAGCGTGTCGCAGATTTCCAGTACCGTCTCCTGGCACAGGCCGTGGGCGCAGATGGACATCTCGCGCGGGGTGCGGTCGTCGGCCATGCCGATTTTCGCCTTGAACACTTGGTAATCGCGCTCGACGATGCTGACCAGTACGGTAGGTATGTCGAAGTGCACACAGAGCATGTTGACGACGCCGTTGAGTACCGGATCCTCTCCATCTGCCAGGTCCGATGTGAGGCGGTCCACTTCAACCAGGCGCAAGCGCTCGTCTCGAAGGGTCGTCAAGTTGTCCATGGAAACTCCGGTTGAAGTAACAGCAAATTCTAGCTCATAAGGCACATTGCCAGCTTAGCGGTGATCGGTTTATCTGGGCAATTGAGCGCCTCACCGGCGGTCGGCCAAAAAATCTATTGGACGCCTGCCATCAGCTAGCCTAAAAGGCTGTCAGCCGCGCTTGGCACGGCAGATTGTGTTGATGATGCTCAGCCTGTTAGGAGTCAGCCTTGGCCTGGTTCAAAGAAAGGATTAACGCCATCCTGCAACGCCTGCGACACGCAGAGCCGAGCATTGCCACCCGGTACGTGGGTGCCGCGTTGATCATCGGTGCGTGCTCCGTGGCGCGCGCGCAGATGTCGCCTGCCGCGCTCCCTTATCTGTTTTTCATTCCCGGCCTGATGCTGATCGGATTCTGGTTCGGCGCCGGCCCGTCGCTGCTGGGCTGCATCCTGGCAGTGCTGATCGCTCAGTACTTTTTCATCGGCCCGCTGGGTTTCGATGCCGACTGGGCCACTTGGGCCAATAGCTTGAGCTTTGGCGTGGTGACCTTCGCCATGGCAGTGGTGTGTGCCTTGCTCAGGCGCAACCTGAGCGCGGTGGAGCGGCTGAACGACACGCTCGAGCAGGAGGTGCAACGCCGAACGGGTGAGCGTGACAGCCTGTGGAGCGTGTCCCCCGACCTGATCTGCACATTGTCCGAAAACGGCCAGGTGCTGTCGGTGAACCCGGCGTGGCAGGTGGAAACGGGCTTTAGTGAAGAACAGCTCAAGACCGGTACGTTCTACAGTTTCATCTCTCCTGCACAACTGGCGAATGCGCTGCGCGAGCTCAACCACAAGCCCATCGTGGAGCTGGACACCCAGAGCGTACGCAGCGATGGCCAGCCCTTGTTGCTCAACTGGCGCATTGCCGGGCTCGCCGGCCGCTACTTTGCCGTCGCCCGGGACGTCACCCAGTACCGCGAGCGGCAGCAGGCGTTCGAGCAGGTCAGCCAGCAACTGCAGCAAAGCCAGAAAATGGAGGCGCTTGGCCAGCTCACAGGGGGCCTTGCCCATGACTTCAACAACCTGCTGACGGTGATCACCGGCACGCAGGACATGATCGAGCAGCGCCTGGCGCAGGGTCGGCACGACGAGCTCGGGCGCTACCTGACATTGGCCAGAACAGCCACTCGCAAAGCCAGCACTCTGACCCATCGCCTGCTCACCTTCGCCAGGCGGCAACCGCTGGCCAGCACCACGGTCGATGTGGTGCTGCTGGTGGACGACATGAAAGAGCTGCTGGCCCGAACCCTCACACCCAAGATCGAGTTTCAGTTCGGCCCTTCACCGGCGTCAGCCTTGTGCTACTGCGACGCCCATCAATTGGAAAATGCACTGCTCAACCTGTGCATCAACGCCCGTGACGCCATGCCTCAGGGTGGCCGCTTGCAGGTGCAGGTCAGCAAGGTGACGAGCGGCCCGGCTGGGTTCGAGCACCCTGACCTGCGCGCTGGCGAGTACATCCAGGTAAGCGTGACCGATACCGGCCTGGGCATGCCAGCCAGCATTGCGGAGCGAGCCTTCGAACCGTTCTTCACGACCAAACCGCTGGGGTCGGGCACAGGCCTTGGGCTGTCGATGGTCAGAGACTTCGCCCGTCAGGCGGGCGGCGCATCGGTGATCGAATCGGTAATGGGCAGCGGCACCACGGTCAGCCTGTTCCTGCCTGTCCATCTCGATCCAGCCCCGTCCAGCGTCACGTCGATCACACACACCACCCTCGCGGCACGCATCGACAACCGCGGCTGTGCCCTGGTGATCGAGGATGAGGGCGCGATTCGTGAGCTGGTCGGCGAAGCCTTGCAGGAACTGGGTTTCGAGGTAATCGAAGTCACTCATCCGGCCGATGCCCTGCACCTCATCGAACAGCGCCGGGACTTGCAGCTTGTAGTAACCGACCTGGTCCTGCCCGGTGGCCTGACCGGGGACAGCATTGCCCAAAGCGTAAGGACGCTGCTGCCATCGGTGCGGGTGCTGTTCATATCCGGTTTGATCGAAGCGCCCGCCAACCTTGCCGAGCGGCAGCCTCATACCCGCTTGCTGCCCAAGCCGTTTACCTTGGGACAGTTCAAGACATGTGTCGAAGAGATGCTTGGCGACATGGATGTCCGCCCATTGAAGGACCAGGCCAAAGGCCGTTGACGTGGTGGTTGATGGGCGTTAGCTCGCAGATGGCGTGGAGTCGAGTGAAGCCGTCACAATCGGCTGCGCGGGGCTTGGTGGCAAGGCGTGAAACTGGCTAGGCCGGGCTTGCGGACTGGTGTCAAACGTTATGTTCGGACTTTGAGAACGGCACGGTCATACCTTAGGCAGTCTTGAAAACAGCGTCATCCTAACTACGCCCGACGATATCAGGCCAGGTACCTTCAGTGCGCAGCATGCCTTCCCGGTTATCACTGCCGAGCAGTAGGCGTATGCACATTTGCAAGGTAAGTGCTGCACTAAGCGTGGCCTATGCTTGTAAGCCCGATGCAGGGTTGCTAATGTCGAGCAATGCTCACCTATCGCTCTGCCCCGACAACCACTACCACGACCGCCTATGGCGGAGCGTGCGAGGTGTCGTGAGCTAATAGCGAACAGACTTCAAAGGCCCGCCAGCGATGGACAGGGCCTTTTTTTGTGCCCTTGCATCACTGGCCTCATGCAAGGAAAAGCAAAAATGTACGCGCTAGTGGTTCTGGATGTTCAAGTTGGGCTGGTGCATGGCCAGGAAAAACCATGGCGTTGTGAGACGTTGTTGGAAACCGTGAATGGGCTGATGGACAAGGCGCGCAGTGCTGGCGCGCCGATCTTTCTGGCTCGCCACGTGGGGCCCGCTGGCTCGCCGATTGCGCCTGATGGTGCCCTGACCCAACTTGCGCCGGAACTGAGGCTTGCTGGTGGCGAGGTGGTGTTCGAAAAGCGCCGGCCCAATGCCTTTATCCAGACAGGACTGGCTGAGGATTTGCGGGCACGTGGGGTGACTGGGGTTGTGATTACCGGGATGAAGACACAGTACTGCGTGGACAGTACCTGCCGGGCTGCTCGGGATCTTGGGTTCGAGGCCGTGCTTGTTGCCGATGGGCATAGTTGTATGGATACGACGCAGATGCGGGCTGAGCAGATTGTTGCCCACCATAATGCGACGCTTGAGGGGGCGTTTTGTGAGGTGGTGTGGGGGCGGGATTGGGGATTTTAGTGGAGGTGGGTGATTGAGATGGTAATGCCCGCGGAAGGCGGGCGTTATTTGGGAAGGTAGTTGGGGTTGCTTTGAAAATTGCAAGTGGTGCGGGAGAGAGTCAGGGGCTGTCAGATTTATATGCGGGCCGGTAATAGCCTGCCGCCAGGCACGCCGGTTTTTTCCAGGTCGGCCTGATGAGCCGATCTCCGTGAGGGTGTCAGAAATTTTGTGTTCGGGCATAACATGAGCAAGAGGTGCATGTATGCCAACCAAAAAGACACCCCTGCGTGACGTGCCCAAAATCCCCAAAGAGCTGCTAGAGCAGTTCGGCGAGGGCCTGATGACTGCCGAATCTATCGAAGATGCCTCTGCGGCGTTCAAGAAGGCCCTGATCGAACGCGCTCTGAGTGCCGAGCTGGGCCACCACCTGGGTTATCCGCCGGGCGCGCAGCGCCCAGAGGATGAAACCAATCAACGTAACGGCAAGAGTGGCAAGACCGTTTTGACAGGGGATGGCCCATTGCGGCTGGAAATACCCCGTGATCGAGACGGCAGATTTGCGCCCATTCTGATCCCCAAGCATGAGCGGCGTTACACTGGTTTCGATGACAAGACCATCGCCATGTACGCGCGTGGAATGACGGTCAGAGAGATCCGCGCCTTTCTGTCCGAGCAGTATGGGACGGATGTTTCACCCGATTTCATCAGTTCTGTGACCGCCGAGGTCATGGAAGAAATTGGCGCATGGTAGCAGCGGCCGCTTGAGCTTATGTACCCGGTCATTTTTTTTGGTGCACTGCGGGTTAAGATCCGTGAGGAAGGCCTGGTGCGCAACTAGGCCATTTACTTGGCGCTGGGCGTTCTGCCGGACGGGGCACGCGACATCTTGGGCATCTGGATCGAGAACACCGAGGGTGCGAAGTTCTGGATGAAGGTGTTCAACGGCCTCAAGACGCGAGAGGTCGAGGATGTGCTTATTGCCGTGACCGATGGTCTTAAAGGCATGCCAGAGGCCCTCAGCGCAGTTTTTCCAGAGACGACGCTACAGACGTGCATCGTGCACCTGGTCCGCAATAGCTGGACTTAGCAGCCTGGGACAAGCGGCGGGACTGGCCAAGGCGCTCAAGCTGATCTACCAGGCCATCAACGCCGAAGCGGCTGAGCAGGCACTCGATGAGTTTGAAAGCGGGCCCTGGGGCTAATGCCAGTCAGTTAAGCTGATTGGCATTTTCATTTTCGGGTCAGATATTTTGCCGGTCGTTGCTTCACCACCCTTGGGAACCATCGATCAGGTCGCCGATGGGGTAGAACGTATTGCGCCGCTGATGCCTGTAAATCTGCTAGAAAGCCCGGCAAGTTGCCCGGATGATTCAGTGACGTGCCATGCAGCAAGCCCAGGATTGCCCAGCTGCAGGCAGTGAAGCTCATTTCGCAGGGGTATACACCGGGGCACTGTCTGGACATCAATACCATCTGGTAGCGCAAGAGGTTGTAGCCTAACAGCACGCCCCATAGCTCTTGAGCGATCATCTCTGGCGTCTTGCTTCTCAAGGTATATTCGCCGCCCAGTAGTCTTTGCTTGATCTCCCGATAGCCCAGTTCGATTTCCCAGCGCTGGCTGTAAAGATCGACGATCTCATCACCCGGAAAGCGCAGCGGATCAGTCATCGAGGTCAAGACACTCACAACCTTTCCTTTGATCGTTTTGCTCAATAGTCGCGCTCGAATCTCCAGCGGTAAGCCCGGCCACTGCTTGCGAGCCTGGGGCGATGTGCGCAAAACGACCAGCGCATCGTTACGCCCAAGCTTGTGCTCGACCTCATATTGCGTGCCCTTTTTCAAGGGGATCAGCCAGTGGCGCTGCTCGCCTTGCGACTGCCAGTGATGCAGCAAGCCCAACGAATAGAAACCTTTATCGAAAAGGGTCAAGGACTGATCAGGTGTGGTGGCGATTAGCTGTTCAGCCAGCTTCATTTCACTGCTGTGGTAGCTTTCAAAAGTGCTGCTGATCAACAAATGGCTGGTCAGCTCCATCTGACAGACCATCCGAACTTGAGGAAAACCGCCGTCCCCATGCTGATTAGTCGCACCACCGTAGAACGCACGGTTTTCTGTCGTGTCGGGGGTGTTCCAAACGACACCGTCCACGCCAAGCAACGTCAGCCCCAACCATTTCGGATGTTTGGTCTCTTCGTGCCATCGTTGCTGGGTGAGGGTGAACACTTCACGCACCGCTTCGCTACCCAATCGTTGCCGACCTTGCACAACAGCGCTGGGGGCAACGAGTGGCCGCTTGCCAGGCAGCATGATGTCCATATGATTCACGACATCCCAAGCTGACATGCGACGGAACAACGCCATACCAATGATGCACCACACCAGGCTTTCAAGCGGTAGGCGGCGCTTGCGAATGGTTGAGACGCCTGCCGCTTCAAAAGCCTGCTTCACGATGTCCGGATCAAGCAAAGCCCCTAGTCCTTCAAGGACATTTGGCCTTGATGCCATTTCGTGAGTGAGAGACAGTGCTTTTGCCAGGCGCATAAAAAATCCGATGCTCGTTTCCAAGCATCGGATTTTGCAGCCTACGGGCTAAAACTCAAAGCGTCAGTCTTAACTGACTGGCATTAGCCCTGGGGCAAGCAATATCCAACGGTCGTTGCAGCGTGGAGACGCGCCTGGGATCGAGTGATTCCCTTCTTCGTCTTCCCGCCTGCCATCCGGAAAGTGATCTACACCACCAACGCTACCGAGAGCATCAATGCCCGGCTGCGCAAGATCATCAAGACCCGGGGTCATTTCCCGAACGATGAAGCTGCCACCAAGCTGGTCTGGCTGGGGCTGAGAAACATCACGGCGAACTGGGGCTCAGCGGCGCATGATTAGAAAGTGCGATGAATCAATTTGCGATTTTGTACGGGGATCGGTTCATCAGGCCAAGCTGGTGAAAATCAGGGCGAGCCTGACGGCAGGCCACTACCGGCCCGCACACAAAAAAACTGACACTCCCGACCGCCGTGGCATCAACGTTCACGTCTTGATGAATCCATAGGTCACCCACATCCAAGCGAAGCCAAAGGCCGTCAGCCACGTGGATACCTGTAGAGCCAACTTAAGTTTTGCAGGAAAGTTTTCTAGTTCTTCGATGTCCAGATGCCCTCGGCGCATATGTATGCCAGGCCAAATGAGTATTCCACAAAGAAACGTTATCAACAGCCACCGAGCGCCAAAGCGCCGCGTGCCCAAAAACAGTTTCATTTGCTCCAGGCCGGGATGACTTTGGATAGCCGAGGTTGCAACAGTGAAATTTCTTGTACCCGCGATGAATGCACTGACCGCACAACCGGCCAACGCGATCACGAACGGACACGCCAGCATTATCCACTTCAGCCACACGGGCCAACTCTCGAACTCAGTCATAATTTGATTCGTAGATCAGCTCGCCCATTTGCTCACCGCCCTCCGCACCGGCGATGCTCCCAGCAAAAGCCCCTCCCCCAACCAGCGCAATGCCACATACCGGCGCCCCGAAACCCGCGGTACCAGCAGAGAACACCCCACATACAGCGAGCGCAGTGATCCCCGCAATCTTGCCACCCACCATCCCTCCCGCCAGCCCCCCGTGAAAGCACCTGCCTCAGACAAACGAATTTTTTTGCAGGCTTCGGTTTCCCCTGCACGGCAGGCCTCTTGGACTTTCAGATAGGAAGATGTACCACCTAAGCCAATTCCGACATGCCCACCATACCGAATGTACTTACTAAGCTTCGCCACTTTGTCCAGGTATGTGGCGTATCCAGGAATCTGCCCTGGTCCACCGGCTTTCGACCAATGATGCACAAGGCTCTTGGTCAAGATATTCAAGCTTTTCTTCAGCCGGCCGTAGGCCCCTAGATTCAGATGTTTATTTAGAAAAGTCGCCTTCAGCTGACCGTCTAGCTGTTCTAATAACAGCCGTCGTTCGGCGAAGAACGATGGACTATTCAGATGGCCATGGCGCAGAAATTCTTGCTGATGCAAACGCTCGATGTTGCCAAGTGTGCTGCGAAGCTGCCGGAGGCCGTGGTCCATCATGTCCTTACCCACACCCATGGAGAGACTGGCGTCACTAAGCAGTCCGGCAATTTCAGCCTGATACTCCATCATGAAATCTGACTCGGCAAAATCGAGTACAGCCAAGGAACGTCGCGCGCGCTCGGCGGCCGCCATGAGTTGGCCCTCCTCCTGGGTGCAGGCATAACCGTTATCCGGATCGCCGATGACGAAGATTTCCCCTGCCTTGAACCCCTGCTCGAAAGTCGGGTTCAGGCGTTGCAGGTACGAAATGGGCAAGGTCGAATCATGGCTAGCCAGCTCCAACAGAATCTGCGGGAACGACATGCTCCGGGGCACCACATAGAATCCCGGCTGCATCTGCCCAGGCAACCCGCCAACCATGGCGGGCGAAGCCCCTGCCAAAGCGCTAGAGCTCCGAGGACCAGCGGGTTTGAAGCTAGTACGTACGGCAACCGGCAGCCGCGGCGCGGGCATTTCCCCTAAAGGTGCCATCACCCGGTTGCTACCCTCTGGGCAACCGCAATCAACTAACGCGCCATCCATCGCGACTGGTTGGCCATCCGAGATGAAGTGCCACACCCCTTCGACGACCTTTCCTTCCAGCCCGCAAAGTGGACAAGGTGCGGTGGGATCTCCCATCCTCAGGACCATTCGTCCCTCGTCGAGGTAACCTTCCCCGGTGGCGATGCAAATCGCACCTGTGGTGGTCACATCACCGTCTACTGCTTGGCCAATCCCATCCAGACTGACGCGCATTTCAGAGTCCCTTGCGAACTGTAGGAGCGAAAGAACCTAACAGCTCAAGTAGGGGCAAATGAGGCCTCGAGCCGCTAACGAGACGATTCCTACGAGCAACGCGGATTTAGGAGTGATCGCCTGAATCTGTTCGAGCAACGCCACCGCTTGCGGTGAAAGCGTGACCAGGTGGATGTCGCCCGCCATCTTCATGCCTCTGGTCGAATACGGGACGCCATCCAAAGCGGGCCGCGTGTCAGGTATCTCCCATATGCCGCGCTTCAGGTCGAACTCACCCCAGCGTGCGAAGCGCAATTCGCTGGACCGAACAAACACATGCAGCGACAGCATGACGGTCAGCCGAGTGAGCGTGCGCCCCTTGTAGTTCTCGATACGGTCCATTAACTCAGGCAGGCGTGATAGCGGGAGTGCAGGTCGGTGCGTGACCCGTGGCGCGCTGATGAAGCCCTCAAAGCCACATCGATCGTGCCGCGTTTCTTGATCGCCTCAAGCGGCTGCATGAGGTCAAAGGTATCCAGATCAACGATGGCGCGTGCGCCTAGCACCGGGAATACGTGAGTCTTCAAGCGACTCAACACGGTCCTCGAATGGCCAGGCGCCCACTTCACGGACATTTCCCTATGCCAGGCCGAGACAACGCGTTCGAATGTGTGCCCTCTGACAACCGCCCGGCCTTGGCTTGCTGTTTGGACGCAATCGGATCAATGCCTTCAGCCAGCATCCGCGTAGTTTTCAAACGCTTCTGCCGAGCATCTGCAAGGCCCATGACGAGATAGTTGCAAATGAGGTGAGCTCCTCTCGCCCATCCGATTTCACATAGAGGAAGCGCCAGCCTATGCGGCCATTGGGGTAATCGTGGAGGTATAGACCGTCACCGTCGAAAAGCCTGTGGAGTCGCTGAGTACGTTTGGCCGAGCGGCATACGGTGTCGGTCAGGGGAGTGATAGCACGAGCGTTGGCCTAAATCGGCTATCGGATTTCGACAGTACGCTAGATCGTTGGGGCCGCGTTGCGGCCCATCGCGGCACAAGGCCGCTCCTACATTGATCGTGGAGCGCTTGAGTTCCGGGCTCTTGGGACTTTGTAGAAGCGGTCTGAGTGAACGGCGAGTGCGCCGGAAGGCGGGTTACGGAGGTTCCAGCGACTTTGGTAAGCCTTCGCTGGAACCTGAACTGGTGCCGGAGACAGACGGACGGTTGTTGGTCGTGAGGGCACGGTTTTCGCGGGGCTGGAATTTGGTGGATTTTTTGATGTGCCTCATAGGATATCTATATACAAATTAGCTAGTTATGGCTCTCGGTGGAATCGCATCGGGAATTTTTGGGCTCCAGTGATAGCGACGGCTACCCGCTTCAAATGCTAGGCTCTGTACGAAAAGAGATGTCGAAAACACCGCATGGAACAAGCCAGTGTGACCATGGCGGCGTAGCTTTTCGCGAGCTTGTCGAAGCGCGTTACGATCCGGCGGTTCTCTTTCTGCCAGCCAAACATCGGTTCGATGATCTTGCGCTGTCGGCACTGGCTCGATCAAATAGCCTGGGCAAGCCCGGTTTGGGTTTGCGCTTCATTGAGCGCAGCGGGATAACGGGCTGCATTCGATATTGATCGCAGTAGCGGCGTAGTGCTTCGGCGTCGTAACCATTGTCGGCAACCAACCATTTACAGCGTTTGCGCGGGCGGCCACGTTGGCTTGAGGGAATGCTGACTCCGTCTAGCAGAGGCTGGGCGTAGCTGATGTCACTGGCTTGACCGCCAGAGTGGAGAAAGCGCAACGGTGTTCCGTTGGCGTCGCAGAGCATATGGATTTTGGTTGTCAGGCCACCGCGACTGCGGCCTAGAGCGTGATCGGCGGGCTCGTCAGGCCCCCCTTCTCCCGGCACCTGACGAGACTCGGGTTGCGCGCACGGCGGCTGAGTCGATCATCCATGTTTGCAGATTGATCAAGCCTTGATCATTCAGCCGCAGATGCAAGCGTTTGAGCATCTGATCGAATGTCCCGTGGTTTCGCCAGCCCCGAAACCGTTGATGGACCGTTGAGCACGGGCCAAAGCGCTCCGGCATATCTCGTCACGCAGCACCCGAGCAGAGCACCCAGAGCACGCCATCAAGCATCAGTCGGTCGCTCAGGCGCGGGCGCCCTCGGCCATGGGTTTCGATGAAGAGATCGGAGACCACGCCCCAGGCCTCGTCCGAGAGCTCGTAACGCCTTGCCATCACAGAATTCCTTTCCGTCGATGGCGGGGGACTCTACAAAATCTCAGCGTTCGAGGGGCGGCAAATGGGTTTCTCGAGATTTCGTACAGAGCCTAGTGCCGCCGAGACTCCCTCCCCCTCGGCTGATTTTTGCCCAAGCCTCTGACGTCAATGTCGATTTTATTAAGGAGTCAGCACAGATCGGGCGGGAGCGGGAGCAGACAGCGCACGATATGCACGCGCTAGTCGAACGTAAGCGCTCCATGAACCTCACATTCAAAGCGCGAAGCTGATCCCCAATGCTGTG
>CAURYQ010000064.1:0-24649 GCA_963529135.1 uncultured Pseudomonas sp. | reverse complement strand
TTGATTGGGGCCGCCTGGGGCCCCTTCGCGGCACAAGGTCGCTCTTACTGGATTACTTTTTCCCTGTAGAGCGGCCTTGCGCCGCGATGGGCTGCGAAGCGGCCCTAATCAGTTTTGGCCATTGCACATTGAACGGCGCTACACTCTGTACCCCCGACCGATACGGCCAATACGAGGCTCATGCATGCAGTATCGCGACTTGCGCGACTTCATTCGTGGCCTGGAACAGCGCGGCGAGCTAAAGCGCATCCAGGTCCCGATTTCCCCAGTGCTGGAAATGACCGAGGTCTGCGACCGCACGCTGCGCGCCAAGGGCCCTGCGTTGTTGTTCGAAAAGCCCACCGGCTTCGACATTCCCGTGCTGGGCAACCTGTTCGGCACGCCTGAGCGGGTGGCCATGGGCATGGGTGCCGAGTCCGTCGATGAGCTGCGCGAGATCGGCAAGCTGCTGGCCTTCCTCAAGGAGCCCGAGCCGCCCAAGGGGCTCAAGGATGCCTGGTCGAAGCTGCCGATCTTCAAGAAAGTCGTCTCGATGGCGCCGAAGGTGGTCAAGGACGCCGTGTGCCAGGAAGTCGTGCTGGAAGGGGAGGATGTCGACCTCGGTGCATTGCCGATTCAGCACTGCTGGCCGGGGGACGTGGCGCCGCTGATCACTTGGGGCCTGACCGTCACGCGCGGGCCGAACAAGGACCGCCAGAACCTGGGTATCTACCGGCAGCAGGTGATTGGCCGTAACAAGGTGATCATGCGTTGGCTCAGCCACCGTGGCGGCGCCCTGGACTACCGCGAGTGGTGCGAGAAGAACCCCGGCCAGCCTTTCCCTGTGGCCGTAGCGCTGGGGGCCGATCCAGCCACCATTCTTGGGGCAGTGACCCCCGTGCCGGATACGCTTTCCGAATATGCCTTCGCCGGCCTGCTGCGGGGCAATCGCACCGAGCTGGTCAAGTGTCGCGGCAGCAACCTGCAGGTGCCGGCCACGGCCGAGATCATCCTCGAAGGCGTGATCCATCCGGGCGAAATGGCCCCTGAAGGCCCGTACGGCGACCACACCGGTTACTACAACGAGGTGGACAGCTTCCCGGTCTTCACCGTCGAGCGCATCACCCATCGGCAAAAGCCGATCTACCACAGCACCTACACCGGGCGGCCACCGGATGAGCCGGCCATTCTTGGCGTGGCGCTGAACGAAGTGTTCGTGCCGATCCTGCAGAAGCAGTTTCCGGAAATCGTCGACTTCTATCTGCCGCCGGAAGGCTGTTCCTACCGCATGGCGGTGGTGACCATGAAGAAGCAGTACCCGGGGCATGCCAAGCGCGTGATGCTGGGGGTTTGGTCGTTCTTGCGACAGTTCATGTACACCAAGTTTGTTATCGTGACCGACGACGACATCAACGCCCGCGACTGGAACGACGTGATCTGGGCCATCACCACGCGCATGGATCCCAAGCGTGATACGGTGATGATCGACAACACGCCGATCGACTACCTGGATTTTGCCTCTCCAGTGTCGGGCCTGGGGTCGAAGATGGGCCTGGATGCCACGCACAAGTGGCCGGGCGAGACTACACGCGAGTGGGGGCGAGTCATCGTCAAGGACGAAGCCGTCACTCGGCGTATCGATGAGCTGTGGGATCAGTTGGGAATAGATTGATGCAGGTAACGTTGCAGCCGTCCGGAGCGGTACTGACGCTCGAACCCGGGGAACGGATCCTGGAAGGTGCGCGTCGGCTGGGCTTTGACTGCCCCAACAGCTGCCGCAATGGCAATTGCCATGTCTGCGCCGCCTTGTTGGTCGAAGGGAGCGTTCGCCAGAACGGAGAAGTCCGGGATCACGGCGAGTTGTTCACCTGCATTGCCGAGCCGCTTGAAGACTGCGTGCTGCTGTGGGACGGCGTGCTCGCCCGGGGTGAGTTGCCGATGCGCAAGCTGGCTTGCACGGTCAGTGAGTGCCTTGAAGTGGGTGGCGACGTCTGGCGTGTGCGCCTGTTGGCCCCTGCGGGCAAGCCACCGCGCTACCATGCCGGGCAGTACTTGATGATCGAGCGCGACGCCGGCAAACCGGCCGCCTTTTCGTTGGCATCCGCTCCCCACGCGGGGCGTGAGCTTGAACTGCACGTACTGGCGCGCGAGCCCAGTGCCATGCAGTTGATCGAACAGTTGCAGCGTGATCGGCTGGCGCGCATCGAAATGCCCTTTGGCGATACGCACCTGGCCGAGCTGCCCGACGGGCCGTTGGTGCTGATCGCCGCCGGCACCGGCATGGGGCAGATGCATAGCCTTGTGGAGCATTGCCGCGCGCAAGGCTTCAAGCACCCTGTGCACCTGTACTGGGGGGTGCGGCGCCCTGAGGACTTCTACCAGATCGAGCACTGGGACCAGTGGCTGCGCCTGCCCAACCTGTACCTGCATCAGGTGGTCAGCGACCTGTGTGGCTGGGAAGGCCGTTGCGGGATGCTGCATGAAGCAGTCTGCGAGGATATCGCCGATCTCAACGGCGTCCATGTATACGCCAGTGGCTCGCCGAACATGATCTACGCCACGCTCGACGCGCTGGTAGAGGCAGGCATGGATGCACATCGCATGCGTGCGGACGTATTCGCCTACGCGCCTCGTGGCTGAGCATTCGATCAGGGGTGCAGGGCGGCGATCATGCTGCCCGCCCGATCACGCTCGACAGTGACAGGTTGCCAGGCCGGTCGTCGGCCCCGCGTGTGAAAAGATCAGCATGCACTTGTCCGGCACCGTTCCCTGACTTAGCTTATACACCGCCTGACGTTACCGCTTTGGAGGGGCTGCCTAGCGCCCTCATCAACGAAGCGGTGTGCGCGCATCAGGCTCGGTCACGTTACATGCTTTGTTCACAGGGAATCATAGCGGCAGCTTATGTCGGCGCTCGAACGTTCATCCTGGCAAGTCACTTACCCTCCTTCGCTCGATTTCGGCCAGCAACTGACCCACGAGCAATTGCATCGCTCCATGCAAGCCACCATGTCCCGGCACCAAGGCGGGCCAGTATGGTTGTTCGCTTATGGCTCCTTGATCTGGCGACCTGAGTGCAGCGCGGTGGAGCGCCAACGTGCGCGGGTGCACGGTTATCACCGCGGCTTGTACCTGTGGTCGCACGAACACCGTGGCACGCCCGAAACCCCTGGACTGGTATTCGGCCTGGATCGAGGGGGCTCGTGCAGCGGCTTTGCCTACCGATTGGATGACACGACGCTGGAGGCTTCGCTCCAAGCCCTCTGGCAGCGCGAGATGCCGTACCCGGCGTACCGCCCGCACTGGCTCAACTGCCGGTTGGCCGATGGCAGCAGGGTGCAGGCCCTTGGTTTCGTGCTGGAACGGCATCTGCCCTGCTATGCGGGCAACCTGCCCGACAACGTGCTCAGTCACATACTCGCCAGTGCCACAGGGCGTTATGGCACCACACGCGACTACGTCGAGCAGACGCTTCAGGCCCTGCGCACCCACCAGATGCCTGATCGGAACCTGGAAGCGCGCTTCAGGCGCTGCCACGCCCTGCGCGAAAGGTGATCATACGGTACTCGGCAGCACCACCAGCTTGCCGACCGCCTGGCGCTGGCCAAGCTTCTCGATGGCGATACCTGCGTCAGCCAAGGCGAACGTCTGCGAAACCAGAGGCTTGAGCCTGCCTTCGGCATGCCAGGCAAACAGCTGCTTGAAGTTGGCTGCGTTATCCGCAGGCTGCCGCTGGGCAAACGCCCCCCAGAATACCCCCAGCACAGCGGCTCCCTTGAGCAATACCAGGTTGGCAGCCAACTGAGGAATAGTGCCGCTGGCAAAGCCCACCACCAGCAACCTTCCATTCCACGCCAGCCCTCTGACGGCATGTTCGAACAACTCCCCGCCCACCGGATCGTAGATCACATCCGCGCCCCTGCCATCGGTCAGGCGCTTGATTTCCTCGCGCAGGTTGGCCTGGCTGTAGTCGATCAAGTCATCTGCCCCGGCAGCTTGGGCAACGGCGAGCTTCTGCGCACTGCTGGCGGCAGCAATGACGCGGGCTCCCATGGCTTTGCCGATCTCGACCGCCGCCAGGCCCACGCCCCCGGATGCGCCCAATACCAGCAGGGTTTCGCCGGCCTGTAATTGGCCACGCTGGCGCAAGGCATGCATTGAGGTGCCGTAGGTCATGCCGAAGGCGGCAGCGATGGGGAAGTCCATGTCGGGGGGGGATGGGCATCACGTTGGAAGCAGGCACGGCCACTTGTTCAGCGAACGCGCCCCAGCCGGTCAGTGCCATGACGCGGTCGCCTACCTTGAATGCGCCAACCTTGGCCCCGACAGCTGTAACCGTGCCTGCTGCTTCTCCTCCGGGCGAGAACGGCAGCGGCGGTTGAAACTGGTATTTGCCTTCGATGATCAAGGTGTCGGGAAAATTGACCCCTGCTGCCTGCACACTCAACACGACGTCGTTAGGCTTCGGTTCGGGGCTGGGAACGTCCTCCAGGACCAGGTCGCGGGCCGGGCCCAGGCGCTTGCATAGCAGAGCTTTCATCGTGGCCTATTCCTTTGCGGGTAATGGCCGATAAGTGTAGGAGGGCCGTCGGCCGGGTCAACGAGCATGGCTCGCCCTGATGGGTTGGCATAAGCCCGGGCTTGGGTTTGAACGATGTGCTGGTTAAGCTGGCGCCACCTGTTTAGAGGAGCGATTTCGTGAAAGCGTGGATATTGATGGTGTTGGCACTGGTGTTTCCCGTTGCAGCCATGGCCGAAGAAGCCAAGGAGGGTGCGCCAAAGGTGGCCTATATCACGCTGACCCCGCCGTTCGTGGGCAACTATGCCCTCGATGGTGGCCCACGGCTGCGGGTGTTCAAGGCGGACGTCGCGCTGCGGGTGACCGGGGATGAGGCTGCCAAGGCGGTACAGCACCACGAACCGTTGATTCGCAATCAGCTCGTAGCGCTGTTCACCCAGCAGACCGTGGACAGCATGAGCAATGTCGAAGCCAAGGAGCATTTACGCCAAGAGGCGCTCAAGCAGGTTCAGCAGGTGATGGAAACGGAAGAGGGCAAGCCGATCGTCGAGGACCTGCTGTTCAACAACCTGATCGTCCAGTGAGCCGCTGACTCAGACCCGGCGCGCCTGTAGGCTGACTTGAAACACACTAAATGGGCAGGCGCCTCAACCCAGTGCGGTAATCGCAGCCCACTGCTCGGCCGTTACCGGCATCACCGACAAGCGGCTACCCTTGTGTACCAGCGGCAGTTCAGCCAGAGCTGCCTGTTGTTTCAGCCAGCCCAGTTCAAGCACCTGCGGTAGGGTCCGTACGTGAGCCACGTCCACTGCGCTCCACGGGTTCTTGTCCGGCGTGGCCTTGGGGTCGTGGTAATGGCTCTGCGGGTCCAGCGCCGTCGGGTCCGGGTAGGCCGCGCGAATGATTCGGGCGATGCCGGCGATGCCAGGTTTTGGGCAGCTGGAATGGTAGAACAGGAACTCGTCGCCCACGCTCATGGCGCGCAGAAAATTGCGCGCCTGGTAATTGCGCACACCGTCCCAGCGCGCTTCGCCCAAGTGGGCCAAGCCTTCGATGGAGAGTTCATCGGGCTCGGATTTCATCAGCCAATAGGACATGTCGTTGCTCCAGAAATGCTTTGAAATAACTCGTTCCATCAAACCGACGGCCGGTTGACGTCAACGTTTGCGTGGTGGCTCAGGTTATCGGAGAATGCGCCCCGTTTGAGGTGCGATGCTCAGGTGCTACCCAGAAGTCGCCGAGCACTGAACAGTTTGCCTGGGGGGCAATCGTCGATGAATCAACGTAAAAAGCCGGACCTGCTGTGGGTCCTGGTGTTCATCTTTGGCTTGGGTGTAGTGACTACCGGTTATGCGCAGGGGATCTGGGAGCGCAAGCTGGATAACGCCTACCAGATGCCGTACGAAGCCGGTCAAGCGCAACGCTGACCCAGCCCGGCACCGCTCAGCGCGGTGCCACGTACCAGTGACGGTCCGAGACCGTCCCTTGCACAGGTACATCCCAACTGGCCTGCGCCAATCGTTCGACCTTCTGGCACTCGTGCGCCAATCCCACCAGCAATGGTTTTTTCCACCCCTGCCGGCGGGCCAGGTAAGCCAGGCTGCGGTCATAGAAACCACCCCCCATGCCCAATCGGCCACCGGCTTCGTCGAAGCCGACCAGCGGCAGCAGAATCAGGTCCAGTGCCCACACCGGGCGCTGACGCCTGCGGTCGGTGGCCGGCTCGGGGATGCGGAAGCGGTTGGGCTTGAGTTTCTCGCCTTTCTCGAACCGCTGGAAAACCATGCGGGTGCGTGGCCACGGATGCAGCACGGGGAGGTACGTGCGCTTGCCGCGACGTTGCGCCTCGCGCAGCAGCAACGCTGGGTCGATTTCGCCGTCATTGGGCAGGTACAGGGCGATATGCCTGGCTCGGCGGAAGAGTGGATGCTGCGCCAACTGGCGGTACAGGCCGGCAGCGGCCTGGCGCTGCTGGGCGGGCGTAAGGGCACGGCGCGCCTGGCGCAACTGCCTGCGAAGTTGGGGTCGGGTGAGCGTCGCGGTGTCGGTCATGGCGCGGGCGATCCGAGGAGTGCAGGCCAATGATGTCGGCCAAAACGACTTGCCCGCCGATTGGCGGGCAACAGAATTCGGGCTCCCCGATAAGACCGCTATCGGTGTAGCCCTTGAACCCGAAAGTTCAAGGTGGAGATTGCAGGGGACATTAAGGCTTTCCGTCGAGCGGACATGCACACCTGCCCCAGCGTGCAACCCCCGTGGTTGTGCGTATCGGCTCAGGGACATAACCGACTGGCGCATCCACCAGGGAGTGGCGCCAGTATAACAACCTCAGTTTTTTTTGGTACCCGTATCGTCGGACAGCGCCTGATCGACACGGTCCAGCAAATCGCGCACCTGCTCGCGCGAGGCGCCGCCTGCCGGCGCAGCACTGCGGTCTTCCTGCCGATGCAACATCTCGTGGGTAATGTTCAACGCCGCCATGACCGCGATGCGGTCGGCACCGATCACCTTGCCGCTGCTGCGAATCTCGCGCATCTTGCTGTCCAGGTAATGAGCCGCACTGACCAGGTTGTTGCGCTCTTCGGGCGGGCAGATGATCGAGTATTCCTTGTCGAGGATCTGCACGGTGACGCTATTGCTTGAACTCATGAGTCTTGCTCCAGAGCCTTGAGACGCAAGATCATCGACTCGACCTTGCGCCTGGCGATCTCGTTCTTTTCGATGAGGTGGGCGCGCTCTTCGCGCCAGGACTTTTCCTGAGCTACTAGGAGTGCATTTTGCCGTTTAAGTTGCTCGACACGCTCGATCAGCAGCTCGAATCGGCTCATCAGGGCCTGCAGGTCGTTCTCTTGCGTGGGTTGCACTCGATTCGCTCCGTCATTGACTCATCTTGCGATGATGCCTCTCCCTTGGCCGCGACTGCCAGTGCCGATGGTCTTGGCGCGCCTGCCGGTGCTAGGATACAAGGCCTTCATTCTAGTCATTGCGCCCTCCGGCGCCTAGCAGCCCATGCCCAATACTCAATCGCCCTACGTTGCATTCGCCATGCTGCTTGCCAGCAATGGTCACCCCGTCACACCAGCCGAACTGCACGGCCTGCTCATCGGCCGCAGTTGCGCGGGCGCCGGCTTCGATGCCGACGGCTGGCTGGCCGATGCGGCTCAACTGCTGGAAACCGAACCGCAAGAGAATGTGCGCAATGCCCTGATCGGCCTGCAGGAAATGGTCAAGGGTGAACTCACCAGCGACGACATGGCCATCGTCCTGCTGCTGCCGTCCGATGACGCTGCTTTGACCGATCGCGCCACTGCCCTGGGTCAATGGTGTCAGGGCTTCATCACCGGTTTTGGCTTGAACGCCGGTGGCAAGGACCTCTCCATCGAAGCCAAGGAAGTGCTCCAGGATCTGGTGGCCATTTCCCAGGTGCAGGAAGCTTTGGAAGAGTCCGAAGACGGCGAGAGCGACTACATGGAAGTGATGGAATACCTGCGGGTGGCGCCGTTGCTGTTGTTCTCCGAACTGGCCAAGCCTGCAGCGCCTGCGCCCAAGCCTTCTTTGCACTGAACGACGGGGTAGTCTGCCCATGAGCCGCATTCCCAAGGCCGAATATGCCCGCCGGCGCAAGGCGCTGATGGCGCAGATGGTCCCCAACAGCATCGCCATTCTGCCCGCCGCCGCCGTTGCCATCCGCAACCGTGACGTCGAGCACGTGTACCGGCAGGACAGCGACTTTCAATACCTCAGCGGCTTTCCCGAGCCTGAAGCGGTCATTGCCCTGATCCCCGGCCGAGAGCATGGCGAATACGTCATGTTCTGCCGCGAGCGCAACCCTGAGCGTGAGCTCTGGGACGGCTTGCGGGCCGGCCAGGAAGGGGCGGTGCGTGATTTCGGCGCTGATGATGCGTTTCCCATCGCGGACATCGACGAGATCCTCCCGGGGCTGATCGAAGGCCGCGAACGCGTCTATAGCGCCATGGGCAGCAACCCGGAATTCGATCGCAGGTTGATGGACTGGATCAACGTGATCCGCTCCAAGGCCCGTCTCGGTGCGCAGCCCCCGAACGAATTCGTTGCCCTGGATCACCTGCTACACGACATGCGCCTGTATAAATCGGCAGCGGAAGTGAAGGTGATGCGCGTGGCCGCCGAGATCTCTGCCAACGCCCACGTGCGGGCGATGCAGGCTTGTCGTCCGGGCCTGCACGAATACAGCCTGGAAGCAGAGCTCGATTACGCCTTCCGCCAAGGCGGGGCGAAGATGCCGGCCTATGGGTCCATCGTTGCTGCAGGGCGCAATGGTTGCATCCTGCACTACCAGCAGAACGATGCACCGCTCAAGGACGGCGATCTGGTACTGATCGACGCCGGCTGCGAAATCGATTGCTATGCCAGCGACATCACGCGCACGTTTCCTGTCAGCGGGCGGTTTTCACCCGAGCAGAAAGCCATCTATGAGCTCGTGCTCAGTGCCCAGGCAGCGGCCTTCGCCGAAATCGCCCCTGGCAAGCACTGGAACCATGCCCATGAAGCCACCGTGCGGGTAATCACCCAAGGGCTGGTAGAGCTGGGGCTGTTGAAAGGGGACGTGCAGGCGTTGATCCAGAGCGAGGCCTATCGGGCTTTCTACATGCACCGTGCCGGCCACTGGTTGGGCATGGATGTGCATGACGTGGGCGATTACAAGGTGGGCGGTGAGTGGCGGGTGCTCGAGCCAGGCATGGCCTTGACCGTCGAGCCCGGAATCTACATAGCCGCCGACAACGAAAGCGTGGCCAGGAAATGGCGCGGCATCGGCATTCGGATCGAGGATGATGTGGTGGTCACCAGGCAAGGCTGTGAAATCCTGACGTCGGGCGTTCCCCGCACCGTCGCCGAGATCGAAGCGTTGATGCACAGCGCCCGTCAGGCCAGCCTATGACCCGGGTGAATCTGGCGATCATCGGTGGAGGGCTGGTAGGGGCAAGCCTGGCGCTGACCCTGCAGGCAGGTGCCAAGGCGCGCGGCTGGAACATTCTGCTCATTGAACCCTTCGCCCCAGGCGACAGCTTCCAGCCCAGCTACGATGCGCGTTCTTCGGCGCTGTCGTTCGGTACCCGCCAGCTTTACGCTCAGCTTGGCCTGTGGCCTGCGATCGAGCAGCGGGCCGAACCGATTACTCAGATTCACGTGTCGGATCGAGGGCGCTTCGGTGCCACGCGCCTGGACGCTCAGGAAGAAGGCGTTTCGGCCTTGGGATACGTGGTCGAGAATGCCTGGCTCGGGCAGTGCCTCTGGCAGGGCCTGGACCGCGATGTGGTCAGTTGGCGCTGCCCGGCGGAAGTGACGTCGATGCAGGCTGTCGAGGGCGGTTATCGCCTGCGCCTCAATGACGACATCCAGCTCGATTGCGACCTGGCGGTGCTGGCCGATGGTGGGCGTTCGGGGCTGCGTGAGCAACTGGGCATTCACGTATGCCACACGCCTTACGAGCAGAGTGCCCTGATCGCCAACATCACGCCCGGCGAACCTCACCGGGGCCAAGCTTTCGAACGCTTTACCGAAGCCGGCCCCATGGCCTTGCTGCCGTTGCCGGAGAACCGCTGTGCATTGGTCTGGACACGACAGGGCATGGACGCACGGCGTCTGGCCGACATCGATGAGCGCGACTTCCTGCGGGAATTGCAGGGTGTCTTCGGTTACCGCCTGGGTACCCTGCGCCAGGTTGGGGCGCGGCACCTGTACCCGCTTTCGCTGATCGAGGCGCAAGAGCAGATACGTCCCCACCTGGTCGTGCTGGGCAACGCCGCCCACAGCTTGCATCCGATCGCTGGACAAGGCTTCAACCTGTCACTGCGGGATGTGCAGTCCCTTGCCGAGGCGTTGCTTGCAGGGCCGCAACAGCCCGGCGACCTCGCGACCTTGCAGGTCTACCGCAAGCGCCAGCGACTGGACCAGGCGCTGACCATCGGGTTTTCCGATCAAGTGACACGGCTGTTCGGCAGCGGCCAGCCGTTGCTCGCCGCAGGGCGTAACCTTGGCTTGTTGGGCCTGGACCTGCTGCCACCTGCCAAAAGCTGGTTCGCGCGCCAAGCCATGGGCCTGGGTACGCGCCCTGATGTGCGGAGCAAGGCATGAGCAGCCCACGCAGACTGGCTCGGCGGGCGCGGGTCCTGCGCTGGATGTTGAACCTGTATCCACCTTACCTGGGCGCCGGTATCCGCGTGCAGCACATCAGCCCTGACATGCGCAGCATCCGGGTGGCGATGAAGCTTACGCGCTGGAACCGCAATTACGTGGGCACCCAGTTCGGTGGCAGCCTCTATGCCATGGTCGACCCGTTCTACATGCTTTTGTTGATCGAACGACTGGGGCGCGACTACATCGTCTGGGACAAGGCTGCCAGCATCGACTTCATCTCGCCTGGCAAAGGCCCGGTGTACGCCGAGTTCCATGTCGATGACGCGCTGCTGGACGACATCCGCCAGCAGACCGCTACCGGCAAGAAATGCCTGCCTCGTTTGCAGGTCGATATCCGCGACGGCGCAGGCGAACTGGTGGCGCGGGTCGATAAAACCCTATACGTGCGGCTCAAGCCGCAAGCGAGGCTGGCGTAAGGCATGGAAACACGCGCAGATGTTCTGATCGTAGGTGCCGGCATGGTTGGCAGCGCGCTGGCGCTTGCCTTGCGCCACAGCGGCTTGCAAGTGCTGCTGCTCGACGGCGGCCCCCTGGCAGTCAGGCCGTTCGATGCCCAGGCGCCGTTCGAGCCCAGGGTCAGTGCGCTGTCGGCTGCCAGCCAACGGATTCTCGAGCGCCTGGGGGCCTGGGAAGGCATTGCACGGCGGCGCGCCACGCCTTACTCCGACATGCAGGTATGGGACGGCAGCGGCACCGGACAGATTCACTTCTCCGCCGCCAGCGTGCATGCCCAGGTGCTGGGTCATATCGTCGAGAACAAGGTGGTGCAGGACGCGCTACTTGAGTGCCTGCACGACAGCGATATCGGCCTGCTGCCCAATGCGCGCATGGAACAGCTGCGCCATTCGGGCGACGACTGGCTGATGACCTTGCACGATGGGCGACGGCTGCGCGCACCGTTGGTCGTCGCTGCCGACGGCGCCAATTCGGCGGTCCGCCGTCTGGCTGGCTGTGAAACACGCGAGTGGGACTACCTGCATCACGCCATCGTTACCAGCGTGCGCTGTGCCGCGGAGCACCAGGCTACCGCCTGGCAACGCTTCACCGACGACGGCCCGCTCGCCTTCCTGCCATTGACCCGTGACGGGAAACAGGACTGGTGCTCGATTGTGTGGTCGACCACCCCGGCCGAGGCCGAACGGCTGATGGCGTTGGATGAGCCGGCCTTCCTCAATGCCCTGGAGCGCGCTTTCGAAGGCCGTCTCGGGTCGGTGCTGCAGGCTGACCCACGGCTGTGCGTGCCCCTGCGCCAGCGGCATGCCAAGCGTTATGTGGAACCCGGCCTTGTGCTGATCGGTGATGCTGCCCATACCATCCATCCGCTGGCAGGGCAGGGTGTGAACCTGGGGTTCCTCGACGCGGCGGTGCTGGCCGAAGTCTTGATGGACGCCTGCAAGCGCGGTGAAAGACTGGCCGACGTGAAGGTGCTGAGCCGTTATGAGCGTCGACGCATGCCGCACAACCTGGCGCTCATGGTGGCCATGGAGGGGTTCGAACGGCTGTTCCAGGCCGACCGATTGCCGTTGCGCTGGCTGCGCAACAGTGGCCTGAAGCTGGTCGAACACATGCCAGAGGCAAAAGCCGTGTTTGTGCGACAGGCACTGGGCCTGAGCGGCGACCTGCCTGACCTGGCCAAGGCCTGAACCCCTAGGCGCTGGCAGAGCCCTGCCAGCGCCTGGCATTCAATCGCTGGCGTGGACGGTTTCGGGAAAGCCAGCGTGGCGCATTGCAACATCCGGTAACGGCAATGTGGGTGAGCCTTCAAATGGGATTCACTACCATCTGCGCCTCTCTAATCGATCGAGGAGCGCCTTCCATGTTGCCACGCAAGTCCCTACTGGCCGCCCTGGCCCTGACCGTGTTCGGCGGCACCGCGCAGGCAGCTGATGAGGTGGTGGTGTACTCCTCGCGCATCGACGAGCTGATCAAGCCGGTGTTCGATGCCTATACGGCCAAGACCGGAGTGAAGATCAAGTTCATCACCGACAAGGAAGCGCCTCTGATGCAGCGCATCAAGGCCGAGGGTGAACACGGTGTGGCCGACCTGCTGCTCACCGTCGATGCAGGCAACCTGTGGCAGGCCGAACAGATGGGCATCCTGCAGCCTATTCGATCCGAGATCATCGACCGCAACATTCTGCCGCAGTACCGTGCCTCGTCCCATGACTGGACCGGCCTGAGCCTCAGGGCACGCACCATCATCTACTCCACCGAGCGGGTCAAGCCAACAGAGCTGAGTACCTATGAAGCCCTGGCCGACAAACAGTGGGAAGGGCGGCTGTGCCTGCGCACGGCGAAGAAGGTCTACAACCAGTCGCTGACCGCCACCCTGATCGAAAGCCACGGCGAAGCGAAGGCCGAGCAGATCGTGAAGGGTTGGGTCAACAATCTGTCCACCGATGTGTTCTCGGACGACAATGCAGTGATCCAGGCCGTCGAGGCAGGCCAGTGCGACGTGGGTGTGGTGAATACCTACTACTACGGTCGCCTGCACAAGCAGAACCCCGCTCTGCCGGTGAAGCTCTTCTGGCCCAACCAGCAGGACCGCGGCGTACACGTGAACCTTTCGGGCATCGGCCTGACCAAGCATGCGCCGCATCCTGAGGCCGCCAAGAAACTGGTGGAGTGGATGACCGGCGAAGAAGCGCAGAAGTTGTTCGCCGAGATCAACCAGGAGTTTCCAGCCAACCCGCAGGTCAAGCCTTCGGACGAAGTCGCAGCCTGGGGCAGCTTCAAGGCTGACAGCATTGCGGTGGAAGTGGCCGGCAAGCGGCAGGCCGAAGCCATCCGCCTGATGGACCGTGCCGGCTGGAACTAAGCGCCACTCCTACGCCCGAGAGGCCTGTCAGGGCCTCTTCGCGGGTCGGCCTGCGACCCGTCATAGAGATATAACGTGCCCTACACCCATCGTCGCCACTGGTATTTTCCAGTCACCCTGATCGCCGCTCTGGTGCTGCTGCCCCTGAGCGTCCTGCTGCTGTCGTGGCAATCGATCGACCTGCAGATCTGGTCCCACTTGCTCGACACGCAGATGCGGCGTTTGCTGGGCAACACCGTTACCTTGGTCGTGGGGGTGGGCGTGGGCGTCACCCTGCTTGGTGTCAGCCTGGCCTGGCTCACCAGCCTGTGCGAGTTTCCAGGCCGTCGCTGGCTGGACTGGGCGTTGATGTTGCCGTTTGCCATTCCGGCATACGTGCTGGCCTTCGTGTTCGTGGGGTTGCTGGACTTCGCCGGGCCAGTGCAGAGTGCGCTACGCGAGGCCTTCGGGCCGATGCGCCTGCCGCGGGTGCGCTCCACTGCAGGGGTGATCACCGTACTGGTGCTAGTGTTCTATCCCTACGTCTACCTGTTGGCCCGCACCGCCTTCCTGGCCCAGGGCAAAGGGTTGATGGAAGCCGCCCGCGTATTGGGGCTGTCGCCCTGGCAAGCGTTCTGGCGTGTGGCGCTCCCCATGGCACGTCCAGCCATCGGGGCGGGTGTCGCCCTGGCCCTGATGGAAACCCTGGCAGACTTCGGAGCCGTGGCGGTCTTCAATTTCGATACGTTCACCACAGCCATCTACAAGACCTGGTATGGCTTCTTCAGCCTGTCCAGCGCTGCACAGTTGGCCAGTTTGCTACTGCTGGCGGTCATGCTGGTGCTGTATGGCGAACGTCGTGCCCGGGGCGCCAACCACAGCGGCCATGAACGCCCCCGGGGCCAGGCGCTGTACAGATTGCGCGGTGGCAAGGCCTTGCTCGCCAGCAGCTGGTGTGTGTTGGTCTTCTCCTGCGCATTCGTCATCCCCGTGCTGCAACTGCTGGTTTGGTTCTGGCAGCGGGGGCGGCACGATCTGGATGAGCGTTATGCCGGCTTGGTGCTTCATACCCTGTATCTGGGCGCCGTTGCGGCGCTGGTGACGGTCTGCGTGGCGCTGCTGCTGGCCTTCGCGCGTCGCCAGGCGCCCTTGCCGGGCATCGGCCTGGGCGTAGGGCTCGCCAACCTGGGCTATGCCTTGCCAGGCTCGGTGCTGGCGGTGTCGATCATGCTCGCGTTCAGTTATCTGGACAACCAAGTGGTGATTCCGCTGTCCAGTTGGCTGGGAGGCGCTGGCAAGCCACTGCTGCTGGGCAGCCTCACGGCATTGTTGCTGGCCTATGTCATTCGTTTCATCGCTGTGGCCTATGGCCCGCTGGAGAGCACCCTGGCGCGCATCCGTCCGTCCCTGCCGGAGGTCTCGCGCAGCCTGGGCGTGGGCGGTGCGCGCCTGTTCATCAAGGTCTACCTGCCGCTGCTGCTTCCAGGCGCGCTCAGCGCGGCGTTGCTGGTGTTCGTCGATGTCCTCAAGGAAATGCCCGCTACCCTACTGATGCGTCCATTCGGCTGGGACACGCTGGCTGTGCGGGTGTTCGAGATGACCAGCGAAGGGGAGTGGGCGCGCGCTTCGCTGCCGGCATTGACGCTGGTGCTGGTAGGGCTGCTGCCGGTCATTGTCCTGATACGCCGCTCGGCACGTCGACCAGGCCATTCCTGCTAAGGGTGTCAGCTTGCGCCCTTGCCGCTACAATGCGCGGCACTCGCGCAGCAGGCAATCAAAACAATGCTGTCTGCACAGCTGAAGGCCCTGAGCCTTTCACTGCTGCCGCTTCGCCACGCCCGGAAGGAGAAACCCATGGGACAGCGCACGCTTTTGTATGACCTGCACCTGGCGCTTGGCGCCAAGACGGTCGATTTCGGCGGCTGGGACATGCCGCTGCATTATGGCTCGCAGGTCGATGAGCACCATCAGGTGCGCAGTGACTGCGGGGTCTTCGACGTTTCCCACATGACCGTCATCGATATTCAGGGCGATGCTGCCACAACGTGGTTGCAGCGGTTGCTGGCCAATGATGTCGCTCGCCTCGAGCAGGTTGGCCAGGCTCTCTACAGTCCGATGCTGCATGAGCAAGGCGGAGTGATCGATGACCTGATCGCCTACCGCACGGTCACGGGTTACCGCCTGGTCACCAATGCTGCCACCCGAGCCCGCGTGCTCGATTGGCTGGAGCAGCAGCGTGGTGGCATTGCCGTCGAATGTCAGGTTCGCCCCGACCTTGCCATTCTCGCCGTCCAGGGCCCTAACGCACGGGAGAAGGTCGCCGCACTGGTCAGTGCTTCGCGGGCGGCCCTGATACGCACGCTGCGGCCCTTCGAGGGCCACATGGACGGCGACTGGTTCATCGCGCGCACCGGCTACACCGGCGAAGACGGCCTGGAGATGATTTTCCCTGGCGACCAGGCGGTGACGTTTTTCAACGATCTGGTCGGTGCTGGCATTGCACCCAGCGGCCTGGGCGCACGCGACACCTTGCGCCTGGAAGCCGGCATGCACCTCTACGGGCAAGATATCGACGAGCACCACACGCCGCTGTCATGCAACTTGGGCTGGAGCATCGCGTGGGAGCCGGCGAGCCGAAACTTCATCGGTCGGGCTGCTCTGCTGGCGGAAATCGAGCGGGGCGTACAGGAAAAACTCGTGGGCTTGGTGCTGGAAGAGCGTGGTGTACTGCGCGCTCATCAAGTGGTTCGTGTGGCGGGAATTGGCGAAGGAGAGATCACCAGTGGTAGTTTCTCTCCTACGCTGAGCAAGTCCATTGCCCTGGCACGTGTGCCAATGGCCACGGGTGACCGGGCTGAAGTGGAAATTCGTGGCAAGTGGTACCCGGTGCGCGTGGTCAGGCCGACTTTCGTGCGCCATGGCAAGATCCTGATCTGATCCATCATCAAACGGCGGGCGTACCGCTGAGCCAATCGAGGAATTCAACAAATGAGCAATATCCCCGCCGAACTTCGTTTCGCCCCAAGCCATGAATGGGCCCGCCTGGAAGCCGACGGTACCGTTACGGTAGGCATCAGTGACCACGCTCAGGAAGCGCTGGGCGACGTGGTGTTCGTCGAGTTGGCCGAAGTGGGCAAAGTGTTCACCGCCGGCGATGCGGCCGGTGTAGTGGAGTCGGTCAAGGCCGCTTCGGACATCTACGCCCCGATCAGTGGCGAAGTGATCGCCGTCAACGATGGACTGGCCGACAACCCCGAGCAACTGAACGAGCAGCCATACGATGCTTGGATCTTCAAGCTCAAACCAAGCGCCGAAGCTGAGCTGGACAAGCTGCTCGATGCGGCCGGTTACAAGGCCGCTATCGGCGAATAAGGCGACCGGCCAGCGCGGGCAGGCGTCAGCGCGCAGCCAGGGGCAGCGCCGGCGGGCATGAGCTTGCCGGCGGTGGTAAGCCCGCGCTTACCCGGTCAGTCGGCCATCGCATGCTTGGCCAGGATGGCGTTGGCCAAGTCCATGTCCGATGCCTGAAGGCCTGGGTTTTGCGCACGCACCTGTCTGATTGCCGACTCCAGGAACGGCCCACGGATGGCGCCTTCACTGGCGACGAAACTGCCAGCGTCATCCTGCGCCGCCATGACCAGCTTGTGGTCCCGGGACGTCAGGTAGGTCGAGCCGGTAGTCGCACCGGAAGAGATCACATTACGCCAGAACGAATCGGCCATGGCCGAACTCACAGGCAGTGCGAGCAGAGCAGCGGCAGCGACGGCAGTTTTGAGACGCATGACGAAATACCTCGAAGGTGGGGGGGTTGAAGTGTGCGGTTGGATTCTCGCAGGCAGGCCGAGTTCCTGGGTAGGCCGGCTTCCGACTAGCCGCATACACGCAGTACTTCTTCTGTGCGGGTCTGTCCACACGCGACCTTGGCTTCGCCGCTGCGGCGCAGGTCCACGAGGCCTTCGGCCTGTGCCTGGCGCCGCAACTGCGCCAGGTCGGTATGAGGGCCGATCAATGCGCGCAGATTGTCGCTGGGTTCGAGCAATTCGAACAAGCCTGTGCGCCCGTGATAACCGGTGCCGCGACAGGTTCGACAGTCGGCGGCGCCCTGCAGCTTGCACTGGCTGCACGGCATGCGTACCAGCCGCTGGGCCATGACCCCGATCAGCGCCGCCTTGATCAAGTAATCGGCCACACCCAGCTCTTGCAGGCGGATGATTGCGCCACAGGCGTCGTTGGTGTGTAGGGTGGACAGCACCAGATGCCCGGTAAGGGCGGCCTGAACGGCCACCAGGGCAGTGTCGCGGTCTCTTATTTCGCCGACCATGATGATGTCCGGGTCCTGGCGCAGCATGGCACGCACGCCGTTGGCAAAGCCCAGGTCGAGGGCCGGCTGCACCTGGAACTGGTTGAAGGCAGGTTCGAGCCGTTCGATGGGGTCTTCGATGGTGCACAGGTTGACCTGCGGGGTGGCCAGCAGCTTGAGGCTGGCATACAGCGTGCTGGTCTTCCCGGAACCTGTTGGCCCTGTGACCAGAAGGATGCCCTGGCGCCGTTGCAGCAGGCCCTGCCACTGGATCAGTTGCTGCCCTTGCAGGCCGAGCCGATCGAAATTCTCGTGCAGTTGCTGCGGGTCGAACAGGCGCAGTACCAGCTTTTCCCCAAACGGGGTGGGCAGGGTCGACAACCGTAGCTCCACCTCGCCGCCATTGGGCAGGCGGCTTTGCAGGCGGCCATCCTGAGGCTTGCGCTTTTGCGCCACGTCCATGCGGCCCAGATGCTTCAGGCGGCTGATCAAAGCCGACAGAACGGTGCCAGGAAAGGCATAGACGGTGTGCAGCAGCCCATCGATGCGATAGCGCAAGTGGCCCTGATCGCGGCGGGGCTCCAGGTGAATGTCGCTGGCACGCTGCTCGATTGCGTAGTGCAGGAGCCAGTCGACGATATGCACGATGTGCGCATCGTCCGCGCTGGCCTGTGTTTGACGCTTGCCCAGCTCGAGCCACTGCTCCAGTTCGCCGAAGCGGGTTGATTGCTGATGGTGCGCACCCTTCACTGACTGCGCCAGGCCTTGGAAGGATTCGCCGGCCTGACGAATTTGCACAGGGCTTGCGAGTACCCGTCGCACGCTTCGTCCAAGGCTCAGGGCCAGATCGGCCTGCCAACCGTGCTGATAAGGCTCGGCGCTGGCCACGGTGACGCTCGTTGCGTCAGCTGCCACGACGAGAATGCCATGGCTCTGCGCAAAGGCCGGGGACACCAGGTCGGCCACTCGCTGCAGGTCCATCTGCAGCGGGTCGATACGCAGGTAGGGGAGGCCGGCTTTTTCAGCCAGCCATTGGCAAAGACGGTCGAGATCCAGTGTCTGCCCTGCATGCAGACGGTCGACGAGGTTGCAGGCGGCCACCTGCTCAAGCGGGTGATCACCAGGGTGATCGACCGCACGCTGTAGCACGCGCAGGGTATCGCAGGCGTGCAGGTGCTGTTCGACCAGCAAGGCTTCGAGCACACGATGCAGGTCGAGTGCCAAGGTGTCGGGATTGTGCATGAGTGCGTCCGTGCCTGACCAAGAAGACGTGGTCAGGCTAGCTCAGCTGCCGCTGAAATCCGGGGCGAAAGAATTTCAGCATTTTGCCGACGGCTGCTTTTCGAAGCTTGCCCTGGCAGCTGGCAGGAGGGCTGCTAAGCCTGGACTACCGACAACTCCACGCGGTGTTGAGGGGCCAGGTGCACGTCGGCGACACACACCATGTTGCGCAGTTTTTGGGCGATCACCTCTGCGCGGTGCCAGCTCAGGCCGCCAACGCCGATGTCGATGGCCAACCAGTCATCCTGTTGGCTGACCTGCACGCTGTGCGGTGTCAGAAATTGCAACGCGAACTGGTTCAGCACACGGCACAGGCTGTCGGGCTCAGCCTCGGCCTGGAGGCGGTAGAGCACGGTGGTGTGAGCATTGCTGTTGGCCCATACATCGGCACGCGGCAGTGAGTTCATGCGTCATCCTCTTTGAATGCAGAAATTCTTGCACGCTTGAGGCGGTAAGTTTTCGCTAAGGTTGCACCATTTCCGTATGATTGAGCGTAAATTGAGTCTAATAAATGTGATCTGGAGACTTATTCATGCAGAGCGCTTTGGATGCCTACGACCGCCGTATTCTCGAGTTGCTGCAAGAAGACGCTTCGCTTTCCAGCGCTCAGATCGCCGAACGCATTGGTTTGTCGCAATCGCCTTGCTGGCGACGGATTCAAAGGCTGAAGGAAGAAGGGGTGATTCGAGGGCAGGTGACCCTGCTGGACCGCAAGAAAGTCGGGCTGAACACCCAGATATTTGCCGAAGTGAAATTGAATGCCCATGGCCGGACCAACTTCACCGAGTTCACGGAGGCGATCCGCGGGTTTGCAGAGGTGTTGGAGTGCTACGTGCTGATGGGGTCCGTGGACTTTTTGCTACGCATCGTTACCCCGGATATCGAGGCCTACGAACGGTTCTTCTTCGAAAAGCTCTCCAACGTACCCGGTATTCAGGAGGTGAACTCGATCGTGGCCCTTTCGGAAATCAAGTCCACCACCAGCCTGCCGCTTTCGGGCTGAGGCATCGCGCTGAGGCCTGCCAGGTCGGCTAAACCGCCTGGCAGGCCTGCATGTTCGCAGCGGGCAGGCGTGCAGCAGGCGTCAAGCCTTGAGCAAATGCTTCCAGCCACGGCTCTGGTCGACCGCACGGGCCTGCTCGATACGGGCTTGGAGCACTTCATCGCCAATTGGCTGCTCGGCCAGCTCATGCAGCTTCTTCATGTCGCCGTACAGACGGTCCATCTGCGGCGCGTCCAGCACGTGGCGTGCATGATGGAGCCAAGCCATCAGTTGCTCGATGCGTGGTAATTGCTCCGCCAGGTCTTCGGGGCGCTGGGTGTACAACGACAATTTCAGGTCACGCCCTTGCTCGGCAATCAGGTGTGCAAGCCAACTTGCCAATAGCGCCTTGCCCTGACGCTCGCCACGGCCCTTGCGCTCGACGGTCCAGGCACGCGACTGCAGCCAGCGTGAGGTTTCCAGAGAGAACTGGCCCCAACGAGGGTCTTCCAGTTCTTCTGCAAATTGCTCGGGCGCGGCGCGGCGGATGTCTTCGTCATCGTTGCCCGCCTGCACCAGCGGGCGCCAGTCTTCGAGCAGCGCATCAAGGCGTACGCGCAGGTCACGAGTGGCTGCGCGAGGAGCTGCCTGGCCCAGGCTGGCGGTAATGGCACGCAGTTCGATCAGGCTCTGCACCCAGTCCTGCAGCGACCGCCAGTGACCGCTGTGGCGGTACTGCTCGGCCAGGCGCTGGCTGTTGCCTAGCAGTTGCCACGCCAACGCAGCGTAGGCGTCGTCCAAGGCCATGTCTGCTTCAAGATCCGCAACGCTCAGGTCCAGTTCGAAACGCTCCGGCTCCAGCAGACGGTAGCCGCGCTCGGCCTTGCTGATATCGCAGGGCATCAGCGGTAGGCTCGCGGCCAACTCCGCAGCCAGCTCCAGCAATGCCATCGGCTCGCCTTCACGCAGTTCCAGTTCCAGCTCGCAGATGGCTTCCTTGCGCTTGCCAGCTATCACAAAGCCCTGGTCCAGCGCTGCCTCGATCACCACCTTGGCCTTGCCGCGGCCCCAGGCGATCTCGGCGTATTCGCGGCTGAAGTCGGTGGTGAACAGGGGTTTGATGGTCTTCTTGTCCAGGTCGGCCAGTTGCGCCGGCCAGCAGCTGTCGTCCAGCTTCTTGAGGTCCAGCTTGACCTTGTCCAGTTGCCATTCGTGCTCGTTGCGCTCGGACAAGCCAGCCACGCTGGTGCCCCGGCTCTTCAAGGTCTGGATCACGGTATCGCCATCACGGCGCAGGCGCAGGGCAACGCGTGCCTCGGCCAGTTCGCGCTCAGGCGTGTCGAAATATTGGTTGAGCAGTTCACGGGTCTGCCAGCCAGACTTGTTACGCTTTTTCAGCAGCGGGTGCTCGCGCAGGGCGGCGAGGGTCTCGGGGCTGGCGCGCAGCTTGAGTTCGGTTTCTTTGGGCATCACAGGCTCGAAAGGGGGCGTGGTCGTTGCAGAGTCTACAGCAGTAGGCCGTCAACGGTTTATTCCAGACGGCGGATGGTCCTATGATGGGCAACGCTTCCGAGGAGTACACGCATGCCGTTGCCGACGCTGAAAGACCAATTCGCCGCATTGATCGCCGCGCCTTCGGTCAGTTGTACCCAAGCGTCGCTCGATCAGTCCAACCGTCAGGTCATCGACCTGCTGGCCACCTGGTTGGGCGATCTGGGGTTCACATGCGACATCCAGCAGGTGACCCCCGGCAAATTCAACCTGTTGGCCACTCGCGGCAGCGGCCCTGGCGGCCTGGTACTGGCCGGCCACAGTGACACGGTGCCCTACGACGAGCAGCTCTGGAGCACTGACCCCTTGAAGCTGACCGAAGTCGAGGGTCGCTGGGTGGGCCTGGGCAGTTGTGACATGAAGGGCTTTTTCGCGTTGGTGATCGAAGCCGTCATTCCATTGCTGCAGCACGACTTCAAGCAGCCGTTGCTGATTCTGGCGACCTGCGACGAGGAAAGCTCTATGTCCGGCGCGCGCGCCCTGGCCGATGCGGGCCAACCACTGGGCCGCGCGGCGATCATTGGCGAGCCGACCGGGCTACGGCCGATTCGCATGCACAAAGGCATCCTCATGGATCGCATCGACATCCTCGGGCGCAGCGGCCATTCCTCGGACCCCAGCCTAGGCCGCAGCGCCATGGACGCCATGCATGCGGTGATGGGAGAGCTGATGGGCCTGCGCCAGCAGTGGCAGCAGGCATACAGCAACCCCCAGTTCACGGTGCCCGCACCAACCATGAACTTCGGTTGCATTCACGGTGGCGACAACCCGAACCGGATTTGTGGCCAGTGCGCCCTTGAGTTCGACCTGCGCCCGCTGCCGGGCATGGATGTCGATCAGTTGCGCGCCGCCATTCGGGAAAAGCTGGTACCGGTGGCCGAGCGTCATGACGTGCGTATCGACTACGCACCGCTGTTCCCCGAAGTGCCGCCCTTCGAGCAAGCGGCCGATACCGAACTCGTTAAGGTGGCGGAGCGGCTCACCGGTCACCGCGCCGAAGCGGTGGCATTCGGCACCGAAGCGCCTTATCTTCAACAGCTTGGTTGCGAGACCATCGTGCTGGGCCCTGGTGACATCGCGTGCGCCCACCAGCCAGGCGAATACCTGGAAATGTCACGTATCGAGCCGACCGTGCGTCTATTGCGTGAGCTGATCGGGCACTATTGCCTGCACTAAACGTCCATCGCATTCATTCGTTTTTGCCTAGAGGAGACCGCGCGTGACCGCAAGCCTGTTCCGACGATGATCCTGAACGCCCCTGTATCGCCGTTCTCCGTCCACTTATCCACAGGCCCTGTCATGCACGATTACGTCAACTGGCTACGCCATGCTTCTCCCTACATCAATGCCCACCGCGACTGCACCTTCGTGGTGATGCTGCCCGGTGATGGGGTCGATCACCCCAACTTCGGCAACATCGTCCACGACCTGGTGCTGCTGCACAGCCTTGGGGTGCGCCTGGTACTGGTGCACGGTTCCCGCCCACAGATCGAGAGCCGCTTGGCCGAACGCGGCCTGGCAGCGCACTACCACCATGGCCTGCGCATCACCGATGCAGCCACCCTGGACTGTGTGATCGACGCGGTGGGGGCGCTGCGGCTGGCCATCGAGGCGCGGTTGTCGATGGACATCGCCGCCTCGCCAATGCAAGGCTCGCGCCTGCGGGTGGCTTCCGGCAACCTGGTCACCGCGCGGCCTATCGGCGTGCTCGAAGGCGTGGACTTCCACCACACCGGCGAAGTGCGTCGGGTGGACCGCAAGGGCATCAGCCGTCTGCTGGACGAGCGCTCCATTGTGCTGCTCTCGCCACTGGGCTATTCGCCTACCGGCGAAATCTTCAACCTGGCCTGCGAGGACGTGGCCACCCGAGCGGCCATTGAGCTGGGTGCCGACAAGTTGTTGCTGTTCGGCGCGGAGCCGGGCCTGCTGGATGAGCATGGTCGCTTGGTGCGTGAGCTACGCCCCCAACAGGTTGCTCCACACCTGCAGCGCCTGGGCAGCGACTACCAGGCCGAGCTGCTCGATGCTGCAGCCGAGGCTTGCAAGGGCGGCGTGGCGCGCAGTCATATCGTGAGCTATGCCGAGGACGGCGCGCTGCTGACCGAGCTGTTCACCCGGGGCGGCGGCGGTACGCTGGTGTCCCAGGAGCAGTTCGAAATCGTGCGAGAGGCCACCATCGAGGACGTCGGTGGCCTGCTCGACCTGATCAGCCCGCTGGAAGAGCAGGGTATCCTGGTGCGCCGGTCGCGTGAGGTGCTGGAGCGGGAAATCGAGCAGTTCAGCGTGGTGGAGCGCGAGGGCATGATCATCGCGTGCGCCGCCCTGTATCCGATCGCCGAGTCCGACGCGGGCGAGCTGGCGTGTTTGGCAGTGAATCCGGAGTACCGCCATGGCGGGCGAGGGGACGAACTGCTGGAGCGTATCGAAAGCCGGGCGCGGCAGATGGGCTTGAGCACCTTGTTCGTCCTCACCACACGCACAGCGCACTGGTTCCGCGAACGCGGTTTCTCCCCCAGTGGCGTCGAGCGGCTGCCGGCGGCGCGGGCTTCGTTGTACAACTTCCAGCGCAATTCGAAAATCTTCGAGAAGCCGCTGGGCTGAGGTGCAGCCCTCATCCGGCTGAAATGAAAACGCCGCCCGGGTGAGTAATGTTGTTCACTTGAGATTCCCGGGGCCGTTTCACGGCCCATCGCGGCATAAGGCTCCCACGCGGACCGTATGCTTCCTGAGTTAGCAGGATTACAGTCCATTTTGTGGGAGCCCTCATCCGGCTGGAACGAAAACGCCGCCTTTGTGAGTAATGTTGTTCACTTGAGATCCCCGGGGCCGTTTCACGGCCCATCGCGGCACAAGGCCACGCGGACTGTATGCTTCCTGAGTTAGCAGGATTACAGTCCATTTTGTGGGCGCCCTCATCTGGCTGGAGCGAAAACGCCGCCTTTGTGAGTAATGTTGTTCACTTGAGAATCCCCGGGGCCGTTTCACGGCCCATCGCGGCACAAGGCCGCTCCCACGGGGCCTGTATGCTTCCTGGGTTAGCGGGCTTACGGTCCATTTGGTGGG
>CAURYQ010000063.1:0-24791 GCA_963529135.1 uncultured Pseudomonas sp. | reverse complement strand
AGCGTGAGGTGCCGCCCACGGTGCTGGTGCACCAGCGCAAAACACCGACGCAACGCACTGAGCATTCCCAGCGCCAACACATCGACCTTGAGCAGGCCGACCATGTCCAGGTCATCCTTGTCCCACTGAATCACGGTGCGCTCGGCCATGGCCGCGTTTTCCACGGGCACCAGTTGGTCGAGAGGTTGTTGCGAGATGACGAAACCACCGGGGTGTTGCGACAGGTGCCGGGGAAACCCGATCAGCTCACCGGCCAGCACCAGAATGCGCCGCACGATCGGGCTGCCTGCGTCGAAGCCCGCTTCGTCCAATCGCTGCTCATCGGGGATGCGGTCGCTCCAGCGGCCGCAGCATTTGGCCAAGGCGTCCACCTGGTCGGCTGGCAGCCCCAACGCGCGGGCGACATCGCGTACGGCGCCGCTGGCATGGTAGGTATTGACCACCGCCGTGAGCGCTGCGCGGTGTCGCCCATAGCGCCTGAATACGTACTGGATGACCTCTTCGCGCCGGTCGTGCTCGAAATCCACATCGATATCCGGTGGCTCGTTGCGCTCGCGGGAAAGAAAGCGCTCGAACAGCAGCCGATGCTTCATGGGATCAAGCTCGGTGATCCCGAGCACGAAACACACGACCGAGTTGGCTGCAGAACCGCGTCCCTGGCAAAGGATGTGCTGCTCGCGTGCGAAGGCTACGATGTCGTGCACGGTCAGAAAATAGCTCTCGTAGCCCAGCTCACTGATCAAGGCCAACTCTCGATCGAGCGCTTGGCGTACCTGCACAGTCGGCCCGTGGGGCCAGCGCAGCGGTAACCCCTGCTCGCACAACTGGCGCAACCAGCTGGCCGGGGTGTGCCCATCGGGCACCAACTCCTCCGGGTAGCGATAACGCAACTCGCCCAAGTCGAAACGGCAACGCTCGGCAATCGTCAGCGTCTGGGCCAAAAGGTCGGCCGGATGCAGTTCGGCCAGCTGGGCGAGGGTGCGCAAGTGGCGCTCGCCGTTGGCGAACAGAAAGCGCCCGGCCTCCGCCACCTGGCAATGCCGGCCGATGGCGGTCATGCAATCTTGCAAGGCACGCCGACCACGCACGTGCATGTGTACGTCACCGCAAGCCACCGCGCTCACACCCAACACCGCCGCCAGTTCACGCAGACGCGCCAGGTGCTGGCCGTCATCGACACCACGGTGAAGGTGCACGGCCAGCCACAAGCGCTGGTCATAGACAGTCTTCAGCCAGTTACCGGTGGCAAGATCGGCAGTAGCGTCAGGCACCCACACTGCCAGCAGGCCCGAGCTGTGGGCAGGCAGGTCCTCGCGAAACAGCTGGTACTCGCCCTTCTGGGCCCGACGCCGAGCGCGCGTGATCAAGGCGCAGAGGTTTTGATAGCCTTGCAGGTCCTGCACCAGCAGTACGAGCTTGGGCCCATCCTGCAGCTGCATTTCACTGCCGACGATCAGCCGTACCCCCTGCTCTTTCGCCGCTTGCCAGGCCCGCACGATGCCGGCCAAGGTGCATTCATCGGTAATGGCCAGGGCTTGATAGCCTAACTCGCGCGCCCGACGGAACAATTCATCGGCGCTGGACGCCCCGCGCTGGAAACTGAAGTTGCTCAGGCAATGCAATTCGGCGTAGCCGACGCTGCTCATGAAAACCAGCCTTGCAACCACAGCGGCCCACCCCGGCCAAGGTCGCGATAAGCCCAACCACGCAGGCCGTCACGGGTTTCGATACGAAAGTAATCACGGCGCACGTCCGCGCCATCCCACCAGCCCGATTCGATGCGCTCGCCCTGCCCCTGTACGTGGTACGCATGCTCTTCCAAGGGCGTGGGCGTGGGCAGCAGCCAGCCGGGGCGGCTGCCCGGCGCCACAGACAGGCTCGACCATTGGCCGACTTCGTTGGCTTGCCATGCCTGCTCAGGTCGGTGGTCGGCCAAGGCAGTGAGCCCACTCACTGCATCGTCACCCAGGCGTGCACGCAAGCGTTCGCGCAGTTGCTCCCAAGGCTGGGCCTGCTGGGCACGTGGATCGAACAAGGCCTTGTGCTGAGGCACGAAGGGCGGCAGGTCTTCGGCCACCAGGCGCAGGTTGCGAACCGCTGCATCGAGGCGCACCAGCTCCAGCCTGCCTCGGGCCAATTCCAGCAACATGCCTGGATCGCGTTCTGCCGACAGCAGCCCAACGTCGAGCCGGGTATCGGGCCCCTCGGCGTGTTCCATGAACAGTCGAAAGCGCTGGACACCACAGTCGCGTCCAGCCAGAAACGCAGCCAGGTCGCCCAGCAGGCGACGCAACGGAAACAACAGTGCCTGATGCGATTCCACATCGAAGTTCAACTCAAGGCGAGCTTCGAAACGGTCTGGCGGCTGGAAGAACTCCAGACCCAGGCTGCGCATCCCCAGCAGTTGGTCCAGGTGCAATTGCACCTGGGCAGAAAAGCGTTTGGCCAAGGCATCACGAGGCAGCGCCAGGACGTGATTGAGCTGGCGCAGCCCCATGCGGCTCAATGCCTGGGCATCGTCCGGGCGCAGGCCGATGCGCTCGATGGGCATTTGGGCCAAAGCTGCACGCGTTGAGCCGGCATCTTCACAGGCCAAGCCGTCATGGGCATTGGCAAGCATGCGCGCGGCCACGGGATTGCTCGCCAGTACGATGCGCTGACGCAGGCCCAGCGCGCAGAGCTCCTGGCGCAGCCGCGCCTGCAGTACCGGCCATGGCCCGAACAACTGAAGGCTCGACCCCACTTCCAGCAACAGTGCCCTCGGGTAGTGCAGGCTCACCTGGGCACTGAAACGGTAGGCCCAGGCCGCCAGCAACTGCTGCAAGGCCTCGATGCGCTGGGCGTCGGCCTCCAGGCAGGTGAAGCCATCGGCCAGTGCGCGGGCGGCGGTCAGTGTCTGGCCGGCACGCAGACCCAAGGCAGCGGCAGCTGGGTTGACCGATTGCAGCACTCGGCGCTGGCTCGGCCCACCCAGCAGCACCAGCGGGGAGTCACGGTCGTCGCGCTCGCGCAGCAAGCTGTCCAGCGCCAGCTGCGGAAAGAGAATGCAGGCCCACAACATGCTCCATCATCCCTGCCTTGAACACGCGATGGGTTGGGCCGGTGGCATGCCACCCCGGCATTTGAGAACCCGCCACTGGGGCGGGCGTACGTCGATGGCGATGCGCAGTGCCGCTGGGGACGGATTGTGCATGGCCGACTGGGCGCGACAGGCGAACGCCAGGGCTTCACCGGTTTCTGCGGCCACTTGTAACCGGCGCAGGGCGCGGTCGTCGGCCCGCTCGGGCCAGCACACCACGGCAGCGCAACTGCCTGAACGTAGGCACTGTTCGGTTGCCCACAGGGTGTCGGCAGCGTCGGCGTTGACCTGCACCAGCCAGCGCAGGTCGATGCCTGCTGCCTGCCAGGCCGGCGCGAAAGGGATGAAGGGAGGTGACACCAGCACCACCCGACCGCCCTCGCCGCTCAAACGGGCCAGGGTGGGCCACAGCAGTTGCAGCTCGCCGCTGCCAGGCCGGGCCAGCAGCAATTCGCTGAGCGCCGCCGCTGGCCAGCCGCCTTCAGGCAGCCGCTCGTCGAGGCCGGCATGGCCGGTGGGTTGCAGGCCCTGGGGCCGCGTCTGGGCGTGCCGACCACGCCATACCCGACGCTGGTCGAGCAGCCTGTCCAGATCGACGACCGCGCCCATCAGTCGCGCCTTACCAGGCCGCAGAAGATGCCTTCGATGAACAGTTCCTGATCAGGGCCCACATCGATCGGCTGGTAGGCCGGGTTGCGCGGCAGCAGGCGGTAGCCTTCGCCCTGGCGCTGGAGGCGCTTGATGGTGACCTCACCGTCGAGGCGTGCGACCACGATCTGCCCCTCGCGGACATCGCCCTGTTGACGAATCCCGACCAGGTCACCGTCGAGAATGCCGTCACCTATCATCGAGTCGCCGCGCACCTTGAGCAGGTACTCGGGCGTGCGACGAAACAGGCTGGGGTCGAGCAGCAGTTGCTCGTGAATGCCCATGTCCGGCCCGATCGGAGCACCTGCTGCCACCTGCCCGAGCACCGGCAACTCGAGCATCTGGGGCCGGTGCAAAGGCCGGGCCAGGCGGATGCTGCGGGCCTGGTTGGGTGTGACGTCGATATAGCCTGCCTGGCACAGGGCGGTGATGTGCTTGCGGGCCACGCTGCGTGAGGCGAAACCGAAACGCGTGGCGATATCGGCCAGGCTTGGCGGCTGGCCCTGTTCGGTGATGCGCTCGCGGATGAAATCGAAAATCGCGCGGCGTTTGGGGGTCAAGTTATCCATGGAGCACATTTGTACTCTTTCCGGAGCACGCTGAACAGCCCCCTTCGTCGTCGGCATTGGTTATGATCGACTGGCTGCCCTGTCCTCAACCGGGAAACCCCAATGCTGACTGCTTTGCTTTTCGATCTAGATGGCACCCTCACCGACACCGACACCCTCCATCTACAAGCTTTTCGCCAATTGCTGCATGAGTACGACGGCCGCGAATTGAGCCAAGGCCAGTTCGATGCCCAGATCAGCGGCCGAGCCAACGGTGAGCTGTTCGCCGAATTGTTCGAGGGCGCCAGCCTTGAGCAGCGCAACGCGCTTGCCGAACGCAAGGAAGCGCTTTTCCGTGAAATGTCAGACTCGCTCGAGCCGCTGCCGGGCCTGGAGCGTTTGCTCGATCATGCCAGCAGCCATGGCCTTGGCATGTGCGTGGTCACCAACGCTCCGCGCCTGAATGCCGAGCACATGCTCGAAGGCCTGGGCTTGGGCGAGCGGTTCGACCACGTGGTGATCGCCGATGAGTTGGCCAAGCCCAAGCCGGACCCGCTGCCCTACCTGACCGGCCTGCAACGCCTGGATGCCCATGCCGGGCAGGCGTTGGCCTTCGAAGATTCGCTGCCGGGCGTCAAGGCGGCCAGCGCAGCCGGCATATTCACCGTCGGCCTGGCTACCACCCAGGCGCCGCAGCGCTTGATCGAGGCAGGCGCCAGCCTGGTGATCGAGAACTTCGAAGATGCGCGTCTGTGGGCGTTGATGGCCACTGGGGCTGTCCCCGCGTGAAGCCATGAAACGCCAAGCTGAGCTTTACCTGCGCAACCCGCTGCTGTTTCGCTGCGTCGCGCTGAGTCTGGCGCTGGGCATGCTCGCAGTGGGCTGTTTGGCACTCTATGCCATCTGGACGGATGTGCTGCCGATCTTCGCCCGCTTGTACCGGGGTGCCCCCATGATCGAAACGCCATTCGGCGCGTTCTTCGTGATTGCGGCAGTCCCCTTGATGCCCATCATTGTCACCGCCGCGACCATCAGCGCGTTCACAGGCAGAAAGTTCGACCCACCGCGCGCGACCCGGCTCTACCGTTTCCAGCTTGGCTCCTTTTGGCTCTGCCTCCTGTTGATGGTGGTGGCCCCGGCGCTGGTTGCATTGACCACAGTCACGCTCCTGGCCAAGGGCTACCGCACGTGCCCGGAACTGCGCATGCCCGGATCTGGCAGGCACCTGTACTGGGTCAATGACGAGCGAGCGTGTTTCACTCCGGATTTTTATGACAGTGATGAGCGGCCCTGCAAGAAAATCGGTCAACAGCAGGTGTGTATCCAGGTCGATGGCCGCGAGGCCCTCGGCCCGCAGATCGCCCAGTAGAACCTCCTGGTCACCGCAGGCGTCCTACAGCATGCGATGCCCCTTCGACGGCAGGCGTGCAGTGCCCTGCTGGGCAGACCTCGCGCTCGATCGAAGGGCTTCGATATCTACCTGACCCGACTGCCAAGCAAGGACAGCAACATGCCAAGCGACAAGCCCGCCTTCAGTGGTTTCATTCGTGTACGCGGGGCCCGCGAGCACAATCTCAAGAACGTCGATGTGGATGTACCGCGCGACGCGTTGGTGGTGTTCACCGGGGTGTCGGGCTCTGGCAAGTCGTCCCTGGCGTTTTCAACGTTGTATGCCGAAGCCCAGCGTCGTTACTTCGAATCGGTTGCACCCTACGCGCGGCGGCTGATCGATCAGGTGGGGGTGCCAGATGTCGATGCCATCGAAGGCCTGCCCCCGGCGGTAGCGCTGCAACAGCAGCGTGGCACCCCCAGCGCGCGTTCCTCGGTGGGCAGTGTCACCACGCTGTCCAGTTCCATCCGCATGCTGTACTCGCGTGCCGGCCAGTACCCTGCCGACCAGCCGATGCTGTATGCCGAGGATTTCTCGTCAAACACCCCGCAAGGCGCCTGTCCCGATTGCCATGGGCTGGGCCGCGTCTACGAGGTCACCGAGGCGACCATGGTGCCCGACCCTTCGCTGAGCATCCGTGAACGAGCGGTGGCTGCCTGGCCAATGGCCTGGCAGGGGCAGAACTTGCGGGACATCCTGGTGACCCTGGGTTATGACGTGGACGTGCCCTGGCGCGACCTGCCTCAGAAACAGCGGGACTGGATCCTTTACACCGAAGAGACACCCACCGTGCCCGTGTACGCAGGCCTGACGCCTGCCCAGGCTCGCGCGGCGCTAAAGCGCAAGGCCGAGGCCAGCTACCAGGGCACGTTCACTGGCGCCCGGCGCTATGTACTGCACACCTTCATGCATTCGCAAAGTGCGCAGATGCGCAAGCGCGTGGCCCGGTACATGCGGCCAAGCCCCTGCCCGACGTGCGAAGGCAAACGCCTCAAGCGCGAGGCCCTTGGTGTCACCTTCGCCGGCCTGGACATCGCCGCCCTGTCGCAACTGCCCCTTGAGGCATTGGCCGAGGTGATGCGCAAGGTGGCGGCGTCCGATTACCTGACCCAGGACGGTGACCTGACAGTGGAAAAGCGCCTGGCCGCGCAGCGCATCGCCAGCGAGCTACTGGTGCGCATCGACACGCTGCTCGAGTTGGGGCTGGGTTACCTTGCACTCGAACGCAGCACCCCTTCGCTGTCTTCTGGCGAGTTGCAACGCCTGCGGCTGGCCACCCAACTCAACTCACAGCTGTTCGGCGTGGTCTATGTGCTTGACGAACCCTCCGCTGGCTTGCACCCCGCTGACAGCGAAGCCTTGTTCGAGGCCCTGCAGCGACTCAAGCAGGCGGGCAATTCGGTGTACGTGGTCGAGCACGATCTGGACACCATGCGCCGCGCGGACTGGCTGGTGGATGTAGGGCCGGCGGCCGGGGAGCACGGGGGCACGGTGCTGTACAGCGGTCCACCCCCAGGCCTTGCGCAAGTCGAACAATCGTGTACGTCCAACTACCTGTTCCACGCACCAGACAAGACCCAGCGTCAAACGCGCGAACCTCAGGGATGGCTGCGCCTGGAAGGCATCACGCGCAACAACCTCGACAACCTCAGTGCTGCCTTCCCGCTGGGCTGCTTCACGGCGGTAACAGGTATTTCAGGCTCCGGGAAGTCGAGCCTGGTCAGCCAGGCGCTGCTGGAGCTGGTGGGTGCGCACTTGGGTCACGCCGACGCTTCATCTGAAGCACAGGAGCCTGATCTGGAAGATGAGCCTGAACAAGTGAGCACGGGGCACGTCAGCGCGGGCCTTGAGCATATCAAGCGCCTTGTGCAGGTGGACCAGAAGCCGATCGGCCGTACGCCCCGGTCCAACCTGGCCACCTATACCGGGCTATTCGATCATGTGCGCAAGCTTTTCGCTGCCACCGAGCAGGCCAAGGCGCAGGGTTTCGATGCTGGGCGTTTCTCTTTCAACGTTGCCAAGGGCCGCTGCCCCACCTGCGAGGGCGAAGGTTTCGTCAGTGTCGAGTTGCTGTTCATGCCGAGCGTCTTCGCCCCTTGCCCGACGTGCCACGGCGCCCGCTACAATCCAGAGACCCTGGCAGTCACCTGGCAAGGCATGAACATCGCCCAGGTACTGCAACTGACCGTTGAACAGGCACTGGCCGTGTTTGCCGAGCAGCCCCCGGCGCGGCGCGTCCTGCAGGTACTGCAGGACATAGGCCTGGGCTACCTGCGCCTGGGCCAGCCTGCGACGGAATTGTCAGGGGGCGAAGCGCAGCGGATCAAGCTGGCCACGGAACTGCAACGCCAGGCCCGAGGGGCAAGCTTGTACGTGCTGGATGAGCCAACCAACGGGTTGCACCCGCAGGATGTAGACCGACTGCTGGTACAACTGAACCGGTTGGTGGACAACGGCCATAGCGTGGTCGTGGTCGAGCATGACATGCGCGTGGTGGCACAGTGCGACTGGGTGATCGATATCGGCCCGGGGGCTGGAAATGCCGGGGGCAAGGTGGTGGCCAGCGGGACACCCGAACAGGTGGCCACGATCAAGCAAAGCCGTACCGCACCTTTTCTTGCCCGGGCACTATGACTGCGCTGAATGACAATGACACAAACGGGCGGGGCCTTGAATCAGCCGCCTCCACCCTAAACCCATAGGCTGGCTCATGGACAAATACGCACCGCGCCAGTGGTTGCCCCACGAAAAACCGACCCTGCCAGGTTCGCCGTCCACCCCCCTGCACAGCCCTGGCAAGCGTCTGGCCTATGGCCTGGTCGGCTTGCTGGTGGCCATTACCGGCGGGCTGGGCAATGCGCTGGTCACTGCCAATCTGGTGTTTCTGCAAGGGGCACTGGGCGCCACGACTGCAGAAATGGCCTGGCTGCCGGCTGCATACGTCATGACCAACGTGTCCATGAACCTGCTGCTGGTCAAGTTTCGCCAGCAATTCGGCCTGCGTGCCTTCACCGAAGTGTTTCTGGTGCTCTATGCCTTGGTGACCTTCGCCCACCTGCTGGTCAACGACCTGAATTCGGCCATCGCCGTGAGGGCCGCCCACGGTATGGTGGGCGCCGCCCTCACTTCGCTCGGCCTGTACTACATGATCCAGGCTTTCCCGGCGCAGTGGCGGCTCAAGGCTATGGTGCTGGGCCTCGGCGCGTCCCAGCTGGCCTTGCCGCTGGCGCGGATATTCTCCGAAGACCTGCTGCTGATCGCCGAGTGGCGCGGGCTCTATCTGTTCGAACTGGGGCTGGCGTTGACTGCCCTGGGGTGTGTGTTGCTGCTCAAACTGCCGCCCGGAGACCGCTTCAAGACCTTCGAGCCTCTGGATTTCCTTACCTTTGCCCTGATGGCCAGCGGCACTGCGTTACTCTGCGCAGCCCTGTCCCTGGGGCGCATCGACTGGTGGCTGGATGCGCCGTGGATAGGCGTGGCGCTGGCATGCTCGATTGTGCTGATCCTGAGCGGGCTGGCGATCGAGCACAATCGCGAGAACCCCTTGCTGATGACGCGGTGGCTGGGCAGCGGCGCCATCATCCGCCTCGGGCTGTGCGTGGTCCTGATCCGGATGGTCACCTCCGAACAGTCCACCGGCGCAGTTGGCTTTCTGCAGATGCTCAACATGTCCAGCGAACAAATGCGCTCGCTTTACTGGATCATGCTGCTGGGGGCCATAGCCGGGTTGGCCACCAGTGCCCTGACCATCAACCCCAACCACCTGATCCTGCCGTTGCTGATCTCGTTGTTGGCCATGGCGGTGGGCGCCTTCATGGACAGCACCTCGAGCAACCTGACCCGGCCCCCGCAGATGTACCTCAGCCAGTTTCTCCTGGCCTTTGGCAGTACGTTTTTCCTCGGCCCGTCCATGGCCCTTGGCATCGGTCACGTACGCGCCAACCCGCAGAACCTGGTCAGCTTTTCGGTGCTGTTCGGCATCTGTAACAACCTCGGTGGCCTGATCGGCGCGGCATTGCTGGGCACGTTCCAGATCTGGCGGGAAAAATTCCACTCCAGCCACCTCATGGACCACTTGAGCAGTGTGGAACCGCTGGTCAACGCGCGGGTTCAAAGTGGTGGCGCAAGCTTCGGTCGGTTGATTGCCGACCCAGCCCTGCGCACCGAAGTGGGCATGCGCCAACTGGCGGCTGCCGCGACCCGGGAAGCCAACGTGCTGGCCTACAACGATGTGTTCATCCTCATCGGCTCTATCGCTATTCTCACCATGGTCTGGATCTGCATACGCGGCACCTGGCTCTGGTACAGCAAACGTCAGGCTCGCCTGACTGACCCATCCCTTGGCGCACCGATACGATGACCGACGAAACCCGCACCACCACCACGACAGCCATCGCCGAAGCGCCTGAAGGCACGCCACCGCCCAGTGAACCGACCCAACCTGGCCGGACACGCCGAGTCCGCCTGCTGTCGGCCATCACCTTCGGCTGTGTCGCCTTGGTGGGCGTGTTGGTGGTGCTCTACGCCTGGCGCCTGCCCCCGTTCAGCAGTGCCATCGAAAGCACGGAAAACGCCATGGTGCGCGGGCAAGTGACGATCATCGGCCCGCAACTGAGCGGCTACATCGTCGAGGTGCCCGTGCAGGACTTCCAGCACGTCAAGGCGGGCCAGTTGCTGGTCAAGCTCGACGACCGTATCTACACCCAGCGCCTGGCCCAGGCCATCGCCCAACAGCAGCAACAGGAAGCGGCGCTGGCCAACAATGCGCAGCAGCGCAAAAGCGCCGAAGCCACCATCGCCCAACGCCAGGCCGCCATTGACGACGCGGCAGCGCAGCTGGCCAAGGCCAAGGCTGATTTGTCGCGCAATCAGGCGCTGGTCAGCGATGGTTCGGTGTCACGGCGCGAACTGGATGTCACCCGGGCCAGCGAAGCAGCAGCAGCTGCCAGCCTGGCACAAGCCAAGGCTGCGCTGGAAATCGCTCGTCAGGACCGCGAGTCGGTGATCGTCAACCGCGCGGCATTGATGGCGGCGGTGGAAAATGCCAAGGCAGCCGTGGCCCTGGCTCGCATCGACCTGGACAACACCCGCGTTACTGCGCCCCGTGACGGCCAATTGGGCCAGATCGGGACACGCCTGGGAGCGTACGTCAATTCCGGTGCCCAACTGATGGCGCTGGTACCCGACACCTTGTGGATCATCGCCAACATGAAAGAAACCCAGATGGCCGACGTGCGAATCGGTCAGCCGGCCAGTTTCACAGTGGACGCATTGAACCACCTGAAACTGTACGGTCACATCGAGCAGATCTCTCCCGCCACTGGCTCAGAGTTCGCGTTGCTCCAGGCAGACAACGCCACGGGCAACTTCGTCAAGATTGCCCAGCGCATTCCGGTGCGTATCACGGTGGACGCCGACCAGCCCGAGGCCAGGCGCCTGCGACCGGGCATGTCGGTGGTGGTCAGCATCGATACGCGTGAGCACTGACCGTGCCTGCGCTGGGGTGCGCAACGCCCACAACGTCCCGGGGCTGGGCGCCGATTCAAGGGCCGTCACTTGCCTGGGCCAGACATGCACATGTCTGGCCCAGGCTGCGGCATTGCGCCGCAGGTGGCTAGCCCTTGGCAAAAAGCTGCAAGCCCGTAGAATCGCGCCTCCTTTTCGCCCGTCGCCTTGAACGGTGGCAACCCGCAGCCAAGACCGAGTCCGCGCCTGACCCCATGATCGATCATGTGAAATAGGCTCAACCCTCCCCGCCCGGCCGTCCGTTCCCATGGCCAAGCGGTTGAGTCTTGCCCAGGTCGCATCCGTGCAGCCCTCGACCTCACTGGGCCGATCGGCATGCGCGTTCGAAAAGGCGAACCTTCACATCCAACTTGAGGTACCTATGTCTGCGCGTTTGCTGGCCATGGCGCTGGCGCCGCTGCTCGGGCTGTTCATCATTGCCCTGGGCAACGGCTTCATGTCTTCTCTGACAACCTTACGACTGGGCGATGCTGGCGAGTCCGCCACGACCATTGGCATCGTCTCGTCCACTTACTTCATCGGCCTGACCCTGGGGGCCATCTTCAACGACCGGCTGATCCTGCGCATCGGCCATATCCGCGCCTATACCAGCTTCGCATCGCTGATCGGCGTCACCATCCTGCTGCAGGGCCTGTTCTACGACGTGACCTGGTGGTCGGTGCTGCGTTTGATCAATGGCTGGGCGGCCGTGGGCGTGTTCCTGGTGATCGAAAGCTGGTTGCTGCTGGCGGGCGACGCCAAGATCCGCGGGCGCCTGCTGGCGCTGTACATGATCGCCTTCTACGGCGCGGGTGTGCTGGCCCAAGCAGGTCTTGGCGAAATCACGCGCCTGGGCGATACCGCGCCGTTCATGTTGGCGGGTGTGCTGACCGCCCTGTCCGTGTTGCCGATCGTGATCCTGCCACGGGTTTCGCCGCTGCTCGATCAGGTCGAACCCCTCAAGCCGAGACAGCTGCTGGGCGTGGCGCCTTCCGGGCTGGTGGGATGCTTCGGTTCCGGCGTGGCCATTGCCGGGATCTACACCTTGCTGCCGTTGTATTTGCAGCGTATCGGCCTGGAGGTAGGTGAAGTGGGCAACATGATGGCCTGGGTGATCCTCGGCGCCATGTTGCTGCAGTACCCAGTAGGTCGCTGGTCCGACCGCAAGGACCGCCAGGACGTGCTGATCGCCCTGGCGGCGGTGTGCGCGGTATTGGCGCTGATCACCGTGTTCCTGCCTTCGGATGCCTTCCTGCTCCCGGCGATGCTGTTCCTGCTGGGGGGCGGGGTGTTCACCCTGTATCCGGTGGCGGTCAGCCATGCGGCCGACCGGGCCCCTTCCGATGCCCTGGTGCCGATGATCCAGGGGCTGCTGCTGATCAACTCACTGGGCTCGGCGATGGCGCCGATGGCCATTTCCCCGGTGATGACCGAGTTTGGCGAAGCAGGACTGTTCTGGGCCTTTGCCGTGGTCAACCTGCTGATGGTGGGCTTTTTCCTGTGGCGGCGCGGCAAGCGCCCGGCCGCCGAGCACCCTGCCCCCTTCACCGCCTCGACCACATTCTCGCCGACCGGTGCAGAGCTACGGGTCACCGAGGACCTGATGCATGCCGCGCAGGAACACCCCCCGATGGAAACTGCCGAATCCCGGCATGCGGCGCACGGCGAGGTACGTTGAGCCTGGCTTGCCCTGAACGACCATCCGTCGCCCTCAGGGCACCTCCTGTGCAGGTGTCTGCCAAAGCAATGACAGATCCCATGCACAGGAGCTTCGCCATGATTCGCATCCGTAGCCTTTCGCTGTCCGTTGCTTTCGCCCTGGCCACCCTGGCGGGTACCAGCTACGCCGCCACCGATACCACCAACACCGACATGCATCCAAAAACCGACCAGATGGGCGGTAAGACTGCAGGTGAAGGCAGCAGCGTGAATACTCCGGGCAGCAGCCGCGACAATGACAGCAGCAACGCAGGTGCCGCTGGCGCGCATGACGGTGCCGCTGGCGGCTCCAACAGCACAGGTGAAGCGACCGGCTCTGGTGCCGGCGCCACTGGAGGCCAGGCTGAAGACCAGGACAGCCATTGAGACCCATGTCCAATGACCGTCTGGGTCAACCCTGACTGATCACGGTCATAGCATTTTTTCATTGAATGGCCCGCGCAAGGTGCAGTAAGCTCGGGCTCATTCATTGGAGAGCCACATGCAAGCCATCCCTCACACACTCACCCCTGCCACCGTCCGCACCCTGCGTTCGGCATTGGTCGTTGCGGTGTGCGTGAGTGCTCCTGCCTCCTATTACTTCGGGTATTGGTTTAGCCACTAGGCGCCGATACCCACCCGGCGCCCACTTTCGAGGGGCCGCCGAACATGAGAATACTCAAACCCCCGGTCGGCCTCCCGACCGGGGGTTTTGTTTTTCAGGCCTTACCCAATCCATTCAGAGGACAGATTCATGAAATACGCCATCTATCACGTAGCCGACACCTATACCTGGCGATTTAGCAACGTCCGCTCGGGCCAGCCTGCCGCCTCCGACCGGTTCTGCACAGGTGGCACCGCTGCAGCACCTACCCAGTCAACGATCTGTCGAACACCTCGATAGGGCCGACAGCGCGGGACAGAACCCGCCGTCCGCCCAAGGAAACCTTCATGCAAGCATCCAGCCTCGCCCTGCCCCTGACTCAAGCTCAAGCCGCCAACACAGCTGTCAGCCGCCGCCTGCTCAGCCCGCACCTGCTTAAGCAGCAGATGCCGCTCACTGGCCTGCTCGCCCAGCAAGTCCAGGCCCACCGTCAAGCCATTTGCGACATTCTCCAAGGCCGTGACCAGCGCCTGTTGGTCGTCGTGGGCCCCTGCTCACTGCACGATCCGCGCTCGGCGCTCGAATATGCAGATCATCTGGCAGCGTTGAGCCGTGAGGTCGACGACCGCATGCTGCTGGTGATGCGTGCCTACGTGGAAAAACCGCGCACGACGGTGGGCTGGAAGGGCTTGGCGTACGACCCTCATCTGGATGGTAGCGACGACATGCACGCGGGCCTGGCCCTGTCCCGGGGGCTGATGCTGGGCATGATCGAGCGGGGCCTGCCGGTCGCCACCGAATTGTTGCAGCCCATGGCCGCCGGCTACTTCGATGATGTGCTGGCCTGGGCTGCCATCGGCGCCAGGACAACCGAATCCCAGATTCATCGGGAAATGGTCAGCGGGCTGGCGCTGCCAGTAGGCTTCAAGAACGGCACCGACGGCGGCGTCACCATCGCGACGGACGCCATGCGCAGCGCCGCCCATGCCCACCGGCATTTCGGCATGGACGCACAGGGATACCCTGCGATCATGGAAACCCTGGGCAATGCGCACACCCACCTGGTAGTACGCGGCGGCCATCAAGGTCCGAACTTTGATGCTCCAAGCCTAGCTCGGGCCCGCCAAGGGCTCGCCCAAGCCGGCCTGCCTGCGCGCATCATGGTCGATTGCAGCCATGCCAACAGCGGCAAGGACCCTGCCCGGCAACCGGCTGTGTTCAACGAGGTATTGCAGCAGCGACTCAACGGCGACACCTCGATCATCGGGATGATGATCGAGGGGCACTTGTTCGAGGGTAGCCAGGCATTAGGCAAGGGCGCTCTGAAATACGGGGTGTCGATCACCGACGGCTGCCTTGGCTGGACCACCACGCAAAGCCTGTTGCAGGAGGCGGCAAGACGACTGCCTGATCGGCTGGCAGAACCCCGCGAGACACAGCCGGTTGAAGTACGTTAGGCTTTGCCTCTTTACCCTCCCAAGGAGCAGTACCCATGGCACGTGCAACCGCCCGCCACATCCTGGTCAACAGCGAAGAAAAGTGCAACGAACTCAAGGCCCAGATCGAAAACGGTGCCGACTTCGCTGAAGTCGCCAAGGCCAACTCCACCTGCCCGTCCAGCCGTCAGGGTGGCGACCTGGGCTCGTTCGGTCCAGGCCAGATGGTCAAGGAATTCGACACCGTGGTCTTCAGCGCCCCGGTCAATACCGTGCAGGGGCCGGTCAAGACTCAGTTCGGCTACCACCTGCTGGAAGTGACCAGCCGTCAAGACTGAGCCCGGTGAAGAAAGCCCGGTAGAAGGGAGTGGCTGAAACAGGCCCAGGTCCGTCCATGCGACGGTACCTGGGGAACCTTTGATCAGCCGCTCCGCTCCTACGCTCAGCCCATCCAGGGCGCCCCACGCTTTCTTCGGTCCAGCCAGCGCAAACGCGCTGCAAGCGAGCTCTGCATGAACCTCAAAGGCAAAACAGCAGTGATTACCGGTTCCACCAGCGGCATCGGCCTGGGCATTGCCCATGTGCTGGCGCGCGCGGGAGCCGCCATCGTGCTCAACGGGTTTGGCGATCCTTCCCCCGCGATCGCCAGCCTGGAGCAGTATGGCGTGGAGGTGCGACATCACCCGGCGGACCTTGCCGATGCAACCCAGATCGAAGCTCTGCTGACCTTTGCCGAGCAGGCGTTCGGCGCCGTGGACATCCTGGTCAACAATGCCGGCATCCAGCACGTGGCACCGGTAGAGCAATTTCCGGTCGACAGCTGGGACAAGATCATTGCCTTGAACTTATCTGCGGTTTTCCACGGCACCCGTCTGGTGCTGCCAGGCATGCGCGCGCGTCAATGGGGGCGCATCATCAACATCGCGTCGGTGCATGGGTTGGTCGGCTCTACGGGCAAGGCCGCCTACGTGGCCGCCAAGCATGGGGTGGTTGGCTTGACCAAGGTCGTGGGGCTGGAGACTGCCACGAGCAATGTGACGTGCAATGCCCTGTGCCCAGGCTGGGTACTGACGCCACTGGTGCAGCAGCAGATCGATGCACGCGCCGCCACCGGCATCGACCCCCAGCAGGCGCAGCGTGAGTTGCTGGCAGAAAAGCAGCCCTCGCAGGCGTTCGTGACGCCCGAACATCTGGGTGAGCTCGTGCTGTTCCTGTGCAGCGAGGCTGGCAGCCAGGTGCGTGGTGCGGCCTGGAACATGGACGGCGGCTGGTTGGCGCAATAAGCCACGCCGATTCGCGCGTGCAACGATGGGTCGGGCATAATGTCGACTTTCCCCACGCTGCACGTACAGGTACATCATGAAAGCCCAAGCTCGCCACATCCTGGTCAAAACCGCTGATGAAGCCGAGAAGCTCAAGCAGCGCATCGCCAATGGTGAGGCGTTCGACGTGCTTGCGCGCAAGTTCTCCCTTTGCCCCTCGGGCAAGCGTGGCGGTGATCTTGGCGAAATCCGGCCTGGGCAGATGGTTGGCGCCATCGATCAGGTGATCTTCAAGAAGCCCCTGCGTGTGGTGCACGGGCCGGTCAAGAGCAAATTCGGTTACCACCTGGTGCAGACGTTCTATCGCGACTAAGCCCTTTTCTGCCGTTTTCATGATCAGCAACTAGCAGTTCTGCCAGTTGTCCCTCCCCAGCCTCCCTCTGTAAAAAGTGCCTGACCCCGCGCAATCGACCCTACGCGCTGGCTTGGAATGGAGGCTTCGCTATGCGTGTGCGACTGATCCTGGGCTCACTGGGTTTACTGGGCGCTGCCCTGCCGGCTGCCGAGGCAGCCTGCATCTTTTCGCCTGGCGGCGGAAACGACACGTATATCTGCGACAGCGGGTCAGCGCCCTCGCTCGTGGATACCGAGGGCGACAATCGCCTGACCTTTCCCGCAGGAGGCACTGGCGCAATCGAAGGCGATGTCGTCTTTGGCCCTGGCCGGGACAGCATCGCCATGGCCTCCGGCACGCTAGGCGGGAACGTCAACCAAGGGGGCGGCATCGATGATTTCTTCATGAGCGGTGGGGTGATCGAGGGTAACGTCAACCAAGGGGACGGGCTGGACACCTTCTACATGTCAGGCGGCTGGATCAAAGGCACCTTCGACAGCGGCGACTATGCCGAAATGGACGGCGGGCGAATCGGAAACGTCAACCTGCGCCTGGACAAGAATACCTTCATCATGCGTGGAGGTAGCGTAGACAGGAACGTCATTGCCGCCTTCGACACCGACTACATCGAAGTCTTCGACGGCGCCATCGGCGGCAATATCAGTGTCAGCGGCGGCGACGACAGCGTTCTGATCCATGGCGGCAGTGTCGCAGGCGATGTGTTGCTCAGCGCCGGCAATGATCTCTTCATCTGGGACGGCGGAACGATCGGCGGAAAAGTGGACGCCGGGCCGGGCGATGACACCGCGCTGCTGTATGGGCTCAACCCCGAAGCCCTGGTCATCACGGTCGATGGCGGCGAAGGGGCCGATGAACTCACGTTCGACAATAGCCGCGCAGTAGGGGGTGGCCGTTACATCAACTGGGAAACGGTGGCGTTGACCAACCTCAGCCAATTCTCGCTCAACGATAGCCTGGTACTCGGCGACGCCGGTACCGGCACTGGCAGTCTTACCCTTGACGGCAACAGCTCCCTGGACTCCACCCAGGGAGTGATTACAGCGTTTGGCCCGGGGCAACGCGTGCGGGTGAGCAACGCCGGAACGCTCAACCTCACCGCCGGTGGCGATGCCCTGGGCCGTCTTACTATCGTGGGCGACTACGTCGGCGAAAACGGCGCCCTACGCCTCAACAGCGTGCTGGCCGGCGACAATGCACCGTCAGACCGTCTGGTGGTCAGCGGCGCAGCCATAGGCGGCACCACCCGCTTGATCGTCAATAATCTGGGTGGCACAGGCGCGGCAACGCTGCGCAACGGTATCCAGGTGGTAGAGGCCCGGGACGGTGCTACCAGTACGGCTACTGCCTTCGTGCAAACCCAAACCCTTTCGGCAGGCGCCTTCGACTATCGACTGTTCAAAGGCGGTGTAACGGCCGGCAGCGAGAACAGCTGGTATCTGCGCTCGACGCTGGTGGCGCCGCCTGTGGTGACGCCGCCGGTCGAGCCTGAACCGGGCACGCCAACCGAGCCCGACCCTGAGCAACCGGTCGAGCCGCCGCCGGCTGTCACCCCACCCGTTGCAGCCCCGGCCCCTGGGCAACTGGATCTGCCAGCCCCGATCGCCGGTAACGAGGGCTTGCCGCTGTATCGTCCGGAGGTCGCCGTCTATGCCGCCGCCCCCAGGGGCGCGGCCATCGTGGTGCGTCAGGCCTTGGGAACGTTTCATCAACGTCAGGGTGACCAGCAACTGCTGGCGGGTCAGGGCGCGCTGCCCGCTGCCTGGGGCCAAGCTTACGGCGGTACGCTCCGCCAGCAATGGAGCGGCACGGTCAGCCCCATGCTCGACGGCGACCTTTATGGCTTCAAGGTAGGCCAAGACTTGTACGCCCATGTCGATGACACCGGCGCCCGTCAGCATGCTGGCCTTTACCTCAGCCAGTCACGCCTGACGGCCGGCGTCAAAGGCTTTGCGTTGGCCCAGGAAGACCGCAGCGTCGGCGACCTGCGCGTCGAAGGCAAAAGTGCAGGCGTGTACTGGAGCTGGGTGGGACCGGAAGGTGGTTATGTGGATGGGGTCTTGCAGTACACCCGCCTCGATGGGCGGGCCCGCTCGGATCGAGGCGACAAGCTGAACCTGGACGGTGACGCCTGGGCCGCTTCGTTGGAAGCCGGCGTACCACTTTCGCTGTCACCGCACTGGGCCATCGAACCGCAGGCCCAGCTGATCGCCCAGAAGACCACGTTCGACACCGCTCACGATCGCGTTTCGCGCATCAACCATGATGCGCAGGTCGAACTCACCGGGCGGATTGGATTGCGGCTGGAGGGGCAATTCAAGCCCAGCGGCGGTCGACTGCTACAGCCCTATGCCCAGGTGAACCTGTGGCATGGTGACGGCGGGCGGGACACATTGGTGTTCGATGACACCGACAAGGTCAAGACCGATTACCGTTATACCTCCCTGCAAGCCGAAGCCGGTGTAGCGGCGCAGATCAACGATGCGCTGAGCGTACACGGCGGCGTGCAGTACACCACGCATCTGGACAGCCGTGAACAGGAGGCCAGCGGCGTCAACCTGGGGGTGCGCTGGCAATTCTGAAGAGGGCCTGGCGCACGTACAGATCGCGCGCCAGCTTCAGCTAACGGCGGGTTAGCAACAACCCCGCGCCGGCGCTCGCCAACAGCGATGCGCTGCCGCGGTTGAACAACGCCCTAGGCCGCGGCCTGGCAAACCATCGCTGTAAATAGGCGCCTACTGCGGCGTACAGCGCGATGGCTGCCCATTCCAGAAACAGAAACAGGCCGCCCAGCATCAGGAACTGATGACCCACCGATACGGGGCTGGAGGCGGATACGAACTGCGGTAGGAAGGCGGTGAATATCAGAATGGCCTTCGGATTCCCCGCGGCCACCATGAACTCCTGGCGGGCCAGGTGCCAGCCATTGCGTGAGGGCAACCCGGATTCTGTAGCGGGTGCTGCGGGCGCGTGCCACAACTGCCAGGCCAAGTAGAACAGATACACTGCCCCCACCACCTTTATGGCCAGAAACAAGGTTTCGCTGGTATGCAGGACCACGGCCAGGCCCATGGCTGCCAAGCCTATCATGGCGCTGAACGCCAATAGCCGGCCTGCGCCTGCAAGGCACGCCTTGCGCACGCCATAGCAGCTGGCATTGTGCAGCGACAACAGGTTGTTGGGGCCTGGCGCCATGTTCAAGGCAAAGCAGGCAGGTATGAAAAGCATCAGGCTGGCAAAGTCCATGCATACATCCTCTCGGTTCACGGCTATTTCGCAGGTCCTCGAGCAGAAGGTCAAGGTACAGCCAGGCACGACAACTGTACGGGCGAGCCGGCTCTGTTTAAGCTGTTGCCCATCACGAGGACCCTCCAATGCCCCCTTCACATACCAGCCTCTGGCGAGATCCAAGGTTGCCGCAGGTCGAGAGCCGACGCGCCTGTAACAGCCGCGCCTGCTACAAGGCGCACAGCCACCCGACGTTTTCCATCGGCGCCGTAGACGCAGGCTCCAGCGTATTCACGGGTGCAAGTGCTGCTACCGAACGGCTCACGCCAGGCACGCTGGTGACCGTACCTGCGCACCGGATGCATGCCTGCAACCCCGAAGCAGACCAACCCTGGAGCTACCAGATGCTGCATGTGGACGCAGACTGGTTGACCGAACTGCGCTGTGAGTCCGGCCTGCTGGGCGGTGATGATGGCCAACCGGCGCGGGTCACCCGCCAGGTTCAGGTGTACCGTCGGTTTTGCCAGCTCAACGCGGTATTGTTTTCCGATGCGATCATTGCCGAAAAGGAAGCCGAGTTGATTGCGTTCATGTGCGATGTGGATTTCGTCGCTTTTCAACCCGTGACCGCACAGCCCACCTTGGAGAACCCAGCGCTGCAGCGTGTGCTGACAACCCTGCGTGACCAGGATCCTGCCCAGTTGACCGTAGCCTCGCTGGCTCGCGAGGCCGGTCTAGGCCGCTATCAACTGATTCGCGCTTTTCGCGCTGCCACCGGTTTCACGCCGCACGCCTACTTGCTCAATGCCAGAATCAATCTAGGACGCCAACTGCTCCAGCAGGGGCATCGACTGGTCCAGGTCGCCAACGACCTCGGATTTGCCGATCAAAGCCATTTTCAGCGGGCATTCAAGGCGCATGTTGGGATAACGCCTGGCCAATTCGTCAAGGATCAGCTCAAGGGCGGACAGCCTCTCGGGCGGTGATTGCAATATTGTTCAATACCGCCAGGGCATGGGATTGCAGACTCAGGTGATCGACCTTGTTTGCCGAGTAACCGCCCACCATGCAAGCTTTTACCCTGATTGCCCTCGCCCACTTCCTTGCGCTGCTGTCGCCCGGACCGGATTTCTTCCTCATCGCTCGAACTGCGATTGCCAGCGGCTGGCGCATAGCCAGCGGTGCTTGCCTGGGCATTGCCTTGGGAAACGGCGTATTTATCCTGCTGGCCTTCGCGGGTGTGTCCATCCTGCGTGAAGGCAGCTTGCTGTTCACCCTGCTGCAACTGGCCGGTGCACTTTACCTGCTCTATTTGGGGACAGTGTTCCTGCGCTACGCAGGCCGTACCAGCGTGGCTGCAGCGCAAGGGCGCAGCGCACCCACCTGGTGGCGCAGCCTGCAGATGGGTTTGCTGTCGGGCATGCTCAATCCCAAGAACGCCTTGTTCTATGCAAGCCTGGCCAGCCTGGTGGCCGGCAGTGCCGCAGGCTGGAAGACGGCTTATGGCATCTGGATGTTCAGTGTGGTGCTCGCCTGGGACTTGCTGGTCGCCGTGGGTATCGGTCACCCGCGGGTGCTGCGGCGGTTCAACAGTGCCCTACCCTTGCTCGAAAGGCTTTCAGGCATGATGTTGCTGCTACTGGGCATGGGTTTGCTGTTCACGCTGGGCTGGCGTTGAGCAGCGTCAGTGTACGAAGGTCCAGCACGCTGAAGTGTCCACTGCTCCATCCTCCGGTATCCAGGTGCCAGACATTGCCTAGCTGCCTGACATGCTGGACGGTCGTGTGGCCGACCAGCAAGGCACGCAACCCTTTTACGGGTGTGGTGTCGTTGTGCTTCAACCGCCTTCTTGACCACAAACAGGCCTCGCGTACATCTGGATCGTCGTCCAGCTCAAGCCAAGTGCGCAGCGTGGCCCAGTCCTCGAACGGGCAGTCGGCATGCACCAACCCCACCGGGCCATTGGCCGACTCGACCTGCATGGCAATCGGCAACTGCTCGAAACACTCGACGAACCGTTGTTGCTCGGCCACCGGTAAGTCGATGAACCACCCACCGCCAGCCGCCTGGTACATGGCAAGGTCCAGGCGACCGCCTCGTACCAGATTGATGGCCAGCGACTCGTGGTTGCCCTGAACCGCGTGGAACCAAGGTTGCTCCAGCCAGTGCAGGGCTGCCTGACTGAGAGGACCGCGATCGACGAGATCGCCAACGCTGAAAAGCCTGTCCACCCTGGTGTCGAACCCGATGGCATCCAAGCTTCGCTGCAAGCGGTCAAAGTGCCCATGAATGTCTCCCACAGCCACATCTCGGCCATGAACATTGGCGACAACACCCTGGAAACGTCCCATGACTCATTCCTTCGCTATCAGGCCCACAGCCCCCGCCTGGGCCAGCATGGCACAAGCGGCTCGTGGGGAGTATGCTCGGCGATCACGTGCCAGGGAAGGAAGCGTCATGAAACTGTGCGCTGTGCAATTGACTTCAATCAAGGGCGATGTGCCCGCCAACATCAGGCGTCATGTGGCCTGCATCGAGCAGGCCGCTGGTTTGTGCGCCACAGTGATCGTTTTTTCGGAGCTGTCGCTTACGGGATACGAACCTAGCCTTGCCCGTCAGGCTGCCCTGCCCCTGGGTGCCGTTGAGCTCGGCCCGCTGCAAGCTGCCAGTGACCGCCTGGGCATCATGGTCGCCGCTGGGTTGCCACTGCCTACGCCGAATGGCATCCAGATCGGCATGCCGATCTTCACCCCCCATTCACCGCCCCAGGTCTATGCCAAACAACGCCTGCACGATGATGAACTGCCCTACTTCAACCCTGGCAATGGCAGTTGTCTGGTCCAAGCGGGGCAGCATCGACTGGCGCCTGCCATTTGCTACGAGTCGATGTTCCTGGCACACGCCGCCTCGGCAAAAGAGCGAGGCGCAGACATCTATCTGGTCAGTGTGGCCAAAACGGCGACAGGCGTGAAAGAAGGCCATGCGCATTATGCAAGGGTGGCGCGGGAGCTGGGCATGATCGTAGTGATGGCCAACTGCGTCGGGCCGGCAGATGAGTTCATCGGCGCCGGTGGGTCCGCGGCGAGGGACAGTCAGGGTCGCCTGCTTGGATGCCTGGACAACGACAGAGAAGGCCTGTTGCTGCTCGATACAGAGGCAGGCAGTGCCAGTGTCGTGCCGGTGCCGACGCCCGCATGACTTATGGGGCAGTTGTACTGGCAAGCTACGCGCTGAGCTACTACCTGGTGGGTCTGCTGCTGGACGGTCAGTTGGCAGACATCGCCGAAGGCTTGCGTCATCGCCCCGATGCCCCGCCCCCTGCGCAATACCTGCGCGCCGTCCAGTCCCGTTTGCGCCGTGTGCGGCGGCACTACTCACTCGTGGCAGGCACCCTGCTGGCTGCATTCATATCCGTAGGCATCTACTGGCTGGGCTGAAACTACAGCTCCAGCGGCAGCGTCTGCCGGCCTTCGAGTGCCAATAGAAACTGTTTGGCTGCCAGGCCGCCGGCAAAACCGGTGAGCCCTCCGCCAGCACCTATCACCCGATGGCAGGGTGCGATGATCGAGATGGGATTGCGACCATTGGCAGCACCCACCGCGCGCACGGCACTCGGATTGCCGATTTGCCGAGCGATCTGGCCATAACTGCGGGTTTCACCAAAGGGGATGGACAGCAGTGCGTCCCACACCTGACGCTGGAACGCCGTTCCACTGAATGCCACGGCCAGTTCGAAACGCTGACGATGGCCGGCGAAATATTCGCTCAGTTGTCGGGCGGTTTCCACCAACACCGGGCAATTGTCGTCGCGTTCCAGGGAACCAAGGCGCACCCTGTTCTCTCGCTCCTGCTCCCAGAGCACGGCAATAAGACGCTGATCACGAGAGACCAGCGTCAAGGTGCCAACTGGCGAAGGCATTAGGGTAAACAGACTGGGCATGTCGCGACTCGTAACTGGAAACTACGGTTTGCGAGGGGGGCTTATGACAAAGCGACTAACCGTAATGGAACTGAATTACTGCGATTAGGCGCCGGTCAACACTCATGAACGCAGCAAGAAACCGACGAGGTGAATCATGACTATTGAAGCTGAGACGCTCGCGCAACTGGCACAAGCTCTGAAGGCCCAAGGGGCCAGGTTGATCGCCGACCTGACGTTCATCCGCGCACCCTACCGGTGCGGCAAGCGCTGGGTGTGCAATGTAGTACGCCGCAAGACCGCGCGCAAGCCTGCACTGCTCCAATGAGGGCGCGTGGCACTTTCCACGTGAATTGAGCTAGGCGAAGGAACGCCCTTTTTCCAACTTCCTGCGTTAACTAGCCCGAAGCGGCTTAACCTTCAGTTATTCCAGGCACTCGCGTGCCGCCACCCTGAGCTTGTCGCCCGACAGAAAGCTGCCTTTGTAGAACGTCGCACGGCTCCCTTCCCCCGATTCGATCACCTCCAGTACATCATCGGTCGTCACCGCACTTGGCGCGGTCATGCGCACGCCATGGGGTATGGATTTCTGCGTTGCATTAGGTGCCAATGCCTGCCACTGCGGCATGACGCAGGCAGCGTATTGCTGCGGTGTCTTGGAAGTAAGCTTGCTTGCAGTCGGCTTGCCGGGTGAAGCGCAGCCAACCACCACTACACACAGCGCAGTTGCAGCGAGAATACGGTACTGACGCATATCATATGGCCTCTATCGGTCGAGGGCATTCTAGCAACTGCTGCCGTGGGCGGCGAATGGACCAACGTCGAATTCGACATCGCGCATCACTGCCCGAGTTTTTGAGGAGGCCTGCGGAACGAATACACCCCACTCTGTTTCTGATGAGCAATGACGCACAGCCACGAACATGTGCGCATGCTCGACCGAGCAAACTTGGCTATTCGTCGGAGACCTTCATGGTGTGGTGGCTTGAACTGCTCGCACAATTTGCTACAGCTACCGGTTTGGCGATGTTGTGCATTCTGGTGTTCTGGACATATGGCCAG
>CAURYQ010000062.1:0-26333 GCA_963529135.1 uncultured Pseudomonas sp. | reverse complement strand
CCCACCGGCGGGGGGGGGGGGGGGGCTGGGCCCATGACACCGGGGGGGGGGGGCCCGGGGCCGGGCCCCCCGGGGGCCGGCCCCCCCCCCCGGGGGCGCGCGCCCCCACGCCCGCCAGGCGCTGCGCCAGCCGTCAATCGTGCGGCAGGTGTTAGGCAAAATCTACACGGCGTTCGCAATGGCCGCCGTGCGTCGACTGCGCTCAGTCCCGTGGCTGCAGCAGCCCCTGAAGGCTCATCACGATGGTGCTCATGTCGTAGGGTTTGCGCGTGACCGGGATGTGCTTGAGGTGCGCGGGAATGCTGATGCCATCGCCATAACCTGTGGCGAACAGAAACGGAATTCGGCGTCGTACCAAGGCTTCGGCCACGGCAATGGACGTACCCCTGCCCAGGTTCACATCGAGAATGGCGGCGTCGGGTGTATGCCGCTCCAACACCTGTAACGCCTCGTACTCGGAGCTGGCCGTGATGACGTGCTCGATATGGGCGTCGTTGAGGATCTGCTCCAGGCCGATGGCAATGACCAGCTGATCTTCCAGAATCATGACGCTCAGGCCCGGCCGTGCGGCGAAGGCGTCTGCGCCGTGGGAGATGGGCGAAGCTGCAGCGGGGGCAGGCTCGGCTTCGGCCACCGCTAAATGCCTGGCTGGCAAGGTGAACAAGCCCTGAACCCCATCGGGGTAGTATTCGACGCTACTGGTGCCGCCCAGGTCGAACGGGATGCTGCGTTCTATGAGCACCGACCCGAAGCCTCGGCGCCGGGGCACCTGCACCTGCGGGCCGCCGCTTTCCTGCCAGATGATGGCGCACGCACCTGCTGCATCGATGGCCCAGCTCACCGACAACCGCCCCCCTGGGCAGGACAGCGCTCCGTACTTGGCAGCGTTGGTGGCCAGTTCATGGAGCACCAGGGCCATTACCGAGTAGGCCCGGGCATCCAGAATCACGTTCGGCCCTTGCAGCAGCACGTCGGCGATGGCCGTGCGATAGGGTGACAGTTCGGCATCGAGCAACATCGACAGGCGCCCGCCACCGTCGCCCCGCACAACCTGGTCGTGGGCCAGCGACAGGGCCTGGATGCGGCCTTGCAAGGTGGCGACATAACTTTGCAGCGTCTGCCCCTCGGCCGTTGGATGAGCCACCAGTGCACCGATCAGCGACAGGATGTTCTTGACCCTGTGGTTGAGCTCTTCGTTGAGGACTCGCTGGCGGACCTCGGCCTTGGAGCGTTCACTGGCCAGCAGTTCACTGTTGTGCAATAGCACTTCGACGATGGCGGTGCGAATGGCGTCCCCGAACTGACGGTCCTGTTCCGTCCAGGGCGCCGATTGCTGGTGCACGGTCTGTTTCCAGATGGAAAAGCTCGTGCGCGGTGTCAGCCGGTCGCCCAGCGCGCCGCTGCTGTAGGTCTTGTTCGGGTCGCCTGCCCAGTCGAGGGTCTGCACCACTTCCTTGCGGAAGAACATGATGTAGTCCTGCGGACGTTGTGAGATGGGGATCAGCAGCACCCCCGACACATCGCTGAAGTAGGCCTGGCCCGCTGGATGCGCCAGGGAAAGGCTGCTCGAGGCCCAGGTCCTGGCTTCGGCCACGCTTTCGGCAAAGCGCAGCAGCTCCGGCATGCAGGCTCTGGGCGGTACGGTACCGGCACTCGACCAACGCCCTTGCAGCGAGATGCCGATGCCGTCGCAGGGAATGAGCGACATCAGTCTTGGTAGCCGGTCTTCGAAAAAGCGGTGCATGTCTGCAGCATGGTTGGCATCGCGCAGCATGAGATCAAGCGTGTCATGCACCTGCACGGCCGCTTCGAGTTGTTGCCGACTGCGCAGTGTTTCGATGTGCAAGGCAAAGAACTCGCCAAACATCTCAGCCGCCACCCGTCGACCCATGGTGAGGTTGCGTGGCGAGTAATGGTGGCAGGCAATCAGCCCCCAGAGCGCGCCATTGACGATGATCGAGATCGACATGGTGGCGCCAACGCCCATGTTCTGCAGGTATTCGCAGTGAATCGGCGACACGCTACGTAAGTGGGCGTAGGACAGATCCAGCGGCTCTCCCGAGGCATCGAGTACAGGTTCGAGTGCCACTGCCTTGAACTGGATGTCAGGAATGACCCTGATCGGATTGCGCAGGTACAGGGCGCGTGCCTGCTGAGGAATGTCCGAGGCGGGGAAATACTGGCCCAGGAAACTCTCTAGCGTGTTGCGCTTGGCCTCGGCAATGACCTTGCCGGCACCGTCGGTACCCAGCTGGTAGATCATCACGCGATCGTACCCAAGCACCGCACGCACAAAGCGCGCGGCATCGCGGAACAGGCGGTCGGTCTGGTCGATTTCTCGCAGTTGCGCAATCAGCGTACGCGCAAGCTCGATGGGCTCGGCAGCGTTCTGACCCGCAGGCTCGAATTCCAGGATGGCACTGCCCTTGAAGCGGTGCGCCGACACATCCATACGCCGGCCATCGGGCAATGTTACTGCAAAGCTCAGCGCCGGACGCGAGCCTTCGCGCACGCGCGCCAAGGCGTTGCGCAAGGTATGGGCAAGCTCCCCACCAATGACATCATCGAGTTTATGGCCATTTAACGGTATCGCCGCCCCGAGTGACTGCGGCGCATTGACCGAGTGGCGCAGGACTACCGTTGCTGTGGCGTCGCAGGCCAGCAAGCAGCCATGTGGCTGGATACTGCCTGGAATCTGGATGGGCTCACGGTCACAGTTGCTCAGGTTTACCGGGGGTTCGGGGGTCATTAGCCATGCCTGTTGAAGATGTAGAGCCTGCCTGCGCGGCGGCCGCCATCAGCCTAGCAGCCTGCCCGCCCGCGGCATAGCCGGTGAGTGCCCTCGATTGCGCTTTAAGGGGCGCCAGTCGTCTGCAGGCAATGCCGCCCCTTGTGCGTGGCCAGGTTCGATGGTCTTATGCGGCCGGTCATTTCGAAGGTAAACGCGCATGAGTCGGCCGCTTTTCATTGCCATGGACGGGCCAAAGGGCACTGGCAAGACCACGCTTCTCGAAGCGCTCACGCAGGCGCTCAGGGCCAAGGGCAACAAGGTGGTGAGGCTGTGCGAGCGTAAGAACGACCCTCACCGCGCGCACACCATGGCGCTGGTCAACCAGTTGGCGAGGCAGCCTTCGGCCACCCTCGAATGGCAGGTATGCCAGCGACTGGCAGAAAGCCGGGCCTGGATCACGCAACACGTGCTGCCCCGCCAGCCCGGCGGCAGCATCATTCTGATCGACCGGTGGTACCCATCCGACGCAGCTTTTCGCCGAAACGTGCCGTTTGACCGGGTGCTGCAACTGAACACCCAACGCGGCGTGCAAATACCCGATCTGCACATTGCCGTGGTCACGACGCCGCAAACCTCATGGGCACGGGCTGCGGCACGCAACCGTGGCCTGGGCAGCACGGTGATCCATACGTTGCAGGAACAGATCGCCTGTACGCAGGCGTTCACCGAAGCGGCACACGCGCACGGCTGGTTGCTCTGTCATAACGAAGGTACCGTGGCCGCTGCCGTCGACCCGTTGATGGACGCCGTCATGCAGTTGCCGCGTGACTGAGCATTACAGCTTGGCGCCTGTGTTCAGAACCCTTCCAGCACGATCTTGCCCTGCGCCTTGCCGCTTTCGATGACGGCATGGGCGCGCTTCAGGTTGGCTGCGTTGATCGTACCGAAACGCTCACCCAGGGTAGTCTGCAGCACGCCGCTGTCGATCAGCTCACTGATGCGGTTCAGCAGGTTATGCTGCTTGATCATGTCGTGCGTCTGGTAGAGCGAGCGGGTGAACATCAGCTCCCAGTGCAGCGACAGCGACTTGCGCTTGAGCGGGACCACGTCCAGTTGCGCCGGATCGTCGATCAGCGCCAATTGCCCCTGTGGACGCAGCACCTCGATCAGTTGCTCAAGGTAGCTGTCGGTATGCGTCAGGCTGATGACGTGATCGACCGCTTCCACCCCGTGTTCGCGAAGCTGGCCGGCAAGCGGTAAGGTGTGGTCGATCACCAGATGCGCACCCAGGTCCTTTACCCAGGTTTTTGTCTGTGCGCGTGACGCCGTTGCGATGACGGTCAGTTGGGTCAGTTGCCGGGCCAACTGCACGAGGATCGACCCGACCCCGCCAGCAGCGCCGATGATGAGCAGGCGCTGGCCCTGACCGGCTCGTTCTTCGAGGCGCAGGCGGTCGAACAGCAGCTCCCAGGCGGTGATGGACGTCAGTGGCAGGGCAGCGGCGCTGGCGGCGTCCAGGCTGGCAGGCTTGCGCCCGACGATGCGCTCGTCCACCAGGTGATATTCGCTGTAGCAGCCAGGCCGGTCGATGGCGCCGGCGTAGAACACCTCGTCGCCTGGCTGGAACAACGTCACCTGATGGCCCACTTCACGGACGACGCCGACGGCATCCCAACCCAGCACTTGCGGCTGGTCACCGCCACGGCTGGCGCGGATCTTGGTGTCGACCGGGTTCACGGCAATGGCTTTGATTTCGACCAGAAGGTCTCGCTCGCCCGGCTTCGGTCTGGGCAGCTCTGCATCGTAGAGTGCTTGAGGATCTTGCAACGGCAAACCAGGTTGCGAATAGACAACAGACTTCATGGGGCGGGGCCTTCAGAGGAGGAAATTCTGTCTAGGCTATTCCCATCGATTGCGCAGAAAAACAGCCTTGAGGAATTAAGACTTTCTTTTCTGGAGTGAAAGCACACCGACGCTTGTGCGTCGGGTGCCACGCGCGTCGTGTCGAACGAACTGCGCGTGAGCGTTGCAATCAGAAGTCGACCGATGCACTCAAGGAAAGCGTTCGCGGCGCCCCCAGTACCAGATAGTTCGAGCCTGGATAGCCGCCAGCCGACGCCCAGTAGTCACGACCGGCCACGTTGTCCAGGCGGGCGCGCAGGGTCACGTCCTTTTCGTCGACCTTGAAGCCGTAACGGGCGCCCAGGTCGAGCCGCGTCCACGAAGGGATCTCGAGGTTGTTGGCGTTGTTGATGTACTGGCGGCCGGTGTATACCACACGGCTGGTGAGGGTCAGGCCGTTTACACCAGGAACGTCCCATTCGCCGCCAATGTTGGCTTGGGTTCTTGGCACGCCGATGGCCCGATTGCCGTCGTTCTGGCCGTTCTCGGTCTTGCTCAGCTCGGCATCGAGCAGGGTGACGCCACCGAGCAAACGCACGCCGGGTGTTGGCTCACCGAACATCGACAGCTCGATACCACGGTTACGCTGCTCGCCACCCTGCTTGAATATCTGGTCCTCGACGATGCCGACCGGCTTGCGCGTCTCGAACACTGCCAGGCTGCCACCCAGGCCCCCGCCGTCGTATTTCACGCCCACTTCGGTCTGTTTGGCGACGTACGGCGCCAAGGAAGCACCGGCGTTGAGCACTGGGGCCCTGCTGCCGTCGGGCAGGGTGGTGGTGTCGCCGGCCGTGTCGCCTTTGGTCAAGCCTTCTATGTAGTTGGCGTAAACCGAAAACTGCTCGTTAAGCTGATACACGACGCCGGCTACCGGCGTGGTTTCATAGCGGTTGTAGCTGGACGTCTTGTCGCCTGAATCGTAGTCGTAGCCTGTGACGTTCAGCCCTTGACGGCGTGCACCCAGGGTGACCAGTAACTGGTCGTCGAAGAAGCCCAGGGTGTCAGCGATGGCCAGGCTTTGCGTGCGGGTCCTCGCGGTCACATGTGGATCGGACATGGAGCCTTTTCCTGGTCTGGAGACAGGTTCTGTAACCTCGTATGGATCATAGAGATCGTTGGCAAAGCCGCTGAAATTACCTGCCCAGGCATTGCGGTCCTTGTTGTCGAACATCGAACCCGACAGCACCCACTGATGAGACACCGGGCCTGTCTGCAGGCTGTAGCGCATGCCTATCTCGCCAGTGGCCACGGTTTCTTCGCGGTAGTTGTCGAAGCGCGTCGAGCGGGTCAGGCCATTGGCGTCGGAGGAGGGGTTGGCCAGCACGTTTTTCTCTTCACCTTTGCGCATGCCAATGGCAGCCCAGGTGGTCAGTGCATCGGACAGGTCATATTCGGCGCGGAAGGTGCCGAAGGTCTGCTTTTCCTTGGAGTAGGTCCAGGGCTGGCCGTAGTTCTTGTCGGCGTCCGGCGGGCTGGGCACGCGCCCTGTGGGTGTGACGCTGGGCAGCGGGGTGTCGATGAAATGGTACTGGTGGCCGATGTCGGCCGAAAGCCGCAGACGCTCGCCCTGGTAGTCCAGGCCCAAGGCGAACATGTCCAATGAGCGGTCCTGGTCCTGCACGGCCGTCTCCCCACCGCGCTTGGCCACGTTCACGCGTACGCCAAAACGATCTTGCTCACCGAACCGCCGCGCCACGTCGGCCGAAACGGTGCCAAAGCCGCGGTTTTCGGCGCCGACGGTCAGGCGTGTGAGCGGCTCGTTCGGCGCACGCTTGGGCAGGATGTTGATGGCGCCGCCGATGCCGGTACCGCCAGGCGCCGCGCCGTTCAGAAAGGCGTTGGCCCCGCGGAACACTTCAACGCGCTCGATGAACTCCGCAGCCACGTATTGCCGCGGCAGCAGACCATAAAGGCCGTTGTAGGCGATGTCGTCGGAATACAGCGGGAAGCCTCGCATCACGTACAGCTCCTGGAAGTTGCCGAAGCCGCGCGCGACCCGCACCGAGGGATCGTTCTGCAGGATGTCTGCGACGCTGTGTGCCTGCTGGTCCTGAATCAGTTGGTTGGTGTAGGAGGTGGAGGTGAAGGGCGTTTCCATGTAGTCCTTGTTGCCCAGAATACCGACGCGCCCGCCCCGGGCCACCTGGCCGCCTTCGTATTCAGGTACCAAGCCATCCCTGGACGCATCGGCACTGGCCGAAACCGCGGTCTCATCTAGCTCCAGAACCGCACCGGTGGTATCGGTCGCGTGGGTCGGCTGTGCGGCCTCGACCGGAATGCTCAGTGCGGGCTGTGCGAGCGCGAGCGGCGCGGCCACGCTTGCAATCAACCCCAAAGGCAACCAGACGGTGTGCAGCGCAGGTTTGCGGGCAAAGTTCGGAAAGGACATGTGAGGACCTGATGAAGAGTTGGACGACGGGAAGGCAGCCTTGCGGCAAGGCGAAGAATTATAGCGAGTGGGAATCGTTATCGCTAAGCTTTTGTTTGCAACTGCATGTGCTCGCGATCATTGCTGTTCACTTGCCCAGTCGAGGCAGGGCAAATGCACGGCTAGTCGGGCGTCATCGATTGCGGGCATTCTGCAAAGCAGGGGTCCATGTGCGGTGGCCGCACCGCGGGCAGGCAATCGCGTCGTGTAACTCATGCTGCACGGGCAGGCCACAGCTCGCGCAGCAGTACAGCCCTGGAGCGGGCGGGGTAGCGTATTCCGGGCGATGTTCAGGCGGAAGCACCGACAGGCCTGGCCGCGTGTCTGAGGCATCGTAGAAATACAGGCTCAGTTCACCGTCGGTTTCCAGTAGTCCGAGCCGTACCTGACCAAGGTGCTCCACTCCTTGCTGGCGCAATTCCATGAACAGCTCGTTGGAGGAGATGTTCAAGTTACGCAACGAATGGATTTCGTACTGGCCGTCCTTGACGACGGTAATGGGCAGGCCGTCGATCCAGGCCTCACAGCGTTTGCTACGGCGCATCAGGTAGATCGTGCCGCGATACAGCAGCAGCAGGGTGACGAACACCAGGGCTACCGGCATTAACGGCACATCCTCGTAGAAGGTGACGTCGCCTGCGGCAGAGCCCAAGGTGAGGATGACGACGAGCTCGAATCGCGAAAGCTGCTTGATCCCGCGCCGGCCGCTGAATTTCAAGAACAGAAAGACAGCTAGGAAGGCTGCCAGGACGCGCATCATCACTTCCATCAGAAACGTGATGGGCAAGTCACCCAGCAGCATTCTTTGCAGATCGAACGACTCCATCAAGCGCTCTCCATTGCCGCCACTTGCCCAATTGACCTATTGGCAATGTGAGCGGTTCAGCACGGTGATGCCATTGGTGAGGGTTGTCGCGAGGAGGAGGGCTCGGCTGCAGACTTTTCGAGCGCGCAAAAGAAAGCCCGCTGCTAGTCGGGCTTAAGTCTTTCTCATGGGGATGAGTTGATAATCCTCCTGGCAACGTGAAAATTCGGTGAAATAAAAGTCCCCATTGTGTGGAGCACTTGCATTTGCGGATTTGGCGATGAACGGTCGTGTCTTCAAAGCCGAGTGGGCCAGTGCAAGGCAGCGACCAGTGCTCGCAGGCGTTGCTTGTCTTCCTCCAAAGGCAGCGCCTTCTCAGCACGCTTGAGCAGAAGATCCACATGCGCCGCGCAGGCCTGCCCGAAGCGATCCGGATCGATGCTTGCCAAGCCCGCCAGGGCTTTTACCAGTCGAATGTCCACTTCCAGCAAACCGGCGCCGTCTCGGGCGATCAGTGTGAAGAAGTCATCGAACATGTCGTCGACGGTCAAGCCGCGAACATGCACGTTTTGCCACTGCTCATCGCCAGGCGCCTCGGGCGCTTGCCTGGCCCAGGTGGAAAAACAGCGTACCCCCCGGCCTATCACGTCGATGACGGTGCCCGAATCGTTGGTCGCAGGGGACAAGGCGCGTGATGCAATCTCTGCAAGTACCGAAAGCCCAAAACGAGGGTCCTGACCGTAGGTACGCCGTGCCCCCAGGGTCAGCGCAGCCAGGATCTCGCGTTCGAGGTCTGCATGCTCGTTTGCTTGCCCATTGCAAACGATGCGTGCCAGCGGCGTCCCGACATGCACGAAACTGCCCGGCAGCACTTCAAGGAAGATGACGGCATTGTACTTCTCGGCTGCATGGGCGAGGGCGCTGACGTCGACGTGTTGTACGTAGCCAATGTCTTCACAGTGAACCGAGCGCGCATTCGGTGGCACCGTCTGATCGTGCGCGTACGGCTGTGCCCCCAGGTAAGGCCACTGGGCGCGGCGCTTGAGCGCAGCGATGGCGGCGTCTTCCACGCGGTCGATGGTTTCCCCCACCCGTCCGAGCTTGGACAGGTGATCGATCCAGCGCAGCAAGGTGTAGACGATCAGCACGATCATCACCAAGGTCACGGCAAAGAGCACGACGCGGCCTTGGGCACCATAAATACCCGTACTCAGGGCGATGATGCCCACGAGGCTGAACAGGAATGAGCCGATGAACGTGGCCAGGGCATTTTGGGTCGTGGCGTCTTCCATCACCAGACTGGTGGCCCTGGGTGTGACGCCGCTGCTGGCGGCGCTGTAGGCCGATACCATGGTGCTCAGCGAAAACGTGGTCACGGCCAGCATGCTGGAAGCGATGATGCCGAGGATCTTGTCGACCGAGTCTGCCCCGATCTTCGCCGGTAATGACGCCGGCACCATGTCGCGCAGGGCGATGGCCAGCAGTGCGGTGAGCACGCCGATAAGGGAAAACAGGCTTGCACGAAACCACAGCCTTTTCGTTATTTGCGCAAGTGCCCAGCGCCAGCGAGCGATCATGGTCGTGTACCTTCCTTGAAGAGTGGGCCGCTTGAGAAACAGGGGTTCGCGGCATCGGCACGATTGAGTGCGGGTCTACGTTGATAGTTTCACTGGCCTTTGGGTCTTGCGCATCGCAAACGAGACGGAACGACAGCGAGTAATCAGCATCCTTATACAAGAGGCTAGACTTGTACAAGTCGACTCTGCCCGTCCCGCCCGATGCAGGCCGCGCCTGCCCGATGGAGTTTGTGCCATGAATCTAGAGCACCTCAAGCAACTGGCCACCGCCGGCGACATCAAGGAATTGGAATTGCTTTCGCTCGAAGGCGGCTTTTACGTATTGCGTGCGTTGACGGCCGATGGGCCGCTTACGTTCAGTGATGCCCACGGGCAGGCGGTGCGTCTGCGCTCCATGACCGAGTTGCGCGAACTGATGGCTGATGTGCCGTCCGTACCCTGCATGCTGGTGCAGCATGTGGTGCATGACGAGATGTGTGGCCAGCGCGACGGCCCCCTGGCGCCTTTGCGCGTACCCGTGACGCTGGCCGAGCAGTGGTAGGCCGGCGTTTGCAGTTGACCTCGCGTCATTTTAGTGGTCCCCTGCGCGCCTGTTTCAGGTGCCCCCTGCCGCCGTGCATGGGGTGAAACGGGAAGCCGGTTCGTCACCTTACAGGTGATCAGTCCGGCGCTGCCCCCGCAACGGTATGCGAGCGGTGCTTTCGACAGACCACTGTGCCACAGGCATGGGAAGGTGAAGGCACCACGACCCTCGCGAGCCCGGAGACCGGCCTGAAGCCTTGTTTGGCAAACCCGCGGTGGGCGGGCGCAGGCCGGTTTTCGTGGGCGCGCGCGCCTGCGCGTTCCCCATGCGTTGTTCCCTCCGGGATTCTTTCATTCCTGTTGCAAGTGGAAAGATATGTCCCGCTACTCAGTTTTTCGTACACGTCCAGGCGCGCTGCTGCGCGCCAGCCTGGTGCCTTGCACCGTGCTGGTTCCGGTGGCGCAAGCTGCTGACCATGATGGAGTCTGGGCGCTGCCTGCCACAACCGTTACAGGCATGGGCGAGCCAATGGCCTCGCTTGAGCTGCGCAACCCCAGCACCAGCGGGTCGCGCTTGAACCTTACCCCACTGCAGACGCCGGCGAGCGTGACCACGCTCACGGCCGAGCAGGTGCTTGCCCGCAACAATGCCACGGTACAGGATGCCGTCACACGCTCGCCCGGCATCACCTTCATTGGTGAGCCTGGCAACGGCGGCACGGCACTGTCGGCACGCGGCTTCACCGGGCATGGCTCGGTCATGCAGCTTTTTGACGGCACCCGTTTGTATGTTGGGGCCGGCACGGTGACATTCCCGGTCGATACCTGGTCGGTCGAGCGCATCGACGTGCTGCGTGGCCCCGCCTCGGTGCTGTATGGAGAAGGCGCCACAGGCGCAGTGATCAATGTGGTGCCGAAGAAACCCTTCGATGGTGATACCCGCAACCGCGTACGCCTGGGCTATGGCTCCGACGATCGACGGCAGATGGCCGTGGACAGTGGCGGCGCGCTGAGCGACACCTTCAGCTACCGCCTGAACCTGAACAAGCTCGCCAGCAACGGCTGGGTCGATCGGGGTGAGTCGAGCAGCCTTACCGTCAGCGGCGCACTACGCTGGCAGCCCAGTGAAGACCTCAGTGTCACCCTCAGCCTCGACCATGGCGACCAGGCCCCGCAGCACTACCTGGGCACGCCGCTGGTCGACGGGCGCTACCGCAAGTCCTTGCGCAAGCACAACTACAATGTGGATGACGCCGAAGTGCGTTATAACGACCAGTCCACTCGGTTGGTCACCGATTGGGTCATCAGCGACACCCTCAGCGCCAGCAACCAGTTGTATTTCCTCAAGGCCCAGCGCCGCTGGCGTAATGCCGAGGCTTATACCTGGCTGCCGGACAACCAGGTACAGCGCTCGAATTTTCTCAACATCAAGCAGACCCAGGAGCAGATTGGCGATCGCCAGTCCTTCACCCTCCAGCATTCGGTGTTGGGGCTCGACAGCCAAACGGTCGTGGGCGCTGATTACAATTCGATTCGTTTCGTGCGCAAGCATGATTTCGACAATACACACAGCGATACCGTCCCGTTGTCAGGTTCAGGCGGTGGCCAGTATGCAAGTACCGACCGGTACCGCTCGCGCGAGGCCAACCAGGCCCGTCAGTTCTCGCTGTTCGCGGAAAACCGCACGCAACTCACCGAGCGCCTGGCGCTGGTCACTGGTGTGCGCCGTGATCAAGTGCATTTGAACCGTGTGGACCTGGATGCAGATTCACGCACCGACCGCAGCCTGACTGGCGACAACTGGCGTGCCGGCCTGGTCTTCGCCTTGACCGAAGAGCTTTCGCTCTACACGCAGTACGCGACCAGCACCGATGGGGTGAGCGACCTGCTGACGCTGAGTGCTGCCCAGCAAAGTTGGGACCTGAGCCGCGCCAGGCAAACCGAAGCGGGCATCAAGCAGGTGCTGCCCGACGGCCGGGGCGAGTGGACCCTGGCGGCGTACCACATCGTCAAGAAGAACCTGCTCAGCACCGATCCCCTGAACCCCACCCTCCAGCAACAGGTGGGGCAGCAATCATCGGACGGCATCGAGGCAAGCCTGGCGCTGCAGCTGCCGCTCGACCTGCAGTTGTCGGCCAACGCCGCCTGGGTACGCGCCAAGTACGACACATTCGCCAGTGGCGATACCAACTACAGCGGCAATCGCCCAGTGGATGTACCGCGCCGCTCCGCGAATCTGTGGCTGAGCAAGGACTTCGACCGTCAGTTCAGCGTCGGCGCGGGAGTGCGCTATGTGGACAGCCGCTATGGCGACAACGCCAACACCGTCGAGGTACCCAGTTATACGGTGGTCGATGCCAACCTCGATTGGCATGTGCAGCCTGATCTGACCCTGGGCTTGCAGTTGAACAACCTGTTCGACCGCCAGTACGCCACGACCACGGGCAACAACGGCCGCCAGTGGTACCTGGGTCAGCCGCGGTCGTTCTTCGTCACGGCTGATTACAGTTTCTGATAGCCCTTGCGAATGCTGGAGCGGGATTTCAGCGAGCCGGCGGGGAGTACCGCGCATGCGCCAGACCAATGACGCCGCAGCGGGTTCCGCCCGGCGCTGCTTGGTAGGTTTTCTGACTGGCGTTGTCTTAGCCTTGGACGTTGCTCCAGGAACGAGCTCAACGCTTAAACCTCGCCCAGCAGCCGCTGCAACTGTGCATGCTCCCAGGTACTCATCAAGGCCACCGGGTTGCTGCCGTAGGGTTGGCCGGTATTGAACCGGTAGGCACGGCCTTCAGGGCTGGAGCAGCTGATGCAGTGATCGAGCACGCCGTGGTCGGCGCAAAACGTGAGCAGCCAGCCGTCGGCCTCCACGGTTATCGACCCGCCCGCCATTGACGCCCCTCCAGGCTCGTTTACAGGAAGAAGGATCCGCACCCCGAGGGCAATGTCCCGCAGGATCTGGTAGACCTCTCTAGAGGTGAGGAAGGGTGTCGCCATGATGATCGTCCGCCGATGTCGAGCTGAAGGCCAGTCGGCCCAGCTTAGCCGAGCCCGCTTTGATTCTCAGCCTCGCCGACGCCACCGTGTGCCACGGCTCGTTTTTTTGATAGCCTCCTATCTTTTTGGAGGACTGACATGGCAGCCGATACCCGCTCGAAACTCGTCGCCCGCTACGGTACGGAGGACATCTCGCCGCTCACCCAATGCAATGCAGTGATCGAGCAACTGCTCGACCACCGGAGTGTACGGGCATTTGCTGATCAACCACTGCCTGACGGCACCTTGGACACCTTGATCGCTGCCGCCCAGTCCGCCTCCACGTCTTCCAATCTTCAGGTATGGAGCGTGGTAGCTGTCCAGGATCCCGGTCGCAAGCAACGGCTGTCTGCCCTGGCGGGCAACCAGGCCTACATCCACCAGGCCCCGCTTTTTCTGGTCTGGCTGGCAGACCTGTCACGGGTCGCGCGTATCGGCGAGCGGCAGGGGGTGGAGCTCGAGGCGCTGCCTTACCTCGAAAGCCTCTTGCTGGGCACCATCGATGCAGCCTTGGCGGCGCAGAATGCGGTCGTGGCCCTGGAATCGCTGGGGCTGGGCAGTGTTTATATCGGCGGTATCCGTAACGACATCGAAGGCGTTGCCGCTGAGCTGGGCCTGCCTTCCCACGTCTATCCCGTCTTTGGCCTGTGTGTCGGCTATCCCGCTTCCGATCGGCCCGCCAAGGTCAAGCCACGGCTACCGCAGCAGGTTGTGCTCCATCACGAGACCTATTGTGCTGCTGAGGAGGACGGGCTGCTGTCACGCTACGACGAGCGCCTCGGGGCGTTCTATCAACGCGAGGGCATGAAGGCCTCTGGTTGGTCGGAGCAGGTCGTCAGCAGGCTGCGTAGCGTCGCCAGCTTGCATGGGCGCGAAGCGCTGCTCGATGAGTTGAAGCGGATGGGCTTCGGCTTGCGGTGATGCCGGGTGCACTGGCAAGTCACCATGAACTTTTGTTGAGGATAGCCCTGCATGGATAAGTACCTTCAAGAAGTCATCGATCTGCACGCTCTCATCGAAGCCTGGTTTGCCCGAGGCGAGGGCGCCGTCGAGGCAATGGTCGAACGCTTTCAACCGGAGTTTACGATGGTTGCACCGAGTGGCCAGCAGGTTGATCTGCAGGCTGTGGAGCAGCTGTTCGAGCACAAAGCGGGCAGTCAGCCGGGGCTGGTCATTGAGCTCAGGGAGTTGGAGACGCTGCATCAGTGGGCGGAAGGTGCCATGGTCAGGTATCGGGAAATACACTGTGTAAATGGCAGTGATGAGACAGTGCGTGTATCGACCGCCTTGCTTTTGCAGGTGGAGGATCAGGTCAAGTGGCGGCATTTGCATGAGACCTGGGCTTGATGAAAACAGCAGGGCTGGGTGCCTGAGACGTCAGCGCCAAGCCTAGGGATGAATGGTAACGGCTTCTCGGTCGTGGCCCGGGAGGCTAAGCGCTTACAGGTTGACCTTTCGCCGAGATCATTCCTCCAATCGTTATGTGCCGTTCTGTGAGCATGCGGCCAACGCTGTAATATGCAGTCGATCATAAGGGCCTCGTCATGCTGACAATCTCCAACACCGTCCATTTACCGGATGCCGAAATTGAACTGACCTACGTCCGCGCGCAAGGCGCGGGCGGCCAGAATGTCAACAAGGTGTCGAGTGCCGTACACCTGCGGTTCGACATTCCGGCGTCTTCATTGCCCGAATTTTACAAGGAGCGTCTGCTGGCATTGCGGGACAGCCGGATCACCAGTGACGGTGTGCTGATCATCAAAGGCCAGCAATACCGGACCCAAGAGCAGAACCGAGCTGACGCGTTGGCGCGTCTTGCCGAATTGATCGCAAGTGCGGGCAAGGTCGAAAAGAAGCGTCGACCGACCAAGCCGACACTTGGCTCCAAGACGCGCCGGCTGGAAGGCAAGGCTAGGCGCAGCGGGATCAAGGCGGGGAGAGGGAAGGTGGACTTTTAGATTTGGGCCGGTACATTGGGCCGGCACTGACCCGCTCTCATCGAAGCGCAGAGTATTGGTGGGTAACTCACATGGCCGCTATCGCGCAGTAGCTTGCGGGCGGCCCTGATATGCCGAGTGCTAAGTTCGAGCAATGCTTTCAGTAAAGTGACGTGCCCACTTTCCAGCGCGCCTTTGGCGCAGTCAATCAACGTGATGGGTTCTCTTGATGTCTGTAACCGATAATTTGCTGGCATTTACCTTGGCGGCAACCGTTCTCACTGTGACGCCCGGCCTGGATACAGCACTGATCTTGCGAACCGCCGCGGTCGAAGGCAGGTCGCAGGCGCTTCGTGCCGCCCTGGGTATCAACGCAGGGTGCATGCTATGGGGCGCTGCGGTCGCTTTTGGCTTGGGCGCATTGATCGCAGTCTCCGAACTGGCTTACAACCTGCTGAAGTACTGTGGGGCTGCCTATCTGGCTTACCTTGGTTTCAACATGCTCATACGCCCCCGCCGTTCGCTGGCCGCAGCCGAGCCTGAGACGAAGGCGTCCTCAAACTGGTTCGTGAAGGGAATGATGGGGAACCTATTGAATCCGAAAATCGGGATTTTCTATGTTTCATTCCTGCCCCAATTTATTCCGCAAGGCCAATCACTGATTACCTGGACATTCGGCCTGGTCGGTATTCATGTGCTGCTGGGTTTGCTGTGGTCGATGGTCTTGATCGGTACGACCCAGTCACTGGCGACGGTATTGCGAAAAGAGCAGGTGATACGGTGGATGGACCGTACGACGGGTGTGATCTTTGTGGCCTTCGCTACTCGTCTTGCGATGAGCAAACATTGAGTGCCCTAGGCTCTGTACGAAAAGAGAAGTCGCAAAACCGCATGGAACAAGCCAGGGAGATCAAAGCGGCCTAGCTTTTCACGAGCTTTTGGAAGCGTGCCACGATGCGACGCTTCTCTCAGCTAGCCAAACATGCGTTCGATAATGCTGCGCTGTCGGTATTTGAACCGATCAAAAAGTCTGAGTAAGCCGGGTTTGGGTTTGCGCTTCATCGAGTGTTCGGAATGACGGGCTGCATCCGATATTAGTCGCAATAGCGGCTTAGTGCTTCGGCGTCGTAGCCCTTGTCGGCAATCAACCATATCCAGCGTTTGCGCGGTCGGCCACGCTGGGCTGATGAAATGCTGACTTCGTCCAGCAGTGGTTGGGCGTAGCTGATGTCACTGGCTTGACCGCCAGAGAGAAGGAAGCGCAACGGTATCCCGTTGGCGTCGTATAACATGTGCATTTTTCCTTGTTAGGCCACCGCGACTGCAGTCTGGAGCGTCATCGGCAGGTTCGTTAGGCCTCCTTTTTTTCTGAGCGCATATGAGGCAGCACAGCGTGAGCGAACTTCGGCGCGGCTGCTTTTCCTTCCTCGATGCTGGCAAACCCTTTGCCATGTGCCCAAATAAATTATCTCGAAAGCCCCCCTGCATCATCTGCGATGGCCATCCGTCCCTGACCTGCGAAACGAGCAGCCTGCATTACCTCCGGGATATCTCCCCGCCAGACCTGTTGCGCCGATTCAGCAGGAACAGGTCTCCCTCTCTCACTTTGACCTGACCCCGACGACGCGTCCTCACTGACGTTTCCCGCCGCCACGCCAATGGGTGAGGCTTAGGGTATTACGGGTCCAGCGCCGCTAGAGGTTGAGGGATGCGTCAATCACCAGGATCTCCTATCAATGTCCGGCAGCAGGGAAACTGCCACGGCCGAGCTCATAGCTGTGCCAAGCGAACGTACGCCCTTCGCCCTTTGATTTCTAAAATTCCAGTCATATGGCTATGAGCGCCCAACGTAGGAGCTCCCATGGCACGTGGCGGTATCAACAAGGTGGTGGTGCAGCAAGCGCGGCAGGCCTTGATTGCACGGGGTGAGAACCCCAGCATCGATGCCATTCGGATCGAGCTGGGCAACACCGGCTCCAAAACCACCATTCATCGCTACCTCAAGGAGCTCAATGGCCAGCAGCCCATGGCATCGGAGGGCGGGGCGCCCATCAGTGAGGTGCTGAGCCGGTTGGTCGGGCAGTTGGCGACGCAATTGCAGGACGAGGCCGATCTGGTCATCGAACGCGCCGAAAGCGTGTTCACCCAGCAGCGCGAGTCTTTGGAATTGGCGTTGACGCAGGCCCGGCAAGCCCTCTCGACGGCCGAGCAACAACACGAAATCGACGCTGCCGCCCTGCGCGCCGAATCAGAAAAACTGCACAGCACACTCAGCACCCTTCAGGCCGAGCAATTGCGCAGCGCCAGCCTGAACCAGGCCCTGGGAGAACTGCAGGTGCGCTTGGCGGACAAGGACGAGCAGGTCAAGTCGCTTGAAGACAAGCACCGGCACGCGCGCGACGCCCTTGAGCACTACCGCACGGCCAGCCGGGAGCAGCGCGAGCATGAGCAGCGCCGCCACGAGGCTCAGGTGCAGCAGATGCAGGTCGAAGTCAGGCAGTTGCAGCAGGCCATGATCGTCAAGCAGGACGAGCTCACGCGCTTGCACCGTGACAACGAACGTCTGCTAGGGGAAAACCGACAGGCCAGCAGCGAGCGGCGTGCCCAGGAGCAGGTACTGGAACAGCGCGACGCCCAGATTCAGGGCCTGCGTACCATGCTGGCGCAAGCGCAGGGCGGCAGCGATGAGCTGCGGCGCCAACTGGACGGCTATGCCAAAACGCTCGAGGACAGCAAGGCGCTGTGCCGCGACCAGGCGAAAAGGCTTGAAGCGCTCAAGCAGGAACTGGCTGAAAAGCAGGCATCGCTGAGCCGCTGCGAAGAACGACTTGCCGATGCCGAAGATTAATAAAACTTTCCAGCCCCCAGGCTTTCTTCACTAGACAGCCATTTGGAGAAGACAGCATGAGCGAGAGAGGAACAACCCACGGCACGCAGAACGGCCCGCACTCGACCGAAGATGCCGACAAGCCGGATGATCTTGGTTTCGATCCGGATTCCCCGGACCTGGACGATCCTCAGGTCGATCCGCAGGGCCCCGCCAAACCGCCCAGGGATGTGGAAAAGACGAGCTAAGCAAAAGGCCCTGATCGATTGGATCAGGGCCTTTTAGTTGATACGCCTTATCAGCACCGGACATGCCCGTCAGGCAACGTGCGGCAATGGCAAGCCAGGGTCAGGCTTGCGCCTGTTTCGCCGCTTCAGCCTGCTTGGCCGCCTCGACACCTTTGGCGGAGAGCTTGATAGGGTAGTTGAGCGTCATTTCATGATCAGCATCCACACTCACGCTGCCATCGTGGATCAGGCCATCGTCCTGCAGCGCTTTCAGCATGCCGGCCACTGCCTTCTCACCGCGGTAGTTGTCCAGCAGCTCCTTGCCCAGCCCATGAGGGTGAGCATGATGCAGTCGGGTCAGGACTTCGCTTTTAAGTGCGTCGTTACTCATGCTTGCCTCACTTGCCATGCTGGGTTTGCAGTGCCTTGGCTTCTTCCAGGTGCTTTTCAAGGGTTGGCAGGGTCTTGGCAGCGAAGGCCTTGAGCTCAGCCTTGTCGGAAGAGGCGGCTTCTTTCTTGAACAGTTCGACGGTCTTCTCGTGCGCGTCGACCTGGTTGTTCACGTACGACTTGTCGAAGGACTCGTCACGCCATTCCAGAATCACTTTCTTCACCTTGTCGGTGATGGCCGCGTCGTCAGGTACCGAGATGTCCAGCTTCTTGGCGATCTCCGCCAGTTCCTGGTTGGCTTTGGTGTGATCGGTGATCATGTGCTGTGCGAAAGTCTTGATCTCGGCGTTCTGGCTCTTTTCCAGGGCGAGCTTGCCGGTCACGATCTCTGCGATGCCGCCTTCGGTAGCCGCGTCTACGAAGTCGTCCGAGCTGGCAGCAAAAGCGTGAACCGAAGCCATGCCCAGCACCATGGACAGGCCTACGCGCTTGATGAAGAGATTGCTCATGTTTCACTCCTTAAACGATGGCGCGACATCAGTGTCGCGTACTGTTGAGGGTGCGTGTGGGCCAAAGGTTTCATCTTTTTTGCATCATCAGGCGTTGGCAGGGGTCAACAACGTTGACGAAGACCGTGCAGGGGACGTGCATGCGAAGCGCCCGGCAGACCGACGAAGAAAAGGCCCTTGCGCTGGCGGGTCAAGGGCGAGCAGTGGCTCTGTTTCGCCTGGTGCTGGCGTTCATGCTGGTCGTCATGACGACTTTCGCGGCGGTTGAGGTGTGGCGGATTTGGCGTGATTACCGCGACGCCTTCAGCAACGCCGCGAACATGGTCACCAACCTGGCCCAAGCCACCGCACAGCATGCCGAGGATGCGATCCGCCAGGTCGACTCGATCAGTGCGGCGTTGGCCGAGCGGGTGGAAGGCGATGGGATCGATCAGCTTGACCGCAAGCGCCTGCATGCGCTTCTGAGCCAACAAGTACGCATCATTCCCCAGCTTCATGGGCTGTTCATCTACGACAGCGATGGTCGCTGGCTGGTTACGGACCGGTCTGCAACACCGCCGGCTGCCAACAACGGCGACCGCGATTACTTCATCTATCACCGTCAGCATCCCGACAGTTCGATCCGCATCGGTGCAGTGGTGCGCAGCCGCTCGACGGGCGATTTGATCGTGCCGATTTCCAGGCGCCTCAATTACCCGGATGGCCGATTCGCCGGTGTGCTGCTGGGCACCATCAAGGTCGACTGGTTCGTCCGTTATTACGGGGAGTTCAAGATCGACGAACGGGGTGCACTGGTGTTGGCCAAGCGCGATGGCACCATCCTGGTGAGGCGGCCTTTCGTCGAGCCGCTGCTTGAGCGTAATCTGGCCAACAGCGAAATCTTCAAGCATCACCTGCCTTATGCACCGCAAGGGCTGGTCGAAGCCGTGGCAGTCGTCGATGGCACACCGCGCCTGTATGCGTACCGGGCCCTGACCAGCTACCCATTGGTGGTAGAAGCGGGCCTGTCGCGTGAGTCGATCATCGCGCCATGGCGCCAGGACGCGATCAAGTCGCTGGTGGTGCTCCTCGTACTGGTCATGGTCCTGGCCTTGTTTGGTTGGGTGGTCTTGCGCCAAGTGCGCGAACGCATCGTGATCGAGCGTGCCTTGCACCAGGCACATCAGACGCTCGAGACCCTGGCCTTGACCGACAGCCTTACAGGGCTGGGCAACCGTCGCAGGCTGGACGCCGTATTCGAGGCCGAACTGCGCAGGGCGCGCCGGCAGGCATACCCCGTAGCCGTGGTGATGCTCGACCTGGATCATTTCAAGGCGTACAACGACCGCTACGGGCACGCCGCAGGCGACCGGTGCCTGCAACGCTTTGCCGAACTGTTGCGCCAGGCCGCCCAGCGCCCAGCCGACCTGGCGGTGCGCTACGGCGGCGAGGAATTCACCTTGCTGCTGCCCGACACAGACGCTCAAGGTGCGCTGGTGCTCGTCGAGACGCTGCAGCAAGCCCTGCGCAGAGAGATGCTGGCTCATGCGGGCAGCCCTTTGGGCATCGTTTCTTTCAGTGCGGGTATCGCCGTGGCAGTGCCCTCGCGCTGTGAACAGAGCCCGCAACAGCTGCTGGAAGCGGCTGATGCCGCGCTTTATGAAGCCAAGCGCCAAGGTCGAGACCGCTATGCCGTTGCGCGTGCCACGCAAACACCGGGCGCTCCAGACAGCCACGCTTAGACCGGGCGGCCATTGCCTTCAGGCCTGAAGCTGCCAACGCACCGAGCTGACCCCTTTTTCAAGGCTTACCCGGCTCACCAGCCGCTCCAGTTGGGCGGGCGCCTGGGAGGTGCCCAGCAACTCGGCGCGTACTTCCAGCCGGGCTGGGTCGGCCAAGTCTTCGCTGTGCAGCGATTGCAGCCGCAGCTCAGGCTCGCCAAGGCTATGCAGCATCAGGCTGCGTACTTGAATTTCATCCTGCGCTCGGCAAACGATACGCACCTCGAAATGCTGCTCCACCTCCGTAGCGGGTACCACTTCCTGGCGGTCCAGGCGCTGGGCGATGTCACGCAGCAGGATGTTGGCGCACAACACCACCACGGTGCCCAACGTCGCTTCCAGCAGTAGGCCGAGGCTGCATAGCACGCCAATGGCGGCCGTGCACCACAGTGTCGCGGCAGTGTTCAGACCACGCACGTTGAAGCCGTCACGCATGATCACGCCGCCGCCCAGAAAACCGATGCCCGACACCACGTAGGCAGCAATGCGCGAGGCATCGGTAGGTGCCATGCCTGGCACTGCCTGGGTCATCAGTACGAACAGGCACGCCCCGGTGCTGACCAGGCCGTTGGTGCGAAGCCCGGTCAGGCGCTGGCGCAATTGGCGCTCGGCGCCGATCAGGGCCCCTAGCAGCAAAGCGGTGCTGACACGCAGCAAAAATACATTCCAATCCATAGCAAACCTCTTCCACGGGCCCACGCCCGCTCGAACGCCATCATTCGGTATGGCGCGGTAGAAAAAACCAGAGATGCGAAAGGACCACAGGGGAGGGAAGGGGCGATGCTGTGCATTCGCTACCTCGGCGTGCCAGCCGGGCAGCGGGTGAGGCTGCCGGACTAGCGTGCCGCGTGGGCCTGTCGCAAGCGACTGGGGCTAGTGTCCAATGCAGGGCTCCCGTTGATGTATGCAAAAGTGCGGCGCGGACGATAAGCCCCACTTTCCATCAGGTCAAGGGTAAAAACATGACAATGGCTTCATCCGCAAACCCCAGACAGATCGGCAGCCGCGATGGAAAAATCCGCCACCAGTGGTTAACCTTTTGCCTTTCCTGGATCGTCGCGGGCTGATACATGCTGTTCAATATCTTCGTCCTGCTCGGCACGCTGGGGGCCATGGAGGGGGTCGGCACGCTGGCGCACAAGTACATCATGCATGGTTGGGGCTGGTGGCTGCATCGGTCGCATCACGAGCCCCACCTGGGCATCCTGGAGACCAACGATGTGTACCTGGTGGCACTGGCACTGATCTCGGTGGCGCTGGTGGGGTTGGGTAAATGTGGGCATGCGCCGTTGCAGTGGGTCGGTGGAGGCGTGGCCGCGTACGGGGCGCTTTACGTCATCGCCCATGACGGCTTTTTCCACCGGCATTGGCCCCGCAGGCTGCGCCCTGTCGGTCGGTATCTCACCCGCTTGCACCGGGCCCATCGGTTGCACCACGCGGTCAAGGGGCGCGAAGGCAGCGTATCCTTCGGTTTTTTCTACGCGCCCCCGCTCAAGCGGCTGATCGGCCAGTTGCGGCGCAACAGGCAAGCCGGTCGCTGATACATCACAGCACCTATTGGCCCTGCTTGACCGGATCGCCCGCTGGGCCGACGGCCCTAAAGCCGCGACTGACCCACCAACCAAACCCTGCGGCCGTGAAGAACATGATCAGGCTGTACAACGCTGCCGGTACCGCCATGGTGGCGTTGTTGAGCAGGGACGGGCTCAGCGCCAGGGCGATGGCCAGGGTCCCGTTATGAATGCCGATTTCCATGCCGATGGCGATTGCCTGGCGTTTTGGGATGCGCAATAGCCGTGGCACCCAATAGCCCACTGCCAGGCTGAGCAGGTTGAACACCAACGCTGCCATGCCGACGATCGGGGCGTACTGGACCACGGTCTGCCAGTCCTTGGACAATGCCAGCACGATGGTAAAGGCCAAGAATGCGGCCGCGACGATCTTCATGGGCTTCTCCATGCGCGCGGCGAACGTTGGGGCAGCATGGCGAATCAGCATGCCCAGCGCGACCGGCAGCAGCACGATGGCGAACACCTGCATCACTTTGCCAAATTGCAGGGGGATGGCTTGATCCGAGGCCATGAACCAGGCCAACGACAGGTTCACCAGCAGTGGCATGGTAAGAATGGCGATCAGAGAGTTGACCGCAGTGAGCGTGATATTGAGCGCCACGTCGCCATGGGCCAGATGACTGAATAAATTGGCCGTAGTGCCGCCTGGCGAGGCCGCGAGCAACATCAGCCCCACTGCCAACGCAGCCTCCAGACCAAAGCCATTGGCGATCAGGAAGCAGGCTAGCGGCAACAGGATTATCTGGCAGACCAACCCGATGATCACCGGTTTGGGGTACTTCACCACGTGCGCGAAGTCGGCCACCGTCAAGGACAAGCCCAGCCCCAGCATGATGATGCCCAAGGCCAGCGGGAGAAAAGCGGTCAACAGAGGGGAGGCGGTCATGGTGGCATCTCTTGTTAGGGTGCCCATGAGTGTAGGGCGGGTAACTTCTCGCGCCGATTGCAAAGTGCCAGCCTTAGTAACTGATTGTTGCGTGCAAGCGAGGAAGCTCCCAGGCGGGGTACTCGTTGCACTGCCTCGGTCTGCGCAGTAGCATGCGCGCTTTTAAGCCCAGGACTCCCACCTCATGTCGTTTCAGCCAGGCTTGCTTGCCACGCCCGTGCCGGTGCACGCCCGCCACCTCTTCTTCTGCGTCGAGTCGGCCGAGGCCGCGCCAGCAGTTCTGGACGCCCTCATTGCCCACATCGACGGTGTTCGCCTGACGCTGGGTGTAGGCGCGCCGTTGGCAAAGGCCCTGAACGCCCAGATCGAAGGCCTGGCCCCGTTTCCCTTGCTCGACGCTGCGGTCGAGAACCCCAGCACCCAACATGCGCTGTGGTTGTGGTTGCGCGGTGATGAACGCGGCGATCTCTACCTGCAGGCACAGGCACTGGAACAGCTGTTGCGCCCGGCTTTCACGTTGGTCGATCAGGTAGATGGTTTCCTCCACCAGGGCGGTCGGGACCTGACCGGTTACGAGGACGGTACCGAAAACCCCAGTGGCGACGATGCTATCGAGGCCGCCATCCTGAATGAAGGCGAGCCAGGCCTGCTCGGTTCGAGCTTCGCTGCTTTTCAGTTGTGGAAGCACGATATGCAGTATTTCAAGTCGCTGCCCCAAGCGGTGCAGGACAACATCATCGGCCGTCGCCTGAGCGATAACGAAGAGCTTGAAGATGCCCCTGAGTCGGCGCATGTGAAGCGTACCGCCCAGGAAAGCTACGCCCCTGAAGCGTTCATGGTGCGGCGCTCGGTTTCGTGGGCAGATACCCGCGGTGCAGGCCTGGCTTTCGTGGCGCTGGGCACGTCTTTCGCCTCGTTCGAGGTGCAGTTGCGGCGCATGAGTGGGCTTGAAGACGGTGTGATCGACGCCCTTTACCAGTTCACGCGTCCGCTGACCGGAGGCTACTACTGGTGCCCACCGATGGCCGATGGCCGTGTGGATCTGTGCCTGCTACTGCAAGCCTGAAGCTTTTTACATCCAGATACACAAGAACAACGCGAGACAGGCTCCACCGACTAGCATTGGTTATTTCCGCTGTAGTCGGGGAGATTTCCTATGTATGGACGTCGGGATGTCCTACGCGCAAGCGCCGCGATCGGCTTGCTGACCGCCAGCCCCTGGCTCAATGCAGCTGCCCCCGAAGGCATGCTGTCCCGATCGATTCCGTCCACCGGCGAGGCATTGCCGGTAATCGGTGCCGGGACTTCGGGCAGCTTTGAAGTCGAGGCCGGCTCGGCTGCCTACCAGCAACTGGCTCAGGTGCTGCAGGCCTTCTTCAAGGGTGGGGGACGGGTCATTGACACGTCGCCCAACTACGGTGGCGCCGACGGGATTCTTGGGCAGTTGCTCGAAGAAGGCGGATGGCACCGTCAGTGCTTCATCGCCACCAAGATCGCGGCCAACAGCCGTGCCGATGCCCAGGCCCAGTGGGCGGGTACGCTGCGCAGCTTGCGCACGGACAAGGTAGACCTGCTGCAGGTGCACAACCTGCGCGACTGGCAGCATCAGTTGCCCTATGCACGTGAACTGAAACAACAGGGCAAGACGCGCTATGTGGGCATTACCCATTACCTGAACGCCGGACACGACGAGGTGGCCGCGATCGTGCGCAGCCAAGCCTTGGACTTCATCCAGATCAACTATGCGGTCAATGCCCCAGAGGCTGCCCGTGAGCTGCTGCCTCTGTGTCGAGACAAGGGTGTGGCGGTGCTGATCAACCGGGCCTTCGATGACGGTCGTCTGTTCGCGACGGTCAAGAACCGCCCGCTACCTGAATGGGCGCAGGCGCAGGGTATCGGCAGCTGGGCGCAGCTGTTTCTGAAGTTTGCCATCAGTCACCCGGCGGTCACCGCCGTGATACCTGCCACCGGCCGCTTGGATCGTCAGCTCGATCAGCTCAAGGCGGGGCAAGGCCCATTGCTCGACCAGGCGCAGCAGCAAGCGCTGATCGAACAGTTCGCCTGACACCATGCTCAGGTGGCGTCAGCGTCTGCACCTGATGCTGGACATAAAGGACGGTGAGGCCCCGGCCGTGCTGGCCGGCCTGCTGCTGTTCTTTCTCTTGTTCACCGGTTATTTCATGCTTCGGCCCGTGCGCGAGACCATGGGCGTGGCAGGTGGTGTCGACAACCTGCAATGGCTGTTCACCGGCACGTTCATCGCGACCCTGGTATGCCTGCCCGTGTTCGGGTGGTTGGCCTCCCACGTCCGCCGCAAGCACATACTGCCCTGGACCTACGGCTTCTTCATCTGCAATCTGCTCGTCTTCGCGGCGCTGCTGGCCCGCCATCCGGATGGACCTTGGATTGCCCGTGCGTTCTATATCTGGCTGTCGGTCTTCAACCTGCTGAGCATCTCGCTGGCCTGGAGCGTACTCGCCGACCTGTTCAGCACCGAGCAAGGCAAACGGCTGTTCGGTGTGCTGGCTGCAGGGGCCAGCCTTGGCGGGCTTATTGGCCCCCTATTGGGCGCGCTGCTGGTTGTGCCACTGGGCCACTCCGGTTTGCTGACGCTCGCTGCCATGTTGCTGCTGGCAAGCGTCATCGCCGCCTTGACGCTGCAGCGCTGGCGCACGAACAACCCACTCCCGGCCGCTGTCGCTTGTGCCGTGGGCCGACCCTTGGGCGGCAATCCGTTTTCAGGTGCTGCGGCGGTATTGCGTACGCCGTACCTGATGGGTATTGCCGTGTTCGTCGTGCTGCTGGCGAGCGTGAGCACGTTTCTTTACTTCGAGCAGGCGCGCATCGTCAGTGAAACCTTTTCGGATCGTGCCCGCCAGACCCAGGTGTTCGGCGCAATCGATGCCGTCGTGCAAGCGCTGGCCATCCTCACGCAGTTGTTTCTGACCGGTCGTCTGGCACGGCGGTTGGGTGTTCGGGTGTTGCTGGTGGCCGTGCCCTTGGTCATGGCCGCTGGGTTCGTGTGCCTGGCCTTGTCGCCTGTCTTTGCGCTGTTCGTCATCGTGATGGTGGTGCGGCGTGCTGGTGAGTACGCGCTGGTCCGGCCTGGCCGCGAAATGCTGTTCACAGTGGTCAGCCCCGAAGACAAGTACAAGGCGAAAAACTTCATCGATCCGGGGGTCTCTCGGGGCGGGGACGCGGTACGCGGCGGGATAAAGCGGGGGCTCG
>CAURYQ010000061.1:0-26624 GCA_963529135.1 uncultured Pseudomonas sp. | reverse complement strand
CAAGATCAAGATCAAGATCAAGATCAAGATCAAGATCAAGATCAAGATCAACAGCCACAGCAACAGAAACAGAAACAGTAACAACAAGCTGACCAAGCATGACCAGGAATTAAACTGTTAGCCTGCGGGCAGGGGTACGGGTTTGCGTCGTCATTGTGATAGTAACTAGAGTGTGCTTGCCGAGGAGCGACCGAGCGAGTATTGCCTAAAGCCTTACTGTATGGAATTTTTGGGTCGGGCTTTCCCTGTATCTTTATGCCAGGCGGTAGGGCAGTTGAAATTATGGATTTGACAGTGAATGGGTATCTCTCTTTCTCGCTTGGCATGATTTTTTGCGGCACTGGCATGGCGTATATTGTCTCAATTATGGCATTCGCGCATCCAGTTCAAATCTCACCTCATTCAAATGACCGCCGGCCTTGTAATAGGCCATATTGTGGAATTCGTAGATCTTGTTTAGGGTGCGTAGTTTTACGGATTGTTCCGCAATCTCATGGACCGCGCCCGTACTTCTCGTCACTAAAAAAGGGACTGAATCTTTGCTTCTTTGCAAGGCGGCTTCATTGCTGGGCTGGACCTCCATCACGAAGTATCTGTACACGTGAGGGACTGTAGCGCCCCCACCGCTGTACCGAATCTCATAGATGGCGCCGTTCTCTCCGACTCGGGATACGGAAATGATCTGATCAGGATCTGGCAGGGTATGAGTAGATGCATAAATGTACATCATCTGACCTAGGCAGAGTAGTGTTAATAACCAGAGGCAAACCCTAGTGTTCTTTGGACTTGGCATAATCAATACCTGCTTTAATCCACGCTTGATCTACCGGGTCGTCACCGTATGGCGCCTCCGCCCACCAAGCGTCGAAATCCGCTTGCGATGTGCCTGAAACCAACTGTGCAGCCCCCGCAGCCCTTAACTGCGGGCCCAGCTGCTTGTAATCCCAATCACCACGATTACGCACTTTTTTATAAAACCAGCTCAGTAGAAAAGCGTCGCCACCATTCTTGAAGTGTTCTTTTTGAGCTTTGGATTCTTCGAGGTTCTGGTCAAGTGATGCACCTGGCGGTGGAGGATACTGATTCAGACTGATCTGTTCCATTGCCGCGCTTTGTGCTTCCGCTGCCCGGATATTTTGTGTGCTTCCGCTCTCGGCCCAGCAACCATAAAGAATAACCCGTGCGCATGCAAGATAATGAGATAAACCGAAACATATTCCTATTGAGGCTTTAGTGTCTATTCTGTTGTAACAAGAAGAAACGGATGCGCATTTAGTTGTGTGGAAAGTTTTCTCAGCACAGTGTCAAGGCACCTGGCCAAGCATTTGAAGCTCTACCTGGCTGGACACATATCACGATAGCCCGGTGTCCAATTCAGACTATTGATCCCGCTAGTGGCACAGGTCAGCCGCCTAGCCCTGTAGTCGCCCGCGTGGCCGCGGGCTCATATGGACAGCTCAAACGATCCAGGCCCACAGGCCATCGCTTCACACCCCCTGCGAAAGCACCCGATCGATACAATCGACAAAATAATCCACACTCGCCGGCGTGGTGCACATCGGCGGCTTGATCTTCAGGATGTTCAGGTAATCGCCCGTCGGCTGCATGAAAATACCCAGCTCGCGCAGACGATCACACAGCACCATGGTTTCCTCGGTCGCAGGTTCCAGCGTATCCCGGTCGCGCACCAGTTCCAGCCCCAGATAAAAGCCCGAACCATGCGCCGCGCCCGCCAATGGGTGCTTGTCGACCAGCGCTTGAAGCCGGGCCTTGAAATAGCGCCCCGTTTCGCGGGCGTTGTCCCACAGGCCCTCCTGCTGCAATACATCCAGTACCGCCATGCCAATGCGGCAACTGACCGGACTACCGCCGGCAGAGGAGAAGAAGTATCCCTCAGCCTCCAGTGCTTCGGCGATTTCGCGGCGAGTGATCACCACTCCCAGCGGCTGGCCATTGCCCATGCCCTTGGCCATGGTGATGATATCCGGCACCACGCCTTGCTCTTCGAAGCCCCAGAAATGTTCCCCTAGACGGCCATAGCCCACCTGCACTTCGTCGGCGATGCATACCCCGCCGCGTGCGCGAACCTTGGCATAGGCCGCTTGCAGGTAGCCCGCCGGCAAGGCGATGCCGCCGGCATTGCCGTACACAGGCTCGCAGATGATCCCGGCCAGTTGGCGTCCGCTCGCATCGAGTGCGGCCAGCCGGGCATCGACGTCACGCAGGTAGTCAGCAGCGCTGTCCGCACCTCTGAAACGGCCGCGGAATGTGTTGGGTGCCTCGACCGGGTGTACCCACGCAGGGCGGGTTTCCAGGGCCTGCGGGTTGTCGGCGATGGACGTCGAGATCGCATCCGTCGCCACCGACCAGCCATGGTACGCCTCCAGCACGCTGAGCATGTCGCGCCCGCCGCTGTAGGCCCAGGCCAGACGGATGGCCAGGTCGTTGGCTTCGGTGCCGCTGTTGACCATGAACACTCGGTCGAAGCCCTCTGGCGCCAGGTCCAGCAAGCGCTCGGAAAATTCAGTGACGGCGGCATAGTGGAAGCGTGAATTGGTGTTGAGCAGTGACCACTGCCGGGCCGATTCGGCCGCCATGCGGGGATGGCCATGGCCAAGCACGGCCACGTTGTTGAGCATGTCCAGATACGACCGGCCTTGCATGTCGATGAGGTAGTTGCGCCAGCCTCGTTCGATCTGCGGCGGCTCTGCGTAGTAGTGCTTTTGCGACCGGGCGAAGCTGGCTTCGCGTCGGGCAAGCAGGGCGTGGGCATCCGGCAGGGCGTCGGCGTTGCAGTCGAAACCCAGCAAGCCAGCAGGTGACGGGCACAGTGCCAGCCAGGCGGCAGCCTGGGAGGGCATGGCGAAGAACGGCGGCTCGATGCTGCTGTCCAGGCATAGCTGAACGCTGAGCCTGTCACAGCTGTAGCCCAGCACAGCGCCTTTTTGCAGTTGCTCACCGTCAGCAGGGGCTTGGGTCAGGCCTTGCACCCACAAGCACCATGAGGCTGTTCGCAAGCACCCGCCCTGTTCACCAACAGCCTTCCAGGTACCGGCATCAGGTGTCTGAACGGGCAGGCCCGGCTCCACTTTCAGCTCTACACCCAAGGCACAGGTCGCGGGTTCTTCGCTGCGGTCGATGTGCGTCTGCGATAGGCGATATTGGCCATGCAGTGTGCACGCCGGCGCTGCCTGGGCTGCCAGCAGGCGCTGGTCGAACCCCGGGCTTTCCCAGTTGCCGGCGTTGCAGTGCATGCTCAGCACGCCCAAGTCCAGGCGCGCGACAGGGTTGCCGATCAAGGAGGGTAGCAGCGGTGCGCAATCATCGACATCAAGTGCCGATGGTGCCAACCCGGCGGCTTGCAAGATGGCGAGTTCCATCAACGCCAGGGGCGTGGCCTGCGCAGTCTCGAAGATCTGCCACTCATGCGCAGCGTTATCGCGGATGTACTGGTTAGCAGGGTCGATGGCCTGTTGTTGGGCGCTGCTCAGTACCAGCACGATCGCACGGTTGAGCACCAGGGGCCACAAGGCTCGCAACTCGGCCTCGGTCAGCGGATTGACCGCCTGATAGGCACTGACTGCTGCAAGCACCCTGAACGGGTCGCCTTCGGCGTGATGCAACAGGGCTGCGCAGGTTACCGACAGATCGGCGACTCGCCAGGTGCGCACCAGATCGCCAAAATCGATCAGCCCTTGCAGTTGCCACTCGCGCTGCGCGTCCCGCGCCCATACGGTGTTGTCATCGGTGATATCCAGGTGCACGGCTTGTACAGGTAGCTGGTCCAGCAAGGGCGCCAGGCGCGCGGCAGCTGCTCGTGCCGCCTCGCTCAGGCGTTCGCGTTGCCTGGCGTCATCTACCTGGGGCAGCAGACGGTCGATTAACGCCGGCGCGTGCCTAGGGTCCCATTGCAGGGTGCGCTCAAGCCCCGGATGGTCGAAATCCGCCAGCGCGCTGTCGAGCCGGGCACACAAATCGCCCATGGCCGTCGTGACAGGGGTGGGTAACCAACTGACTCGGGTCAGGGGCTGCCCTTGCAAGTACTCAAGCACTCGCACACGCAGGGGTTGGCCGTCGATGTCCAGTGTCAGCAAGGTGGTCCCATTTTTGGCGGTAAGCACCGCGGGAACCGGCAGGCCCTGGTCGCGCAGGAAGCCCAGGGCTGCGTGTTGGGCATGCAACTCGTGCTCGCCGTAGCTGGCATGGCACGCCTTGAGCACGTACTGCGCGCGACCCGTGTCCAGAAGCACATTCAGATCCTGCTGACTTCCCAGCGGCCTTACCGTCCCCGTCAAACCGTAGTGTTCCGATAACACAGCCAACGCATGATGCAGCGGCAGGCAGGGCGCGGGGAGGCTCACGCGTTCTGCGATTTGGTGTAGGGCGGTGACTGCGTCATGGAAGGACGTGTGCATGAAATCGTACCGGCAGTGGTAAGGGAGACTGGCGTCATTTATCCGCGTTTCTGCTGACGAAGAAAGACGATTGTTTTCAATTTTTCTGATAATGCCAGCGTCAGACGTTGGAGCTTGCACAGGATTGGGTACAGCAATTTTTCCCTGTACAGCTATTATTTTTTGTACAAAAAATCTAATGGCTGACTGATATCAAGTGGCCCTGAGCGTTTTGCGTATTTAATCACCACTATTGCTATGCTCTATCGGAACAACTGCCGGATGGCTGGGTCGAAACGGCATCAGGGAGATGATGGCCAAGCCGTGATCATTGTTGGACCGCGGTCTAGGCTTGTACAGGTTTGATTGATCCTCCATGCACTGGTCAGTAACCAGATTCTGATGCTGTCGCACTCCGCCCTCAGGTGAATTCCATGTTCAATCGGCAACTCAAAGCTACCTTGGCCGCCCGCGAAACCGAACTGGCTGCGCTTCGCCAGCGCCTGGAAGCCTTGGAAAGCGGCGCTTTCCTGCGTCTTGACGCGCAACGTCGCGCACTTGAATGCAGCCCGGCCTTCGCCACTGCCCTCGGCGTCACGCCCGATGCGGTGATAGGGCAGCCGCTCGAGCGGTGGCTGGCGGCGCCCGCGCAGGAAAGCCAGGCGCTGCTCGACGCCCTGTTGCGCTCCAGCGCGATCATTCAGTTCGACCTTGACGGCAAGGTACTGTCAGCCAACCCCAATTTTCTCACCGCACTGGGCTATCGCCTGGACGAAGTGGTGGGGCAGCATCACCGAATGTTCTGCAGCCCAGAAGAGGTGAAGGGCGAGGCATACAGCAACTTCTGGCGCACGCTCAATGCCGGTCGCTACGTGACCGGGCGCTTCAGGCGATTGGACCGCAACGGGCACGAGGTCTGGCTCGAAGCCAGCTACAACCCGGTCAGCGATGCCAACGGAAAACTGACAAGGGTGGTCAAGTTCGCATCCCTGGTCACCGATCAAGTGCAGCGAGAAGAGGCCGTCAAGCAAGCGGCACAGGTGGCGCTTGAGGTGTCGCTGCGCACCGATGGCAGCGCCAGCGAAGGTGTGGTGGTCATGCAGGAGGTGGGGCAGTCCATGCAGGGCGTGGCGCGGCAACTGCAGTCGGCGGGCGATACCATCAGCGCCCTCGGCCAGCAGTCGACGGTGATCAGCGCCATCGTCCAGACCATTGGCGCCATTGCCTCGCAGACCAACTTGCTGGCGCTCAACGCCGCCATCGAGGCGGCTCGAGCCGGCGATCAGGGCCGCGGCTTTGCGGTGGTCGCCGACGAGGTGCGCAAGCTGGCCGGCCGGACCAGCGCAGCCACGGCAGAAATCGATGCGGTGGTAGCGCGCAATCAGGCGCTGGTGACCCAGGCCGTTGGGGAAGTGCAAAGCAGCCGTGCCGAGGCGGCCAACGGGTTGCAGCTGGCCGACCATGCCGGGGATGTGATCAGCGGCATCCAGGAAGGTGCCAAGCGGGTGGTGAGCGCCGTGGAGCGGGTTAGCAAAGACCTGCGCTAGCGCCCTCCAGGTCGGGACGTAGCGGGCAGGCCAGGTCGAGGCGTTGCAGGAGCGCGGTGCGCAGAGCCTGCAAGTCGGCCATGCGCTGTTCGATCAGCGCCAGTTTGTCGCGCAACAGCAATTCAACCGCGTGGCCAGGGTCAGCCGCCTTCCACAACTGTTGCACGTTGTTGCCGATTTCATTGAGGCTGAACCCGAGCTGCTGTGCAGTGCGAATAAAAGCCACCAAGTGCACGGTGTCATCGCGGTAATCCCGGTAACCGTTGGCTGACCGCCGGGACTGGATCAGGCCCCGCGCCTCATAGAAACGCAAGGTGTCACGGCTGACTTCGCAGCAGGCAGCAAGTCGACCAATTCGCACGGCAATTTCCTTCTGGAGGGGCTTGACCCTGGAGCATACTCCAGGCTTTAGCCTGGGGCCTTCTTTAGATGAAGGAGGTCCCCTACGATGTGGAGCAAGCGCCAATACCGCAAACTGGTCCGGCTCAGTGGCTATTACGATCTGCTGATTACGCTCGGTTTCGCCACGCCCTGGACATTCGTTCTTCTGCATGGGTGGCTAGGCGAGCTGCATGCTTTTCTAGGGCTGTCCGGTGAGCTGCCGAGGTTCGGGCCGGTGCACATGTTGATGGCCAACCTCATGGGCTCGATCGTGTGTGTCTGGGCATGGCTGCGCATCCGCCATCCGCAGCCACGGTTTGGTCGCTACGACGCGGTGGGTCGCCTGCTGTTCAGCGCCTGGCAACTGTACGCGCTCATGCACGGCGGGTCGGCGCTGATCTGGGGCATCCTGGTGATGGAGGTGCTGTGGGCGATCGTGCAACTGATGCCGGTTGCCAGGCACCGGCCGCCGATGGCGCGCGATTTCTCACCTGCCGCAGCCTGACCTCGCATCAACCCGATGCGCTGGCGAATGCATCGGGATCGTGACACCCCCCAACCAGCCGCCGGTGTCATCCAACCTCCGGCTGCAGAAACGCAGCCTCCAGCAGTTGACGGGTGTAGGGGTGCTGCGGGGCATGGAAGATCGTCTGCGCGTCGCCTTGCTCGACCACCTGGCCTTGCTTGATCACCATCAGCTGATGACTCAGAGCCTTGACCACGGCCAGGTCGTGGCTGATGAACAGGTAGGTCAGGTTGTATTTCTGCTGCAGGTTGCGCAACAACTCCACCACCTGCCGCTGCACCGTCCTGTCCAGGGCGGACGTGGGTTCGTCCAGCAGGATCAACGCCGGCTTGAGCACAAGGGCCCGGGCAATTGCTATGCGCTGGCGTTGTCCTCCGGAGAACTCATGGGGGTAGCGATGCCGGGTTTGCGGGTCCAGCCCGACTTCCTGCAGCGCTGCGATGATGGCTGCTTCCTGCTCCTCGGCGGTGCCGATGCGGTGGATGCGCAGGCCTTCACCCACGATTTCACTCACGCTCATGCGTGGGCTGAGGCTGCCGAACGGGTCCTGGAACACCACCTGCATTTCCCGGCGCAGTGGCCGCACGGCGTGCTGGTTCAACCCCTGCAGGTCCTTGCCGTGAAAGCGAATGCCGCCCTGGCTTGCGATCAAGCGCAAAATGGCCAGGCCCAGAGTGGACTTGCCTGAGCCCGACTCGCCGACGATCCCCAGCGTATGCCCTTGCGGTAGGCTGAAATCGACCCCGTCCACGGCTTTGACGTGATCGACGGTGCGGCGCAGCAACCCTTTCTTGATGGGGAACCATACTTTCAGGTCATCCACTGCCAGCAACGGCGAGCCTGGGGTGTTGTGGGCTGGCGAACCGCTGGGCTCAGCGTTGATCAGCATCTGTGTATACGGATGCTTTGGGGCATTGAACAGGGTGGCGCAGTCGGCTTGCTCGACGATCTGCCCGTGTTGCATCACGCACACCCGGTGCGCGATTCGCCGCACCAGGTTAAGGTCATGGCTGATCAACAGCAACGCCATGCCCAGGCGTGCCTGCAGCGCCTTGAGCAGGTCGAGGACCTTGAGCTGCACGGTGACGTCCAGCGCGGTGGTTGGTTCGTCTGCAATGAGCAATTCTGGCTCGTTGGCCAACGCCATGGCGATCATCACGCGTTGACGTTGCCCGCCCGAGAGCTCATGAGGCAACGCCTTGAGACGCTTGCGTGGCTCGGGAATCCCCACCATCTCCAGCAGTTCGAGGGTACGGGCGGTGGCCTGCTTGCCGGTCAGCCCCTTGTGGATCAGCAGGATTTCGTTGATCTGCTTCTCGATGCAGTGCAGCGGATTGAGCGACGTCATCGGCTCCTGGAAGATCATCGCGATGCGGTCGCCACGGATGCGCTGCATGCTCTTTTCGTTTTGCTGCAGCAGGTCCTTGCCCTGGTAGCGAATGGTGCCACCGGGATGACGTGCCAAGGGGTAGGGCAGCAAACGCAGAATAGAGTGCGCCGTCACGGACTTGCCCGAACCGCTTTCGCCCACCAGGGCCAATGTCTCGCCCTTGCGGATATCGAAGCTGATGCCGTCGACCACCCGGTTGGTGTGTTCGCCGGTCACGAACTCGACGGCCAGGTCACGCACTTCGATCAGGTTTTCTTCGCTCATGTCACTTCCTCGGGTCGAAGGCGTCGCGGGCGGACTCGCCGATGAATACCAACAGGCTCAGCATCACGGCCAGTACGGCGAACGCGCTGATGCCCAGCCAAGGCGCCTGCAGGTTGGACTTGCCCTGCGCAACCAGTTCGCCGAGCGACGGCGCCCCAGGTGGCAGACCGAAGCCAAGAAAGTCCAGCGCGGTCAGCGTGCCGATGGCACCGGTGAGGATGAACGGCATGAAGGTCATGGTCGAGATCATGGCGTTGGGCAAAATGTGCCGGTACATGATTGCGCCGTTGCGCATGCCAAGTGCCCGGGCGGCGCGAACGTACTCGAGGTTGCGTCCGCGCAGGAACTCGGCCCGCACCACATCCACCAGGCTCATCCAGGAGAACAGCAGCATGATGCCCAGCAACCACCAGAAATTGGGCTGCACGAAGCTGGCCAGAATGATCAGCAGGTAGAGCACCGGCAAGCCGGACCAGATTTCCAGGAAGCGTTGCCCGGCCAGGTCCACCCAGCCGCCATAGAAGCCCTGCAAGGCTCCGGCGATCACGCCAATGATGGAGCTGAGTACGGTCAAGGTCAGGGCGAACAGTACCGAGATACGGAACCCATAGATCACCCGTGCCAGTACGTCGCGCCCTTGATCATCGGTGCCCAGCCAGTTGTCGGCCGAGGGCGGGGCAGGGGCGGGCACGCGCAGGTCGTAGTTGATGCTCTGGTAGCTGAAGGGAATGGGCGCCCACAGCACGAAGCTGTCTTTCTTGGCCAACAGGTCGCGCACGTAAGGGCTCTTGTAGTTGGCTTCCAGCGGGAATTCTCCGCCAAACGTGGTTTCCGGGTAGCGTTTGAAAGCAGGGAAATACCACTGGCCGTCGTAGCGCACGGCAATGGGTTTGTCGTTGGCAATGAGCTCGGCCCCGAGGCTGAGCCCGAACAGGATCAGGAACAGCCACAGCGACCACCAGCCGCGACGGTTGGCCTTGAAGCGCTCGAAGCGCCGACGGTTGAGGGGGGACAAGGCCATGTCAGTGCTCCCGGCTGGCGAAGTCGATGCGTGGATCGACCAGGGTGTAGGTCAGGTCGCCGATCAGTTTCACCACCAGCCCCAGGAGGGTGAAGATGAACAGGGTGCCGAAGACCACCGGGTAGTCGCGGTTGATGGCCGCTTCGAAACTCATCAGGCCAAGGCCGTCGAGGCTGAAGATCACCTCGATCAGCAGCGAGCCTGTGAAGAAGATGCCGATGAACGCCGACGGGAAGCCGGCGATCACCAGCAGCATGGCATTGCGGAACACGTGGCCATACAGCACGCGCGACCGGCTCAGGCCCTTGGCCTTGGCGGTGACTACATACTGTTTGTTGATCTCGTCGAGGAAGCTGTTTTTGGTCAGCAGCGTCATGGTGGCGAAGTTGCCGATCACCAGGGCCGTGATCGGCAGCACCAAGTGCCAGAAATAATCGAGGATCTTGCCCGTGGTGCTCAGTTCGTCGAAATTGTTCGAAGTCAGCCCGCGCAGTGGGAACCAGTCGAAATAGCTGCCTCCTGCGAACAGGACGATCAGCAAGATGGCGAACAGGAACGCCGGGATGGCATAGCCCACGATGATCGCCGAGCTTGTCCACACATCGAAGTGGCTGCCGTGGCGAACCGCCTTGGCGATGCCCAGGGGTATCGAGATCAGGTACATGATCAGCGTGCTCCACAGCCCCAGCGAGATCGATACCGGCATCTTTTCCAGGATCAGGTCGATGACCTTCGCGTCACGGAAGAAGCTGTCGCCGAAGTCCAGTTGGGCGTAGTTCTTGATCATGAGCCACAGGCGCTCGGGTGGTGACTTGTCGAAGCCGTACATGCGCTCGATTTCCGCCACCAGTGCCGGGTCCAGGCCCTGCGCCCCCCGGTAGTTGGAGCCGGCCACCGAAACCTCGGCACCACCGCCTGCGATGCGGCTGGTGGCGCCTTCGAAACCTTCGAGCTTGGCGATCATCTGCTCCACTGGGCCGCCAGGTGCTGCCTGGACGATGATGAAGTTGATGACCAGGATGCCGAACAGCGTCGGGATGATCAGCAGCAGCCGCCGCAGGATATAGGCCAGCATGTCAGTTGGCCTCGCCAGCAGTGGCTTGGCTCACCTTCGGTGAGGTGCCGGGCTTGATCCACCAGGTATCGATACCGATGTCGTACTTGGGCGAAACCTTGGGGTGACCGACGTGGTTCCAGTAAGCCACGCGCCAGGTCTTGATGTGCCAGTTCGGAATCACGTAGTAGCCCCATAGCAACACCCGGTCCAGGGCGCGGCAATGGTCGATCAGGCTCTGGCGGGATTCGGCGTTGATCAAGCCATCGACCAACTGGTCGATGGCCGGGTCGCGCAGGCCGATGAAGTTGCGGCTGCCGGGGTTGTCGGCAGCGGCGCTGGACCAGAATTCGCGTTGCTCGTTGCCAGGGGAGTTGGATTGGGGGTAGCCGCCTACGATCATGTCGAAATCGCGCGAGCGCAGGCGGGTAATGTACTGGGACACATCGACCCGGCGGATGTTGAGTTCGATACCCAGGTCGGCCAGGTTGCGCTTGAACGGCAGCAGGATGCGCTCGAACTCGGTCTGCGCGAGCAGGAACTCGATCACGACCGGCTTGCCGTTGGTGTCGACCATCTTGTCGTCGACGATTTTCCAGCCCGCCTCCTGCAGCAGCTTGTAGGCTTGGCGCTGCTGGTCACGGATCATGCCGCTACCGTCGCTGACCGGGTTGTGGAAGGCTTCGGTGAAGACTTGCTCAGGCACCTGGCCACGCAGAGGCTCGAGGATTTTCAGCTCGCCGGGGCCAGGGAGGCCTCGGGCTGCCATTTCTGAGTTCTCGAAGTAACTGCCGGTACGTGTGTAGGCGCCGTTGAACAGCTGCTTGTTGGTCCATTCATAATCCAGCAGCAGGCTCAGCGCCTGGCGCACGCGTACATCCTGGAAAACCGGCCGGCGAATGTTGAAGACGAAGCCCTGCATGCCCGTGGGGTTGCCATTGGGCAGCTCTTCCTTGATCAAGCGACCGTCGCGCACAGCTGGCACGTTGTAGGCCGTGGCCCAGTTCTTGGCGCTGACTTCCAGTGCATAGTCGAAGGCGCCGGCTTTCAGGGCCTCCAGCGCCACGGTGGTGTCCCGATACGAGTCGAAGGTCATGGCGTCGAAGTTGTAGAAGCCACGGTTGATGGGCAGATCCTTGCCCCAGTAGTCCTTGACCCGTTCGTAGCGTATGGATCGCCCCGCCTTGACCTCGGCCACCTTGTACGGGCCACTGCCCAACGGAACTTCCAGGTTCCCGCGATTGAAATCGCGCTGCTCGTACCAGTGCTTGGGCAGCACGGGCAGTTGGCCGAGGATCAGTGGCAGCTCGCGGTTGCCCTTGTGCTTGAACTTGAACACGACCTTGAGCGGGTCCTCGGCGACCACCTCGGCCACGTCCGCGTAGTACTGGCGGTACATGGGCGCGCCGTCTTTCATCAGTGCATTGAAGGTGAACACCACATCCTCGGCGCGCATCGGATGGCCGTCGTGAAACCGCGCCTCTGGGCGTAGATAGAAACGTACCCAGCTGTTATCGGGTGCCTTTTCGATCTGCCTGGCCACCAGGCCATACTCGGTAAAGGGCTCGTCCAGGCTCTGGCGCATCAAAGTGTCGTAGATGATGCTGATGTTGTCGGCAGACACGCCTTTGTTGATGAACGGGTTGAGGCTGTCGAACCCGCCAAAGCTTGATTGACGGAAGGTGCCGCCCTTGGGGGCGTCGGGGTTCACGTAGTCGAAGTGCTTGAAATCCGCCGGGTACTTGGGCGGCTCGTCGTAAAGGGTGAGGGCATGCTGTGGCGCTGCCAGCGCAGGAAGGCTCAGGCAGGCCAGCAGCAGGCTGCCAGCCAGCCGGCGCAGCGAATGCGTGAACGTCATTGGGCTTTCTCCGAAGTCTTGATCCACCAGCTGTTCAGCCCAAGGGTGTAGGGCGGCGTGGTGACGAAGCCGAACCGGTTGCGGTAGGCCAGGCGATGATTGTCGAGGTACCAGTTGGGAATCATGTAGTACTGCCATGAAAGCACGCGGTCCAGGGCCCGCGCCGCGGCGACCTGGTCATCACGGGTGCGTGCCGCCAGCAGGGTGTCGAGCAGGTGATCGACCACGGGGTCGTCCACCCCTGCATAGTTCTTGCTGCCCTTGGTGGCCGCCTGGCTCGAGTGGAAGTACAGCCACTGCTCGAGGCCAGGGCTGAGGGTCTGGTTGAGGGTCATCAGAATCATGTCGAAATCGAACTGGTCCAGACGCTGTTTGTACTGGGCGCGGTCCACGGTTCGCAAGCGCGCGTCTACGCCGATGCTGGAGAGGTTTTCGACATAGGGTTGCAAGATGCGTTCAAGGTTGGGGTTCACCAGCAACAGCTCGATGCGCAGCGGTTGCCCCTTGCTGTTCACCAGGCGTTGCCCGTCAAGCGTCCACCCAGCCTGTGCCAGCAATGCCAAGGCCTTGCGCAAGGTCGGCCGATCAATGCCGCGGCCGTCCGTGCGGCTGACGGGGTAGGGTTCGGTGAACAGCTTGGCCGGTAGTTGGTCGCGAAACGGTGCCAGCAACAGCCATTCCTTGCCCTGGGGCAGGCCAGTGGCTGCGAACTCGCTGTTGGGGTAGTAGCTGGTCGAGCGGCGATAGGCGTTGCTGAACAGGGCGCGGTTGGTCCACTCGAAATCGAACATCAGGCCCAATGCCTGTCGCACGCGTGGGTCGCTGAAAGTAGCCCGGCGGCTGTTCATGAACAAGCCCTGGGTCTGGGTAGGGATGCGATGGGGGATCTGTGCCTTGATCACATCCCCGCGGCGCAGGGCAGGGAAGGTGTAACCGTTCGCCCAGTTCTTGGCCTGATGCTCGATGTAGATGTCGAATTCGCCCGCCTTGAAGGCCTCGAATGCCACGGTCGAATCGCGATAGAACTCATACTCGACCCGGTCGAAGTTGTACTTGCCGCGGTTTACGGCCAGGTCCTTGCCCCAGTAGTTCTTGACCCGTTCGAACACCAGGCGGCGTCCAGGCTGTACCTGCGTCACCCGATAGGGCCCGCTGCCCAGCGGCGGCTCGAAGGTGGTGGCCTTGAAGTCGCGCGTGCGCCAGTAGTGCAGGGGCAGCACGGGCATTTCTCCAAGGCGCAGGATCAGCAACGGGTTGCCGGCACGCTTGAACACGAAGCGGATGCGCAGTGGCCCCAGAATATCAACGCGCTGCACCTCCTGCAGGTTGGTCCGGTAGATCGGATGACCTTCCTTGAGCAGTGTGCGAAAGGAAAAGGCCACGTCTGCCGATGTGATGGGTTTGCCATCGTGCCAACGGGCTTCAGGGCGCAGGTTGAACACCACCCAGCTGCGGTCTTGGCTGTACTCGACCGAGCGCGCGATCAGCCCGTAACTGGACGTTGGTTCATCGCCGGAGGGGTCGTACTGACCCGTACCCACCATGAGGGTTTCGTTGAGTTCGTTGACCCCATACTGTTGAAAGTTGGGGGTGCTCACCGGGCTCGTTCCCTTGAAAGTGTAGGGATTGAGCGTGTCGAACGTGCCGAAGGCCATCGCCCGCAAGGTGCCACCTTTAGGGGCTTGCGGGTTGACCCAGTCGAAGTGGGTGAACGAGGCCGGATATTTGAGCGTGCCGAACTGCGCGTAACCGTGGCTTTCGCTCACTGTTGCGACTGCGGGAAAGCTCAAGGCCAGGCTGAGTGTAAGAAGGAGGGGACGTATCAAGTCGGCATCCGATCCAAAGGCATTGGGCTTTGATCGGGCTACAGTAACAGTTTGCACTGGCTCAGCAAGCGCCAACCGGCAAGAAAACACCGCACGGGTGTCCTCTTGCCGCGCAGCATCAGTGGCCGACGTAGACGGTCAGGGTCTGACCAGGTTTCAACGCATGGCCACTGCGCGGGTTCCAGCGCTTGAGGTGAGTCATCTCGACATTGAAGCGCTTGGCTACCAGGTACAGGGAATCGCCCTTGCGCACTTTGTACTGGGTGGTGCGCTTGGCCGAGCTGGCTACCCGGTTGGCAGCGCCGCTCGAGGCTTTGCCGCCGCGCAGGGCCAAGACCTGGCCTGCCCGCAGGCTGCTGCCCGACAGGCGGTTCCAGCGCTTGATGTCCTGGATGGACACGCGGTTGGCCTTGGCGATGGCGCCCAGGTTGTCACCGCGCCTGACTTTGTAGCTGCGAGCAGCCACGGGTGCCTTGGCTTCGGCCACGGCGCGCGCGAAAGCAGCCTTCGGTGGCTGCAGGGTGACCAGTTGCTCGGGGTTGAGGTTGGAAAGGCTGGCCGAGAGCAGTTGCGCTTTGGCCGTGGGCACCAGCAACTGTTTCGGGCCATCGACCGTCATGCGCTTCTTGAAGGCCGGGTTCAACTGGATGAGTTCGTCCTCGTCGATATCGGCGAAGGCGGCCACCCGCGTCAGGTCGAGCCGGTCGTTGATCGCGACCGCCTCGAAATACGGCTCGTTGGCGATTGGCGTGAGGTTCACGCCATAGGCCTCGGGGGTGGACACCACCTGCGACAGGGCCAGCAGCTTCGGCACATAGTCCCGGGTTTCCTGAGGCAGCGGCAGGTTCCAGTAGTCGGTGGGCAAGCCCAGTTTCTCGTTGCGTTCCATTGCCCGGCTGACGGTGCCTTCGCCGGCGTTGTAGGCCGCCAGCGCCAGCAGCCAGTCGCCGTTGAACATATCGTGCAGACGGGTCAGGTAATCAAGGGCGGCGTTGGTCGAGGCGGTGACATCCCGACGGCCGTCGTAGAAGTTGGTCTGGCGCAAGTTGAAGTGGCGACCGGTCGCTGGCATGAACTGCCACATGCCGGCCGCGCTGGCGCGCGAGTAGGCCATGGGGTTGTAGGCGCTTTCGATCGCCGGCAGCAAGGCCAGCTCCAGCGGCATCCCACGTTCTTCGAGGCGCTCGACGATGTAGTGCAGGTAGAGGCTACCGCGTTCGCCGGCGCTTTCGATGAACGTCGGGTTGCTGGCGAACCAGAGGCGCTGCTGATCGATCCGAGGGTTGACGTCTCGGTACTCCTGGAGCACGAAGCCCTGACGCATGCGTTCCCAGACGTCCTTGGGTGTTTGCTCGACCGGTTTTACCAGCAGCGGCGCCGGTCTTGGCTTGATTCGCGCTTGCTGGCTGTGCGCACGGACGCTATCGGCTTCGTCGAGCTGACGGGTGCTCTGGCAACCCACCAAGGTGGCGGCCAGGGCCAACGCACTGACCTGGGCCAGGCGCGTCAACGCGACGGAATGAGAGGTTCTGCGGCTTCGGGAAGACATCGGCGGGCACAGGTATCCGGGCAAAAAATTTCGGCGATTCTAGGAACCGCTCCGGACCGGGTCAACCTTTGACCACCGATTGCGATATATCTTGGGGTTATCAGAAGCCGTCTTTCCAAGACCTCAAGGCAGCAAAAACAGCGACATGCGAGGCGTTCGAATGTCCCTTCCATTCGTCTGCTTTTTGTTTAACAGATGTTTCAGAGGTACGCAGAAACGGATTTGTCAGCCGTTCAAGGCCGATGGTGGAGGGCAACGTGATGCGATCATTCGCGCGCATCTGGGTTACCTCTGCAAAGCGCTGCACTACGTGCGGGTTGTCAGGTTCTACGGCTTTGGCAAAACGCAGGTTGCTCAGGGTGTATTCATGGGCAAAGAAGACTTGGGTGCTGGCCGGCAGGGCAGCCAGGCGCGCAAGGGCAGGCTGCATCTGTTCGGCAGTGCCCTCGAACATGCGCCCGCAACCGGCGGCGAACAGGGTGTCGCCACTAAACAGCACAGGCGTAGTGGGGGCATCGGTGAAGAATGCGATATGCCCCAGCGTATGGCCTGGCACAGCCAGTACCTGGTAGACGTCGCCCAGCACGGTCAGCGTGTCACCATCGTCCAGCGCTACATCCCGGCAGGGAATGCGCTCGTTGGCCGGTCCGTACACCTTGGCGCCGGTCAGCGCCTTGAGCCGCTCCACGCCGCCGACATGATCGTTATGATGATGGGTGATGAGGATATCGGTGAGCTGCCAGCCAGGATTGGCGGTCAACCAGGCTTCCACTGGGCCGGCATCACCAGGGTCGACCACCGCGCACAGGCGTTTGGCAGTATCCTGTAACAACCAGATGTAATTGTCCGTGAAAGCGGGCAACGCTTGGATCTGTATCATGATGGGAATCCGATTCGCCTAGCTGGGCACATGAAGCATCTTAGCCGCGATGGCGCGGCGGGAGAACCTTCCGAGGAATTGCGCAATGACCGACCAAGCCTTCGCCCAGGCCGACCCGGACTGGATCAAGCTGATCAGCCTGGCCCGTGAGTGGTTCCAGGGCCCGCTTGGCCAACTGATGCTGCACGAAGAGCAGAAACTGCTCGAGGAAGAGCTGGGGCGCTTCTTCGGGGGTTATCTGGTGCACTACGGCCCCTGCGTCGACGCCCCGCCCAGTGCGCCGAAGGTTCAGCGCAACGTGCGCCTCGGCGCGCCGCTGCCGGGGGTGGAAATCGTCTGCGAGGAGCAAGCCTGGCCGTTGAGCGAGCACGCTGCCGATGTGGTGGTGCTGCAGCATGGGCTGGATTTCAGCCTGTCGCCCCACGGGTTGCTACGCGAAGCTGCCAGCGCCGTTCGCCCTGGCGGGCACCTGCTGATCGTCGGGATCAACCCGTGGAGCGGCTGGGGGGTGCGCCACCTGTTCAGCCGAGGCGCCCTGCGCAAGGCCCGCTGTATCTCGCCTTCGCGACTGACTGACTGGCTCAACCTGCTGGGCTTTGCCCTGGAGAAACGCCGCTTCGGGTGCTATCGTCCGCCGCTTGCCTCGCCTGCCTGGCAGCAACGCCTCGAAGGTTGGGAGCGACTGGCAGGCGGTTGGCAAAGCGCTGGCGGAGGGGTCTACCTGCTGGTGGCGCGCAAGATGGTCGTGGGCCTGCGGCCGCTGCGACCGCAACGTCGAGAGCCTATGGGCAAGTTGCTGCCGCTGCCATTGGCCAAGGTCAATCGCACCTCGGCAACCCCCGATACCGACAAGCATTGAATACGAGTGGTACATGAGCGATAGCGTCGAAATGTTTACCGATGGCGCCTGCAAGGGCAACCCTGGCCCCGGCGGCTGGGGCGTGCTGATGATCTTCAAGGGCGTGGAAAAGGAGTTGTGGGGCGGCGAACGCGAGACCACCAACAATCGCATGGAGTTGATGGCTGCCATCCAAGGCCTGATGGCGCTCAAGCGTGAGTGCGAAGTGGTGCTGACGACCGACTCGCAGTACGTGATGAAAGGCATCAACGAGTGGATGGTCAACTGGAAGAAAAGAGGCTGGAAAACCGCCGCCAAGGAGCCCGTGAAGAATGCCGACCTGTGGCAGCTGCTCGACGAGCAGGTCAACCGCCACAAGGTGACGTGGAAGTGGGTCCGCGGCCACATCGGCCACCCAGGCAACGAACGCGCAGACCAGTTGGCCAATCGCGGCGTGGACGAAGTGCGCGCCCGCGCTTGAAGCGATGACGCTGATGCCAGGCGTGGCATCGGTGCTCACGATGGCTGGCTCGGCGGTTGCCCTGCGCCTGCTGTTATACTGCGCACCCCTGTAGACGATGCAAGTTGGAGTCCCCCACGTGGAGCAACAGCAAGACAAGCGGTTCGTGATCCTCGATACCGAAACCACGGGTATGCCGGTCAGCGAGGGGCACCGCATCATCGAGATCGGCTGCGTCGAGGTGGTGGGCAGACGCCTGACCGGCAGGCATTTCCACGTATACCTGCAGCCAGATCGGGAAAGCGACGAAGGGGCGATCAACGTCCACGGCATCACCGACGCCTTCCTGGTGGGCAAACCTCGGTTCAGCGACGTAGCCGAGGAGTTCTTCGCATTCATCCGTGGCGCCACGCTGGTCATCCACAACGCGGCGTTCGACGTGGGGTTCATCAACAACGAGTTCGCGCTGCTGGGTCAGCAGGACCGTGCCGACCTGTCCCAGCATTGCACCATTCTCGATACCCTGTTGCTCGCCCGAGCCCGCCATCCTGGCCAGCGCAACAGCCTGGATGCATTGTGCAAACGCTACGATATCGATAACTCGGGGCGAGAACTGCACGGCGCACTGCTCGACGCCGAACTGCTGGCAGATGTCTACCTGGCAATGACCGGCGGCCAGACCAGCCTTTCGTTGGCAGGGCATGGCAGCGACTCGGACGAAAACGGGCAGGGCGGCGGGGGAACTGAGATACGCCGGATCAGCGGACGCACCCCGGGGCGTGTCATTCTGGCCAGCCCAGAGGAGCTTGAGGCCCATGCCGAACGCTTGGCAGCCATTGCCAAGTCAGCCGGTGGCCCATCGCTGTGGCAAGCGCTGAGCGAATCCTCAACCAGCTGAAAGGGGGCCGTGGCCCCCTGGTGATCACGGGATACGGATGATCTCTACACCGGTACGGGCGAGCTCGAATCGATTTTCACCCAGATAGTTCACGCGGTCGCCGATGGCAAGGCGGTAGGTAGTGATAGGTGCGCCGGTCGTGCTGCCGTCGAGTTGCAGGGTAGATTCCTGGAACTCATGCACGGGATAGATACGGCCTTCGGCGTCGCGGGCATGGAATTGGCCGACCATTACTGCTGCCATTTGGGTGGAACCCTCTGAATTGCGTAGGAAATGTCTGCTGCAGTAGACCTTCCAAGGGCAGGGGAAGTTTTCGCTGGCGGGAAAAAAAACCAAAGCGGCCCAGCACGGTCATCTATAACTACATCGTCCCTGAAAAACGTGAAGTTGGAGATTGCCATGACCCAGGTCTATTCGGTTGCCGTCGTCGTCGGTAGCCTGCGCAAGGATTCTTACAACCGCAAGGTGGCCCGCGCGCTATCGGAGCTGGCGCCATCGAGCCTGGCACTGAAGATCGTCGACATCGGCGACCTGCCTCTGTACAACGAAGACCTCGAAACCGAAGCGCCGCCAGCGGCGTGGAAGCGCTTTCGGGATGACATCAAGCGCAGCGACGCAGTGCTGTTCGTCACGCCAGAGTACAACCGGACCATGCCAGGCTGCCTGAAGAACGCGATCGACGTGGGTTCAAGGCCTTACGGGCAGAGCGCCTGGGGCGGCAAGCCCGCTGCCGTGGCGAGTGTCTCGCCAGGCGCGATTGGCGGTTTCGGTGCCAATCATTCGGTGCGTCAGTCCCTGGTGTTTCTGGACATGCCTTGCATGCAGATGCCCGAAGCCTACATTGGAGGCGCGGCCAGCCTGTTCGACGAGTCCGGCAAGCTCAACGACAAGACCCGCCCGTTCCTCCAGGGCTTCATCGACAAGTTCGCGTCCTGGGTGAAGTTGAATCGGTCGGTATGACCCTTGCTTACGCTGTGCAACATCGCGCGGGCCGGCCGGCGCACCGCTCAGCAACCCCTAGCTGCCCGGTTACGGTGGTCAACGGAACGTGTAGGACACCCCGGCATAAACCGCAGCCCCTTCACCAGGTGTGGACCGGGCAATGTCCCGGCCTGCGTCGTTGAAGCCTGGCGTAACAGTCGCTGCATAGCGCTTGTTGGTCAGGTTGCGTAAATCCAGCCAGGTTTGCCAGTCCCTACGTGGGGAGTCCCAACCCAGGCGGGCGCCCAGGATGGCGTAATCGTCGGCGTGGTAGCTATTGGCGTAGTCCACCTGCACCTTGGAGGCCATCTGCGTGTTGAGCCCGGCGTACAGCCCATTGGGCCAATCGAAGCGCAATTCGGCCTGGTAATAGTGCATGGGAATGCCTGGCAGGCGATTGTCGCCGAATTTTTCATCGTCCCGGTAATGGAAGTCACTGAAGGTGTAAGCCTGGCGCAAGCTCAACCGGCCCGCCCCCGACTGCTCCCACAACGTACTGTCCAGCCCTGCTTCGACGCCCTGATGCACCGTGGCGCTGGCGTTGAACTCCGACGTGAAGTTGGGCACCACTTCGACCGCCAGCAGCTCATGACGCACCTGGGCGTAGTACCAGGCCAGGTCCCACTGCCCGAATACAGACTCGCCCCGTGCGCCCAGCTCCAGCGTGGTGGCGGTCTGGTTTTGCATTTCGATCGGTTGAATCTGCTTGCCCCCAACGCTCGGCGAGCTCCAGATCAGCGACCACGGGTGCGGCGGTTCTACCGAACGACTTAGGTTGCCATACACTTGCAGGTCTGGTCGCACGTCATAGCGCAGACCGAGTCGTGGCGCATAATCCCAATCATGCATCGACACCCTGCCGCCTTCGGCTGGGTAGGTCACGTCGCTCTCGCGCCTTGTGTAAATGGCGGCCAGCCCGGTTGTCAGCCACAGGTTCGGCATCAGCTCCAAGTCATTGCCCAGGTGCACTACGGTATCGGAGCCCTGGTAGGTGAAGTCGCGGGTGCGGTCGCCGAACACATGGCCATTGCGGGCGAACTGCGAGGCGCCACTGTTGGGCAGGTGCTTGGTGGTGCGCCACCCCAGGGTTGTTTTGCTCTCACGCCCAAACAGCGTATCGCGCCGTTGATAGTTCAACGTGCCACTCACGTCGGTGTAGGCCACCTTCAGGCGCATTGGGCCTTCGCGCAAATCCATCGGGTAATCGTGGTAGACCAGCCCGGCTTCCACGCGGGCATCGTCGTCGAGGTAGAACGTGGTCTTGCTTCCCAACCAGGTACTGCCCGGCTGCGGGCGGCTGTCATCACGCGCCAGGTAGGAGGGGTTCGCCGACGTGGAGTGATGCTTGATCTGATCCTTGGTCAGGCGCCCTGGCAGCTCATTTTCGGTTTCCCGGTAGCGCAGGTACAGCCGCGTCTCAAGGTTGGGGTTGAAACGGTAGCCGACGTTGGCTGCAATGCCCTTGGCGCTGCCGCTGCTGTGTTGCTGGTAGCCGTCGTACTGCGAGTCGGTGAGCGCGATGTAGTAGTCGAGATCACCAAGCACTTGTCCTGAGCTGACCTGGCGGTGCTGATAGCCACGGCTGCCCATTTCATAGCGTACTTGCAAGGGTGCTGCGTCGTAGCCTGTGTGGGTGACGTAATTGATGGCACCGCCCAATGCGAGCGATCCCTGATCAAAGCCGTTTGCGCCGCGCAGCACTTCGGCGCGGTTGAGCCACAAAGGTTCGAACAGCTCGTAGGGGGTGCCTCCGGGGCCGGTCAGCGGCAGGCCATCGAACTGGGTGTACACCCCTGAGCCATGCGCACCGGGCGCCCGATTGAGGCCAGAACCTCGGATCGACAACTTGATGCCATCGTTACCCGCCGACTGGGCGAACACTCCCGGTTGATAGGCCAATACATCCTGGTTGGTAGCCACGCGGCCCTTGCCAACCTGTTGCATGTCCACCACGTTGGTGCCCCCAGGGATGGCGCGCAAGCGCTCGGCCGCTGCTGCCAGGTCGCCTTGCTGCTCTTCAGTGATCAATACCTGATCGAGTTCGACCGGGCTGGCAGCCCAGGCGGTATGACACGCGATGATGGTGCCTAGCAGGCCAAGGCGATGGGGTAGGAACAAGAGGCGACGCATGTAGGGCTCCGGACGACTAGCTGTGAGGCAACAGCGGTAAGACGAACGAAAGTGCGCTTAGAGCACCCTGCAAAACGGAAAACGTTCGGTCATTTCGTCAAAAGGTTTTGTATGAAAGTTCGTGACAAGTGCTGGGAATAGAGTAGGAAGGCGGATGCTTCGTATGGTGATGGCAGCTAGGCCGTGAGGCATTTCTTCAATCACCTTCGGAGTTCAAACATGACCAGTAACGCCAAACCTGCATGCGCTGCCAACACGCTTGACCCTGTGCGCTTGACGCCCCGTGAACAAGAAGTGCTGCTGTGGTGCGCCTACGGCAAGAGTTCATGGGAAATCGGCCAGATCCTGTCCTGCAAAGAGTCGACGGTCAATTTCCATGTTTCCAATATTTTGCGCAAATTCGATGTGCCGACCCGTGTAGCGGCTGTCATCAAGGCCATACGCTATGGCTTGTTGTCCGAACAGTGAGGTGCACCATGATCAACGATAAATCTGTGCATTTAATCGATGGCCATGACCCGTTCTGGCCGGGCGTGGACCTCAATCGCCTGCGTGAGCGCCTCGATCTGCGCGAGCAGCCATCGGACACTGCCTTCGAGGTGGCCACGCGGTGTGCCGTCATCGAGGCCGCCCATGAGTTTGCGCAATGGCGCGCCGTATTGAGAGGCCTAGGTTACAACCGGCTCGAGCAGGTGGGTGGTCACGACCATGGTAAGGCACTGCTTGTGTGTTACCACCGCTTGATCGAAGCGTCAGTCAAGCGGCGCTTAGGGGGGCAAGCGCATGTTTGATGTTTTCGATGCCAATGCTCTGGCAATGCTTGTGAGTGATTTTCTGCGCAATGACGGCGAGGTCCTGTTCGCAGCGCTGATGGGCGCTTTGATGGTCAGTGCCGCACGTGACCGCCTGATCACCAACACAGCGAAGCGGCTGACGCTGAGCAAGAAGCTTTTGCTCGTTTTCGTCACAGTGGGCGTAGGGCACCTGTTCGAGCCGCTGGTTACTTCGCAGGCGCCGATATTCAGCCCAGGCATGTCAGCATTCGTCGCTGCAGTGGTGGTCATCCCCATAAGCCTTAAAGTGATGGTCTGGCTGGACTCGATCGATCCACGTGAACTCGTTCAGCGCTGGCGGCGTCGAGGCTAATGGTTTCCCGGGCGCAGGTCCGACACCAATTGCTCCAAGGCTTGGATACGCTGCTTGTCTTTGATCAGCAGCAAAATCGCATGCCGGTCCGCAACTGACAGGGTTCGCAGCCGATTGAGCACGTCGGACTCCCAATTGACCTGATCAGGTTCCACACCGGTGTGCTGAGGTCTACCTAGCAGCAGCCAGTCCAGTGAGCATGCATAGCGCATCGCCATTTCTATGCAAAAAGAGTACGGAATGCTGTCACGTACTTTCCAACTGCTCAGGGTCTGAGGGCTAATGGCAAGCAGGCGTGACAATTCGGCGTCGGTTCGTGTGCCGGTAATCTCCTTTAGCCGTGCGAGCACCGAGTTCAATCCGGTCGTACTCATAACAAATATCCATGACTGGTTTAATGATATTCCATGGGCTTAAAATACTCGCCTTGAATACAGCCCTGCTGCTTACTTGAAGAGGATCCAGAAGTGCAAGCTTTAACTATTACATGTCCAACTAGTTACTCAGTTAAACCCTACGTGAATTGCAGGCTATTCCTGTATTTGGCAGCTTTGCGTAATGCTAGCAGGTGCTTCTCGTGAGTACGTACAAACTAGTCTGCCCGCATTGCCGCAGCCGCATGCGCATTCGCACCAGCGAAGGGCGCCATATCTTTCTGCGCATCGCGTACCTGCAATGCACTACAGAAGCCTGTGGTTGGTCCGTACGCGCAGAGTTCGAAATGACCCACGAACTGTCCCCCAGTGGCATGCCCAATCCGGAAGTCTACCTGCCTTCGGCGTATGGTGACCTGCGCAAGGCGGCGCTGCCCAAGTCTGAAGCGAGCCGCCCTGAGGAGTGAGCACGTGAGCATCAGTGCACATCCAGGCTCAACTTTTGAAAGCCAGAAACAAAAACACCCCGCGCAGGCGGGGTGTTTGATTTTGCCGGCCTGATCAGCCGATCAAGTACAAGCCTGCATGCTGCACCAGGTCCAGCAGCGGCTGCGGGTACACACCCAGTACGAAGGCGAGCAGGGCAACAGCCAGCAGCATGACGCCACCGGTGCGCTGCTCCCACTTCAACGGTGCGTCGTGGCGACGCAGGTTGGGCTCGACCAGGTACAGCGTGACCATGACGCGCAGGTAGTAGTACACGCCAATGGCGCTGCCGATGACCAGTGCGCCCACCAACCACCACAGTTGCGACTCGACACCGGTGGCAATGATGTAGAACTTGCCGATGAAGCCCGCGGTGAGCGGAATACCCGCCAGCGACAGCATCATCACCGTCAGCACGGCGGTGAGGTAGGGGCGACGCCAGAACAGACCGCGGTACTCGTACAGGGCATCGGCATCACGGCCAGCGTAGGGCGACGACATCAAGGTGATGACGCCGAAGGCACCGAGGCTGGTGAGCACATAGGTGACCAAGTAAACCCCCATGGCCTCCAGCGCCAGGCCCTTGCTGGCGACCAAGGCGATCAGCAGGTAGCCGAAGTGGGCGATGGAAGAGTAACCCAGCAGGCGCTTGAGGTTGCTCTGGGTCAGCGCCAACAGGTTGCCCACCAGGATCGAAGCCACGGCGATGACCGCAAGGACCGTGCTCAGCACACCGCTGCTGGCTGCAGGCGAGAGCATGAACAGGCGAATGACCACGGCGAATACCGCTACCTTGCTGGCAGTGGCCAGGAAAGCGGCGACTGGCGCTGGAGCACCTTCATACACGTCTGGCGTCCACAGGTGGAACGGTACCAGCGACAGTTTGAAGGCCAGCCCGACCAACATCATGCCCAGGCCCAGTTGTGCCAGCAGGCCCGGCATGCTGGTGGCGGCCAATGCCTTGCCCAACTGGTCGAAGGTCAGGCTACCGGCGTCGGCGTACAGCAGCGCCATGCCGAACAGCAGGAACGCAGAACCTGCCGCCGACAGCACCATGTACTTGATGCCGGCTTCGAGCGATCGCTTGTTGAAGAACGCATACGCCACCAGGCCATAGACCGGCACTGACAGCAGTTCCAGGCCAATGAACAGGCCAGCCAGGTGGTTGGCGCTGACCAGCACCAGCCCGCCCAGCGCCGACATCAGCAGCAGCAGGTAAAGCTCTTCGCGGTTGCCTGGGAAGCCTTTGGCGCCTTCGCCCAGGTAGGCATGGGCCAGCGTCACGCACGCCAGGGTCGCGACCAGCATGATCGCCATGTACAGGCAGGCAAACTTGTCGATGGTGATCAGCGACGTGACCGCCAGTGGCGCGACCTTCAGTGCCGGCAGGATCGACAGCAGGGCCAGGTTCAGCCCCACGGTGGACAGCAGGAACGTCTGCGAGTGATTGCGCTTCCAGGCGATCGCCAGCATCACCACCACGGTGGTGATGGTGGTGATCAGCATCGGCGCCAATGCGATGAAGTGTTGAGTGGTGAATTCCATAGCGCTCTTACCGGGCCGAAGCGAGTTGAGTGAAAGCGGAACCGAGCCACTGCTGCACGCCACTCATGGTGGCGGCAGAGGTGTCGAGGAACGGCTGTGGATACACGCCCAGCAGCACCAGCAGTACCGCCAGGCCCAGCACCATGACCAGCTCGCGGGTGTCCATGCCGGCCAGCACGGTGTCCGACTTGCTCGGGCCGAAATAGGCGCGGTGAATCATGATCAGCGAGTAGACCGAGCCGAACACCAGGCCGGTGGTCGCGATGACGGTGATCCAGGGCACGTGCACGAAGCTGCCGATCAGGATCAGGAATTCGCCAACGAAGTTGCCAGTACCCGGCAGGCCCAGGGAGGCGGCTGCGAAGAACAGGCTGATGGCAGGCAGGTAGGCGATGCGGTGCCACAGGCCGCCCATCTGACGCATGTCGCGAGTATGCAGGCGCTCGTACAACTGGCCGGACAGGATGAACAGCGCGGCAGCCGACAGGCCATGAGCCAGCATCTGGATCACCGCGCCTTGCAGGGCTTGCTGGCTACCGGAATAGATACCGATCAGCACGAAGCCCATGTGCGAGACGCTGGAGAAGGCGATCAGGCGCTTGATGTCGGTCTGTGCGAAGGCCAGGAAGGCCCCGTAGAAGATGCCGACCAGGCCTAGGGTCATGGCAATGGGCGCGAACTCCGCCGATGCATTGGGGAACAGCGGCAGGGCAAAGCGCAGCAGGCCGTAGGCAGCGGTCTTGAGCAGGATACCGGCCAGGTCCACGGAACCTGCGGTCGGCGCCTGGGCATGGGCATCGGGCAACCAGGAATGGAACGGCACCACTGGCAGCTTCACGGCAAAGGCAATGAAGAAGCCCAGCATCAGCAGGTACTCGGTGCCGGCCGGCAGGTCGGCCTTGAGCAAGTCGCTGTAGTTGAACGTGATCACGCCCGTGTTGGTGTAGTTGACCAGCACCAGGCCCAGGATCGCCACCAACATGATCAGGCCGCTGGCCTGGGTGAAGATGAAGAACTTGGTTGCCGCGTAGATGCGTGTCTTCTTGCCGTCTGCCGAGCTGTGACCCCAGAGCGCG
>CAURYQ010000060.1:0-28053 GCA_963529135.1 uncultured Pseudomonas sp. | reverse complement strand
TGGGTTATTACCAGGCCCAGAGCGACACTGACGTCAAGCCGCCCCGTAGCGCTGACAGCTCAGCGCAGTTGGTGGTGAACATTGTGCCCGGCGAGCCGATACGCCTGCGCAACGTGACTGTGCGCGTCGAGGGACCGGCCAGTGAAATGCCTGCCTTCCGGGTGCCCTCCGGCGGCGCGCTGCGTTCTGGCGAGCAACTCAACCATGGCGTCTATGAAGACGCCAAGCGTGTCATTCAGAATCAGGCCTCGCGTTACGGCTTCTTCGCAGGCCATTTCAGTCAGCAGCGCCTGGCGGTCGACCCGCGCGCAGGCGTGGCCGATGTCGACCTGGTGTACCAGAGCGGCCCGCGCTACCGCTTGGGCGTGGTCACCTTCAGCGGTGACACGCCGTTGGACGACGACCTGCTGCAGCGGATGGTGTCGTTCAAGCCCGGTACGCCTTACGACTCGGAGCTGATCGCCGAGCTCAACAACGACCTGCAGTCGAGCGGTTATTTCGAGGGTGTACGGGTAGACGCAGCGCCAACGGCCGCGGTCGCCGAAAATATTCCGGTCGATGTCCGCCTTGAAACCCGCAAGCCACGTACGCTGGGCCTGGGCTTGGGGTACTCCACCGACGTCGGCCCGCGCGGCAAGGCCAACTGGACGCGCCATTGGGTCAACCCCCAGGGGCACAGCTATGGGTGGGAAACGGAGCTCTCCGCACCTCGGCAGAACGTCGGATTGTGGTACGACATTCCGCTTGACCCGCCTTTGACCGACAAGCTGCGCTTTGCCGGGGGGTATCAGAACGAGGAGCTGGCAGGCACCGATACCCTCAGCAAGCTGCTGACGGTAGGCCCTGAGTGGCACAGCAAGCTACCCAGCGGCTGGCAGCGGGTCATATCGCTCAAGTATCAACGCGAAGAGTACCGGTTGGGCGATGACGCAGGGCTGAGCAACCTGCTGATGCCGGGTATCAGCTATTCGTTCCTGCGCAGTGACAACCGCATCGACCCGCACAACGGTTACCGCGTGCAATTCGAAGCGCAGGTGGCCAAGGAAGGCGTGGGTTCCGATACCAATCTGTTGCGCGGTAATGTGCTGCTCAAAGGGCTCACCACGATCGGTCACAATCACCGTCTGCTTGGCCGCGTGCAGTTTGGCGGTAGCGCCACCAATGGCTTCCAGAACAGTGTCCCGCCTTCGCTGCGCTTCTTCGCCGGTGGTGACCAGAGCGTGCGCGGTTACGACTACCAGACCCTCTCGCCCAAGAACAGCGACGGGGACCGTATCGGTGGCCGTTACCTGGTGGCAGGCAGCGTCGAGTACCAGTACTCGCTGACCGAAAAGTGGCGGCTGGCGACGTTCGTCGACCAGGGCAATGCCTTCAACGATTTCGAGCTGCCCAACCTCAAGACGGGCGTCGGCTTCGGTGTGCGTTGGGTGTCGCCGGTAGGGCCGCTGCGTCTGGATTTGGCCAAGGCGTTGGACGACGACGGAGGCATCCGCCTGCACTTTTCCATGGGGCCTGAGCTTTGAAACGTGTGACGAAGTATGTATTGCTGGGCCTGTTGGGCCTTGTCGTTGTCCTGACCGTGACGATTGGGCTGCTCACGGGCACCGAAGCGGGCAGCCGTTGGGCACTGGGCAAGGTGCCCGGCCTGACCGTGGAAGGGTTCGAGGGCCGGCTGGCGGGCACCTGGCAAGCCACCGCGCTTTCCTACATGGATGGGCAGACCCAGGTCCAGGTGCAGGCGCCTTTGCTGAACTGGTCGCCGGCGTGCCTGCTGCGTGGCGCGTTGTGCATCGAGCAATTGCACGCACAGCGTATCGACATGCGCTTTGCGCCGTCGACGGACGCCGCCGACGACGGCCCGCTGCAACTACCCACGCTGGACCTGCCGCTTGCCCTCGAGATAGGCGAGGTAAAGATCGGGCAGTTGCGCCTCGATGGCAGCGACCTGCTCGGTGACCTGCAACTGGCAGCGCATTGGACCGCAGAGGGCATGCGCATCGACCGCTTGCACCTTACCCGCGACGATCTGCAGCTGGACCTGCAGGGCGATGTGAAGCCTCAAGGCGATTGGCCTGTGCAGTTGCAGGCACACGTGCAGCTACCTGCCGTGGGCGACAAGCCTTGGCAATTGACATTGCACGCCACTGGTGAGCTGCAGCGCTCGCTCGACCTGACCGGTGCCAGCAGCGGGTACCTGGATGCAACCCTCGCGGGCAAGGTCCAGGCTCTGGCTGAACACCTGCCGGCCACGCTGAGTATCCAGTCCAAAGCGTTCAAGCCGTCCGACGCGCTGCCCGACACTTTGCAACTCGACGAGTTGGTACTGCTGGCCGAAGGCGACCTCGACACAGGCTACACGTTGACCGGTTCGGCAAACCTGCCAGCGCAGCAGTCGCCCATCGCCCTTGCCTTGTCGGGAGTGGTCGACAGCAAAGGCGCCGTCGTCAAGGGCCTGGACCTCAATGCCGGCGACGGCCGGCAAGTGAAGCTGCAAGCCAACGTGGATTGGCAGGATGGGTTGGCTGCGGATGCGCAACTGGCTTGGCAGGACTTTCCCTGGTTGCGCCTGTATCCACTGGAGACGCCGCCTGAGGTGACACTCAAGCGCCTCGACGCCCAGGTGCGCTACCGCGACAATCGCTACCAAGGCACCTTCGAAGGTGATCTGGATGGCCCTGCGGGGGCGTTCAAGGTGGCCAGCCCATTCGAAGGGGATCTGGAACAGGTCACTTTGCCGGCGCTGGCGCTCACGGCAGGGCAAGGTAAGGCGGCCGGCCGGGTGGCCGTGCGCTTTGCACAAACGCTTGCCTGGGACGTCGACCTGCAGTTGTCGGCGTTGAACCCGGCCTACTGGGTGGCTGAACTGCCCGGCACGCTGGCCGGCCCGCTGCGCAGCAAAGGGGAAATGAAGGACGCTGATCTGTCGCTCAACGCTCAGCTCGACCTCAAGGGCCGACTGCGCGGGCAACCGGCCGTGCTCAATGTCCAGGCGGACGGGGCCGGGCAGCGCTGGACGCTGGCAGCCTTGCGCGTGCAACTGGGTGACAACCGCATAAACGGCAGTGGCAGCCTGCAGCAGCGCCTGGCCGGCAAGGTGGACATCGACCTGCCACGCCTGGGGCAGCTGTGGCCTGAACTGCAGGGGCAGGTCAAAGGGCAGCTGGACGTGGCCGGCACCCTGCAAGCTCCGCAGGGCACGCTTGCACTGCGTGGCACTGGGCTGGCCCAGGCCGAGAACCGGTTGCAGCAACTGAACCTTGCTGCCCGTCTGGACGATCGCCAACGGGCTAACGTCGATCTGAAAGTCACTGGCATTCAGGCGGGTGATACCGTCCTGGGCACGCTGCAAGCGACCGGCAACGGCGACAGTCGCCGCCAGGCGCTGAGCCTGGCCTTGAATGGCCCGCAACTGAAGCTGGACCTGGGTTTAGATGGTCAACTCGATCAGGGTGACTGGCGCGGGCGGCTGGCCAGCGGGCGTATCCAAGCGGGCGGCCAGGATTGGCAATTACAGGCACCTGCCAAGCTGCAGCGCCTGGCCAGCGGTCAGCTGGATTTCGGTGCCCATTGCTGGCGCTCTGGGCAGGCCAGCCTGTGCGGCGACGATCAACGGCTGGCGCCTGAGCCACGTTTGCGCTATCACCTCAAGCGCTTCCCGCTGGAAAGCCTGGCGCAGTGGATGCCCAAGGATTTTGCCTGGCAGGGCCTGCTCAACGCCGACATCAACTTGGATTTGCCTGCCAGCGGCCCGAAAGGCACGGTGGTCGTCGACGCCAGTGGCGGCACGCTGCGGGTCAACGACGGAAGTCGCTGGGTGGATTTCCCGTACCAGACCCTACGATTGGACAGCACCCTGGCGCCGCGCCGTATCGATACACACCTGGCGTTTCGTGGTGAGCGCCTGGGGCAGCTGGATGTAACGGCCCGGATCGACCCGTTGGGCAAGGACAAACCGTTGTCCGGCGATTTCAATCTGACCGGCCTCGATCTTTCGATTGCCCGTCCCTTCGTGCCGATGGTGGAGCAACTCTCCGGGCAGCTCAGGGGCAATGGGCAGCTCTCGGGCACGCTGATAGCACCGCAAGTCAACGGCAGTGTGAACTTGAGTGGCGGCCAGGTCACCGGGGCCGAACTGCCGACCCAGGTGCAGGACCTCAACCTGCAGGCGCAGGTCGCGGGCGAACAAGTGCAGCTGTCAGGCACCTGGCGCAGCGGCGCAACGGGTCGTGGGCAGGTCGAGGGCAACCTGACCTGGGGTCAGGCGCTGGGCATGAATGTCCGCTTGCAAGGGCAGCAGTTGCCCGTCACCGTCGAACCCTATGCCACGCTCGAGGTGGCGCCTGACCTCACCTTGCGCCTGATCGACGACAAACTGGCGGTGACCGGCAAGGTGCAGGTACCCAATGGCAAGATCACGGTACGCGAGCTGCCACCGTCGACGGTGAAGGTTTCTGACGACACCGTCATCGTTGGCAACCAGACGGAGGAGGGCAAACCGCCGATGGCCATGGCCATGGATATCGACGTCGAAGTGGGGCGAGGCAAGCTGTCGTTCAGCGGCTTCGGCTTGACTGCCAACCTGTTGGGGCACGTGCACGTGGGCGATAACCTCGACACGCGTGGCGAGCTGAGCCTGGCCGATGGTCGCTACCGTGCGTACGGGCAACGCCTGACCATCCGCCGCGCCAGGTTGCTGTTTGCCGGGCCTATCGACCAGCCGTACCTGGATATCGAAGCGATCCGGCAGGTCGATGACGTGATTGCCGGCATACGCTTGAGCGGTAACGCCGAGCAACCTACCAGTACCGTGTTTTCCGAGCCTGCCATGAGTCAGGAACAAGCATTGTCCTATCTGGTGCTTGGCCGCCCACTGGGGGCCTCGGGTGAAGACAACAACATGCTTGCCGAAGCAGCGTTGGGCTTGGGGCTGGCTGGCAGTGCCGGGATCACCGGGAATGTGGCATCGCGCCTGGGGATCGATGACTTCCAGCTGGATACCGAAGGTTCAGGCAACACCACCAGTGTGGTGGCCAGTGGCAACCTGACCGAGAAGCTCAGCTTGCGTTACGGTGTGGGTGTCTTCGAGCCGGCTAACACCATCGCCCTACGCTACAAGCTCAGCAAGAAGGTGTATGTCGAGGCTGCCAGTGGAGTGGCCAGTTCGCTGGATGTCTTTTACAAACGGGACTTCTGATCGCCACGCAAAATCGTCGGCAAGCAGTCGCGCCCCCTCAAAGCCGCTGCGGTATCAACGTACCGTGGCGGCCTCGATGAATTCGTTGGTGTCTGGTGATGGGGAAATCGTTGGCGCCGGAATGCGGACTGGCACGATCAAGTTCGTGTATTCCTCTATCAGCCTGTTGAGGGCTTCGGGCGGTTCGCTGGCCTGAAACTGCATACGGATCTGTACTTCGTCAGGGTCACGGCTTTCCCCTTGGCGGCTCTGACTCCCAATGGTGACCTTGAAACGGGCTGTGCTGCTTTCATCAGCCGCTTTGAGTGCCTGGCGTGCCTCCGTCCCCTTGACGCGAACCGACAGGTCCACTTGCATCCGTTCCAGCGCCAGGCCTTTGGGCGACACCAGTGTGAACAGTGGCACGCGCATGAGGTGCTGTTCATCCATGGCGACCTCTACCATCTTGGCGGTCATCGGCGCGCCCAGGTCCTCGTTGTTGCAATCGAAGAACCGGTCAAACAGATCAATGTACTGCTGGGCGATCAAGCTGTTTGCTGCGCTCGCGGCTTCTTGCAGGCCGCGGGTGATCTCGCGCAGATCGATGGAGGTCATGGGAGCGATTTTTTTTTCCATGGGTTCGACTCATTCGGCCAACAGGGCCCCTGAAGCGTCATCAGGGGCAGGTCGTGTCACTCGACGAAGGCTTCAACGCAGGTTACGGGACAGCCGTGCTGTTGTTCTGCGCACCCTGAGCCTGGAGTTGCGCGACTGGAGGCCGATCCTCCAAGGTCGCATCCTTGGCGACAATGGGCTTGGTGGCCGCCTCGGTGAGAAAATCGATGACTCTCATCATGGCTTCAGGCGGGTCTTGGCGCTTGAGGTTGGTGCTGAAGGCGTAACGCGCCCGCGTGTCGGTGCGACGGGTTTGTTCGGACTTGTGAGAAACGCTGCCTTTGACATTAAGCTTGAACGGCCCCCAGCCCAGAGACGCGGAACCACTTGCGCTCGCGCTCGTGGACGATATGTCTTCGGACATTTGGTTGATGACCATTTCGAACTCGACGGTACCGTCTTCGATGGCGATGTTCGGGTGGGTGATGGCCGCCAACAGCGGCACTTGCATGGTCTTCTTGACCACACCCTGCAGTTGGCCCTGCTCATCGACGATGGTTTCGTCGTAATCGAACTGGATGGCTACCGCCTTGCCGTCCTGAACGCAGACTTGCATGAGGAAGTCTGCGTAGGATTTGCTGGCCGTTACCTGGGCCTGGACCATTGCTTGCAAGGGGCCTGCGATCATGCGATCCATGGGCAAGGCGTTGATGACGGAGCCTATTAAGCTATTGTCTAGAGACATGCTGGATACTCTTCTCGTGGGTTTGGGTTATAGGGGATCTGGTTGCCCAGGCCTCGTTTAGCGCAAGGGCGTTTCTTGACGACGGATGTTGCCTATCTGACGCAGGCTCAGTCCGTACTTGTTGGCCAACAGGCTGCGCGAGAACCCGCTGGCGCTTTCTTTCTGAATCTGTTGATTGCGCAATTGGCGGATGAAATGGTCGGCCTTGGGAATCTCGAGCGCGACACCCGCGAAGCGCTTGATCAGGGCATCGAGTGCTTCAGCCGGCAGGACATCAGCGAGCTTGGTACGGTCACGGTGTTTGGGAATGTACTTGGGCCTGCCGCCAAAGGCGGCTGTCAGGTGGTATGCGTTTTCGAGCCCTATGCACTCGATCAATGCCTGCAGCGATTGCGGCAACTGGCTGACGTCGATGTGGCTCAGATCTGGCGTTTCCATATGACGCTCCTACGAAAGTGGTTGCGGTCACCAGCGGCATAACGTCGAGGTGTGCCTGGATTTTCTGTGACAGCCAGCGTGGCCCGCTAGGCGCCATTAGGGGTGAGGGTTGTAGCCTCGGTTACTAGCTTTTGCAGGCAGCGCAGCCTCACTGTGTAGGAAAAGAGCGTTGAGGCACCGAGGGATGGGCTGTGGCCAGGGAGGAGCCGCGCATATGGCACTTTGGGTGCTCACCCCTCAATCACAGGGGTAGGCGGTCACCAGGCTGGCATTACGCACGTTGGCTGCTTGATGATCAGGCTTTCCGGGCGGCACGGACCGCCAGTCAACCTGTACGCACACCGCATGCAGAGGCTGCCCTTGGCGGGAACCGATACGCTGATCATCGAAGACCCGCCGGTAGATCGCCTGCGTCCTGGGTAGCACCCGCACGTGGTCTGCCTCGGACAGAGTCTGCTGCACGAGTGACGGCAACAGAGCGGACGGCACTTGGAAATGCAGCGCAGCGTTGTCTGGATTCAGGTAGCCGGCGCTTCGAACCCTTTGCCATAACTGTTGCCACTGACTACTCCCAGCCTGCTGGCTCAATGTGCGTCCAAGCTCATGCAGCCGTTCGGTAGGGACGTCGTGTGTATCGAGTGCGTGCACTGGCGTGGCAGCGAGGCACAGAATGATCGGTAGCAGACGGTAGTACATGGAGGCTCCCCCACGGGTGTGATGAAGCCGCATGCTCTCAGGTCCAGGCCTTGCCAAGGCAGCAGGAAATGCAGCGCCGGGGCTGTCTAACGTTGTATCATCGGCGCGGCTTGTGCCAAGCCATTTGTCCCGGATGTACCAAGGAACCGTCGATGACACACGTGCAGCGCCTCAAATATTCCATTCTGATCATCCTGGTCGTGCTCGGGCTGATGATCGGTCTGTCCCACTTGCAAAAAGCGGGTACGATCAGCGAGCAAACGTTCCAGATGCTGGCTATCGCCATCGCGGTGGTGGTGGTTGTCATCAACGGTATCTTGCGTCGCAAAGTCAGACGCTGACGCCCGCCGGCCCCTTGATCCGTCCATGCTGCTCAGGGCGCGGGTGTGCGCTCCAGCAGGGCGCGGGCCTGGGGGGCCAGGCTGTAGCACTTATCAGCACCTAGTTGAATCACGCCCTCGGCGCACAACCGCTTGAGCACTTCGCGCACGCTGAGAAATGACAAGGGAATGTCCAGCTGCTCCAGCTGGGCATGCACGCCCCTTACCCCGATGCTTCGCCCACTGCGGTCAGCCGCATGCAGGGCGTCAATCACCTTCAGCCGTATCAAGCTGGTGCGCAGGCCGAAGCTGCGCAGCAGTTCCCGTATCTGCTCATTGCCGCTTCGTTCGTCGGCCTGAACGCCCTGTCCTGCGGGCGTGTTGGCGGGCGCCGACGCCGCTTGCACCGGGGTTTGCGGGTTGTACATGTGAATGCTCCTTTTCGTGGACGAACCCGTACGATGGGTGCCTCACTGAATAAGACGAATGAGCGCGCCTAATCTGCAACGGAAACGGGAAAAACCTGTTTCATCGCTTGTCGATCCTGGCTGGCGCACTGCCTTGAGTGGTCGTCACCCGGTAGCTCGCAGCGGTGGCCTACGAGCGCTGGCAAGCTAAAGTCTTGGCCTGCTCGTTCGTTTCACCGGCATGACCCGTATTCGAGGAGTGTCCGTGTTTCCACTTACCCGCCCCAGCCATCTAGCAGCCTTGGCCGCCGCGCTGATGGCCGCAAGCGTCGTCGCCCAGGCACGCGCCGCTACGGACGACGCCAGCGCCCTCATCCGTCGCACGACCTATGGTGTGCCGCATATCGTGGCCAAGGATGAACGAGGGCTTGGTTACGGCATTGGCTATGCCTATGCCCAAGACAACCTATGCCTGCTGGCCGACCAAGTCCTGACGGTGAGCGGTGAACGTTCGCGCTATTTCGGCGCCGAAGGCAAGACCTCCGAGCAACGGGGCAACCTTGCCAGCGATTTGTTCTTCGCCTGGCTGAACGGGCCAGCCCAGGTGCAAGGGTTTCTGGACGCGCAGCCAGCTGCGATCCAGGCCTTGTTGGCGGGTTATGCCAGTGGCTTCAATCGAGCGCTGGCCGAGCGACGCCAGCTTGGCTTGCCAGCCGAGTGCGGTGACGGCGCGTGGGTGCGTTCCATCACCAGCCAGGACTTGGTCAAGCTGACACGGCGTTTGCTTGCCGAAGGCGGGGCCGGGCAGTTCGTCGAAGCGCTGGCCAGCGCGCAGCCGCCCGGGCAAGGTGCCCAGCAGCCTGCCGTCGCTTTTGGTCAGGCATCGCAACGCCAGCAACGGTTTGCCACCGAGCGGGGTAGCAATGCGATCGCGGTCGGCGCTCAACGTTCGGCCAATGGCCGGGGCTTGCTGCTGGCCAACCCACATTTTCCGTGGATAGGGGGCATGCGGTTCTACCAGATGCACTTGACCATTGCGGGTCAACTCGACGTGATGGGCGCCGCCTTGCCAGGCCTGCCGATGGTCAACATTGGGTTCAACCGCCATTTGGCATGGACGCACACCGTCGACACGTCCAAGCATTTCACGCTGTTTCGCCTGAAACTCGACCCTCAGGATGCAACGCGCTATCTGCTCGATGGCCAGTCATTACCGCTGACCCGTCAGCGCGTGAGCGTGATGGTCAAGGCAGCGGACGGCCAGCTGGAGAAGGTCGAGCGCGTCCTCTACAGCTCGGCCTTCGGCCCGGTAGTCCAATGGCCTGGGCGATTGGACTGGGACAAGCATACGGCGTACAGCCTGCGCGATGCCAACAGCGACAACACGCGCGTGCTGCAGCAGTGGTACCAGATCAATCGCGCTGACAGCGTGGCTCAGCTGACGCGATCGGTCGAACAGGTGCACGGTATTCCGTGGGTCAATACCGTGGCCGTGGACGAGAGTGGCAAGACGACCTACCTGAATCAGTCAGTGGTGCCCTACGTCGACCAGGCGTTGCTCGACGCCTGCGGTGGCGCCCAGCCAGGACCGTTGGTAGTGCTCGACGGCTCACGCAGCCAGTGCAACTGGAAAACCGATGGCCGCGCCGCCCAGCCCGGTACTGTCCCGGCTCACCTCATGCCGAGTCTGGAACGTGATGATTTCGTGCAGAACTCCAATGACCCTGCCTGGATGACCAACCCTGCACAACCGCTGACAGGCTTTTCCCCTTTGGTCAGCCGCAGTGATGGGCCGCTTGGCATGCGTGGCCGTTTCGCCCTGCAACGCTTGCAAGGCAAGGCGCAGCTTGGCGTGGACGACCTGCAGCACATGGTCATGGATGATGAGGTCTATCTTGCCCGTCTGTGGCTGCCGGACCTGCTGAGCTGGTGCAAGCGCGCCACCACTGACGTCGAGCCCGTGTGCCGTAGCCTGGAAAACTGGAGCGGCAAGGCCGATCAGCAAAGCAACATGGGTCTGGTGCATTTCCAGAACATCTACGAGGCCCTGGCTGAGCAACCGCAGATCTGGCGTGTGGCGTTCGACCACAACGACCCTGTGCACACGCCCCGCGGCCTTGCCGTGGAGCAGGCGGCGGTGGGCAAGCTGGTTCATGAAGCGGCGCTGGCTTCGCTCAGGCAAATGGCCGAGGAGGGCATTGATCCGGCGGCGCGCTGGGGGCAGGTGCAGCAGGTCCACGATGGCACCCCGGTGCCAGGCGGACCTCAGGCACTGGGCGTGTACAACGCCATGTACAGCGTGCCGACCGGTCAAGGCAAACGCCTGGTGGTCAGTGGTTCGAGCTACCTGCAGCTGGTCAGCTTCACCGACGCTGGCCCCAAGGCGCGTGGGCTGCTTGCGTTTTCTCAGTCCAGCGAAGCGGCCTCACCCCATGCCAGTGACCAGACCAAGGCGTTTGCCGCCAATCAGCTGCATGAGATGCCATTCACCGAGCAGCAGATAAAGGCTGACCCGGCCTTCCAGGAAGTGGTGATCAGTGAACGCGATGAGCGGGTAGGCGGTCGGTAATGGCCGGGACCTTGCGGCCGGCCTGCCAGGCCGGTTTTACGGGTAGAGCGCGGACAGGTGTCGAGGTCGACCCGCTCGTTCTTGAACCGCACCTGTCGCGCTCGGTCGTTCAGGCAAAGTCGAACGGCGCCAGCTGAAACCCTTGAGCGTCGACCTGCAAGGCCCAGCCGCGACGATCCCAGTCTCCCAGCACGATGCGCCGGGCCGGTTCACCGTCCACCATCAGCTTGTGAATCGCGGGGCGATGGGTATGGCCGTGCACCAGGGTACGTACACCGTAGGCCTCCATCACCCTGGGCACTTCCTCGGGCGTGACGTCAACGATCTCCGTGGACTTCATCCGCGTCTGGGTGCGACTTTCGCTGCGCAGCTTGCGCGCCAGCTTGAGGCGGGCCGACAGTGGAAGGTGACGAAGCAGCCACAAGCTGGCCGGGTTGCGCAGCAACCGACGCATTTTCATGTAGCCCACATCCCGTGTACACAGGGTATCGCCGTGCATCAGCAGCACCGCTTCACCCCCCAGCTCCACTACGCAAGGATCACTCAGCAGCGTACAGCCTGCAGCGTCGCAGAAGGCCTGGCCGATGAGGAAGTCGCGATTGCCGTGCATCAGGTAGAGCATCGTGCCGCTGTCGCTGAGCCGGCGCATGGCCTGGCAGATCGACTGCTGGAAAGCGGTCATGGCATCGTCGCCGATCCACGCTTCGAAGAAGTCGCCCAGTATGTACAGCGCCTTGGCGTGGCGCGCACGTCCATCGAGCAGATCAAGAAACGCCCGGGTGATGTCCGGGCGTTCTTCTTGCAGGTGCAGATCGGAGATCAGCAGTATCACTCAATGATCTCGGCTTTCTCGATGACCACGTCGTCTTTGGGTACGTCCTGGTGGCCAGCGCTCGAGCCGGTGGCGACTTTTTCGATGGCGTCGACCACTTCACGGCCTTCGATCACCTCGCCGAATACGGCATAGCCCCAGCCCTGCGTGTTCTTGCCGCTGTGGTTGAGGAAGTCGTTGTCGGCAGCGTTGATGAAGAACTGAGCCGAGGCCGAATGTGGATCCATGGTACGCGCCATCGCGATGCTGTACTTCTTGTTCTTCAGGCCATTGTCGGCCTCGTTCTGGATGCTGGCGCGGGTTTTCTTCTGGGACATGCCCGCTTCGAAGCCGCCGCCCTGGATCATGAAGCCTTTGATGACACGGTGGAAGACGGTGCCGTCGTAGTGGCCTTCCTTGACGTACTGCACGAAGTTCTCGGTCGTCTGTGGCGCTTTTTCGGCGTCCAGCTGCAGGACGATCTCGCCGTGGTTGGTGCTCAGTTTGACTTTGGACATGCTGAAACTCGCTTTTTCAAGGCAATCAGAAATAGGGTGCGCCAGGCGCTGATTATTACCAGACGCGGCGGCAGGCCTTCGCGACACATGGTGCGCACAGGCCATTTTGCCAAGGCTGGGGCAAAAAGGCGTGAGAAATCACGCGAGTTTGACGGAGCCCGACTGTCGGCAGCTTGACTGCTTCGGCTATGATAGGCCCTTTGATTCATTCGGCCTACCCAGGCCGGCTACGTGCATTCAAGGATCCTATGAGCAAGCCCACTGCCGACAACGCGCCCAACGCCGCTGCCAAAGGCGCCCCCGCTGTCCCTGCGAACTTCCTGCGGCCGATCATCCAGGCCGACCTGGACTCGGGCAAGCACGCCAGCATCGTCACCCGTTTCCCGCCGGAGCCCAACGGCTATCTGCACATCGGCCACGCCAAGTCGATCTGTGTCAACTTCGGTCTGGCCAAGGAATTCGGTGGGGTCTGTCACCTGCGTTTCGACGACACCAACCCGGCCAAGGAAGACCAGGAATACATCGACGCCATCCAGCGCGATGTAAAGTGGCTGGGCTTCGATTGGGCCGGTGAGGTTCGTTACGCCTCCAGCTATTTCGACCAACTGCACGCGTGGGCAGTCGAGCTGATCAAGCAGGGCAAGGCCTATGTGTGCGACCTGACGCCCGAACAGGCCAAGGAATATCGCGGCAACCTCAAGGAGCCGGGCAAGAACAGCCCGTTCCGTGAGCGCAGCGTGGACGAAAACCTGGACTTGTTCGCACGCATGAAGGCTGGCGAATTCAAGGACGGTGAGCGCGTGCTTCGGGCCAAGATCGACATGGCTTCGCCGAACATGAACCTGCGTGACCCAATCCTCTACCGGATCCGCCACGCTCACCACCACCAGACCGGCGATACCTGGTGCATTTACCCCAACTACGACTTCACTCACGGCCAGTCGGATGCCATCGAAGGCATCACTCATTCCATCTGCACCCTGGAATTCGAAGGGCACCGCCCGTTGTACGAGTGGTTCCTGGACAACTTGCCGGTGCCGGCGCATCCGCGTCAGTACGAGTTCAGCCGGCTGAACCTGAACTACACCATCACCTCCAAGCGCAAGCTCAAGCAGCTGGTGGACGAACACCACGTCGAAGGCTGGGATGATCCGCGCATGTCCACGCTGTCGGGTTTCCGTCGCCGCGGCTATACCCCTGCGTCGATCCGCAATTTCTGCGAAATGATCGGCACCAACCGTTCGGACGGCGTGGTCGACATGTCCATGCTGGAGTTCTGCATCCGCGACGACCTGGACCGTACCGCTCCCCGCGCGATGTGCGTGCTGCGCCCGCTGAAGGTGGTGATCACCAACTACCCCGAAGGCCAGACCGAACAGCTCGAACTGCCTCGCCACCCCAAGGAAGACATGGGCGTGCGCGTGCTGCCCTTTGCTCGGGAGCTGTACATCGACCGGGACGACTTCATGGAAACGCCGCCCAAGGGCTACAAGCGGCTTGAGCCCAACGGCGAAGTGCGCCTGCGCGGCAGCTATGTCATCCGCGCCGACGAGGCGATCAAGGATGCAGACGGCAACATCGTCGAGCTGCATTGCTCGTACGATCCGGACACGCTGGGCAAGAACCCTGAAGGCCGCAAGGTCAAGGGCGTGATCCACTGGGTGCCGGCCGAGGGCAGCGTGGAATGCGAAGTGCGCCTGTACGATCGACTCTTCCGCTCGGCGAACCCTGAGAAGACCGATGAGGGCGGCACCTTCCTCGACAACATCAACCCCGATTCGCTGCAGGTGCTCAGTGGTTGCCGAGCCGAGCCATCGCTGGCCCAGGCGCAGCCCGAGGATCGCTTCCAGTTCGAGCGCGAAGGCTACTTCTGCGCCGACTTGAAAGACAGCCAGCCGGGACGCCCGGTATTCAACCGCACCGTCACCTTGCGTGACTCCTGGGGCAGCTGAGGAAACACCGTGCTCACGATCTACAACACCCTCACCAAGACCAAGGAGCCGTTCAAGCCCCTGGACGGCAACAACGTGCGCATGTACGTCTGCGGCATGACCGTCTACGACTACTGCCACCTGGGCCATGGCCGCAGCATGGTGGCCTTCGATCTGGTCACCCGCTGGCTGCGCAAGAGCGGCTACGACCTGACGTATGTGCGCAACATCACCGACATCGATGACAAGATCATCAACCGGGCCAACGAGAACGGCGAGACCTTCGACGCACTCACTGCCCGCATGATCGACGCGATGCACGAGGATGAACGCCGCCTCAACATCCTGCCACCGGACCAGGAGCCGCGCGCCACCGATCATATCGCCGGCATGCACGCCATGATCCAGACCCTGATCGACAAAGGGTATGCATATGCCCCTGGCAACGGCGACGTCTACTACCGCGTAGGCAAGTTCGTGGGTTATGGCAAGCTCTCACGCAAGAAGATCGAAGACTTGCGCATCGGCGCGCGGATCGAAGTGGGTGAGGCCAAGCAGGACCCGCTGGACTTCGTGCTCTGGAAAGGCGTCAAGCCAGGCGAGCCCAGCTGGCAATCGCCTTGGGGGGCAGGCCGTCCTGGCTGGCATATCGAGTGCTCGGTGATGTCCACCTGCTGCCTGGGTGAGAGCTTCGACATCCACGGCGGCGGCAGCGACCTCGAGTTCCCGCACCACGAGAATGAAATTGCCCAGAGCGAAGCCGCCACCGGCAAGCAATATGCCAACGCCTGGATGCACTGCGGCATGATTCGCATCAATGGCGAGAAGATGTCCAAGTCGTTGAACAACTTCTTCACCATTCGCGATGTGCTGGAAAAGTACCACCCTGAAGTCGTGCGCTATCTGTTGGTGGCCAGCCACTATCGCAGCGCAATCAACTATTCCGAAGACAGCCTGCGCGACGCCAAGGGAGCGCTGGAGCGGTTCTACCACGCCTTGCGTGGCCTGCCCCGTGTGGCGGCCCACGGCGGCGAGGCGTTCGTCGAGCGTTTCACCGCCGCGATGAACGACGACTTCGGCACGCCTGAGGCCTGCGCCGTGTTGTTCGACCTCGTCCGCGAGATCAACCGCCTGCGCGAGACCGACGTGTCGGCAGCGGCTGGCCTGGCGGGGCGTTTGCGTGAGTTGGGCGATGTGCTGGGCGTGTTGCAACTGGAGGCTGATGACTTCCTGCGTGCGGGTGCTGAAGGCAAAGTGGATGCTGCTGAGGTCGAGGGTTTGATCCAGGCACGTTTGCAAGCACGTGCGGACAAGAACTGGGCCGAGTCCGACCGTATTCGTGATCAGCTGACAGGGATGGGTGTGGTGCTGGAAGACAGCAAAGGCGGGACGACCTGGCGCTTGGCTGATTGATCTGCGCAGGGGCCGTATGGGGGCTCTTTACAGCTCATGTACGGCGCCGGCTCAGCGGCTTTTCCAAGCTGTACCGGGGTTTTAGTTCTATACGTCATTTCATGTGGGAACGGTCTTGCCTTGGAGCCGGACCGGCTCTGGCTGCCGTGATGTTACGCTGAAACCCTGGGGCCGCTGTGCGGCCCATCGCGGCGCAAGGCCGCTCCCACAAAGGAAGTGCAAGTTCTCATGATATTGGGTAGGGCTGATGCTTGAACTTAAAAAGTGATTTCAGATGCCTTGCAGGCCGCTTGGAGATCCCTTTATTCACTGATACTCATAATCGCTTATATCCTTAGCAACAGTTGGCTTATAACTAGCCATATCGAACGAGTGCCCTGGGTCTACCGTCCCGCATACATCTCGCAGACATAGACATTTTCAATGTGGGAGCGGCCTTGCGCCGCGATGGGCCGCGAAGCGGACCCAGATTCAGGCTATATTTCACACAGATCGCCGGGGCCGCTGCGCAGCCCATCGCGGCACAAGGCCGCTCCCACGAGAAGTGCAAGTTCTCGTGATGTTGGACAGGTCTGAGGTTTGAGATTAAATAGTGATTTTAGATGACTTCAAGGCGGCTTGGGCTTCCCTTTATTCACTGATACTCATAATCGCTTATTACCCTTGGCAACAGCTGGTTTATAACTAGCCATATCGGGTAAATCCTCTAGGTCTACCGTCCCGCATACACTTCGCAGACATAAACATTTTCAATGTGGGAGCGGCCTCGCGCCGCGATGGGCCGCGAAGCGGACCCAGATTCAGGCTATATTTCACACAGATCGCCGGGGCCGCTGCGCAGCCCATCGCGGCACAAGGCCGCTCCCACGAGAAGTGCAAGTTCTCGTGATGTTGGACAGGTCTGAGGTTTGAGATTAAATAGTGATTTTAGATGACTTCAAGGCGGCTTGGGCTTCCCTTTATTCACTGATACTCATAATCGCTTATTACCCTTGGCAACAGCTGGTTTATAACTAGCCATATCGGGTAAATCCTCTAGGTCTACCGTCCCGCATACACTTCGCAGACATAAACATTTTCAATGTGGGAGCGGCCTCGCGCCGCGATGGGCCGCGAAGCGGACCCAGATCCAGGCTATATTTCACACAGATAGCCGGGGCTGTTGCGCAGCCCCTCGCGGCACAAGGCCGACATCATGAAGACCAACATCGTCGGCCCCATGCTTTGTGCCAAACATGCCGTGTTGCGCATGGCCCGACGACACGGCGGGAAGGGTGGGGCCATCGTCAACGTTTCCTCGATGGCGGCTCGACTCGGTTCACCCAACGAGTACATAGACTACGCAGCCTCAAAGGGTGCGCTCGACACATTCACCCTGGGGCTTGCCAAAGAAGTGGCTGCGCAGGGGATACGGGTCAACGGCGTAAGGCCCGGCTACATCCATACTGGCTTTCATGCGCTGTCGGGCGACCCTGATCGCGTGAGCAAGCTCGAACCAGGATTGCCCATGGGTCGGGGCGGGCGGGCGGAGGAGGTGGCCGAAGCCATCCTCTGGCTGCTCTCCGACAAGGCCTCCTATTCGACGGGTACATTCATCGACCTCAGTGGGGGGCGATGAACGCTGACGGGGTCAGGGTGTGCGCGCATCCGGCCCGGGGTCAGCTTCACCCAGCAGCCGGACCACCTGCTCGACCAGCGCTGTCAGTGCAAACGGCTTGCACATCACTGCACCTCTGCGCGGCAGCGCCATGCCTAGCTCATCGGCATAGCCAGTGATATAGAGCAGGGCCGCTGCGTCCGGCAGGGCGGTCTCCAATTGCTTGCCATTGATCCCGCCTGGCAAGCCGATATCGGTGATCAACAGTGACGGCTGCAACCCCGCCTTCAACGCGTCCAGTGCCTGGCGCCCCTCGGCGAAAGCACGCACATCCATGCCCTGATCAATGAGCAGTTCTTCGATCACCAGCCGCAGCGTACCTTCGTCCTCTACCAGCATCACCAGGTGCTTGCCCGGCGAGTGCGGGCAAGGTGGCGTTCGTACTTCGGTGGTCTTTGGCACGGCCTGATGTATGTCCTTGGGTAGGTAGAGGTCCACACAGGTACCTTGCCCCTGTGTACTGGTGATCTTCACTTGCCCCTCGGATTGACGGATGAACCCATAGACCATGGAGAGCCCGAGCCCTGAACCCTGGCCCAGTGGTTTGGTGGTGAAGAACGGTTCCAGCGCGCGGTCGGCCACATCGCCGCTCATGCCTGCGCCATCGTCACTGACGCTGATCCTTACATAGTCGCCAACAGGTAGGTGGAGGTTCTCGGCCAGAGATGAATGCACATGCACGTCGTTGTTGCGGATCATCAGGGTGCCGCCCAGGGGCATGGCGTCGCGCGCATTGATGCACAGGTTGAGCAAAGCGTTTTCCAGCTGGCAAGGATCGACCTGGACAAGCCAACGGCCTGGCGTCGTCAAGTCCTGGAACTCGATGCTGGCGTGCAACGAGCTCTTTATAAGATCATGCATGCTCGCGACCAGGTAATGGACATCGACGGTCTGCGGGGTCAAGTTCTGTTGACGCGTGAATGTCAGCAGGCGCTGGACCAGCGTGGCTGCGCGCCTCGTATCCTGTCTGGCCAAGCCCATCAACCGGGCAGCATCAGCATAGCGACACTCCGCTTGGCGCTGTGCAGCAACCTCCAGAGCGCCCATTATGCTGCCGAGCAAATTGTTGAAGTCATGGGAGATGCCGCCGGTCAATTGGCCAATGGCTTCCAGCTTCTGGGACTGGCGCAGGGTTTCCTCGACCTGCTGCAGGCGCTGCTGCTCGGCCACACGCTCGGTGATGTCGTAGGCGAACATGAATCCCCCCTGCAATGTCTGGTCGGGACCGAGCAGTGGGTTGTAACGCACTTCGTAATACCGGATGGCCGCTTCCACACCGACGGCAACCGTGTCCACGAAGGACTCACCCGCCATGACTCGTGGCCACAGCCCGCTCAGTTGCTTGACGATATCGGGCTGTTCGGCGATGAAGTCGGGGATGTATTGACCGACCTGAGGCACCACCCCACGCCACCGCTTGAACGTCTCCTGTGCAGTGCGGTTGATTGCCAGCAACCTGAAGTTGCAATCGGCGGCGAACACGTTGGCAACGCTGTGATCGACCAGATTGCCCAACAGCCTGCGGCCGGCGAGCTCTTTGTCGATTTGCAGCGACAACTCATGATTGATCGCCTGCAACTCGCTGATGTCGGCGTTTTCGCCGGGCTTCCCGGTGAACCGCACCAGCAGCCTGCGCTCGGAGGCAGGTTCGAGTCGGCTGACTTTCAAGGTCAACCAACGGTTCGAAACCGCCAACCGCTTCTCAAACTGGAGGGGCACTCCCGTGCGCGCCACCTCAACAAAATGGGGCAGCCACTGGTCCACTTCGTCGGGAATGATTTCCCTTGCGGTCGACCCCACGTGTTTGGCGTGGAGGGTATGCCGCGCACAGGCTTCGTTGTACATCAGGTAGCGATAGTCGTGCAGTTGGCCGTGTTCATCCTCGAGTAACTGGAGGATGCACACACCCTCGTCCATTTGCCCGACGACTGCGTCATAAGCAGCCGCCTTGAGACGCAGCTGCTCATGCTCGACTTCGAGTTCAAGCAACCTTGCTCGTAACACTGCGCGGTCGCCCACTACAGTTTCCGTTGTCATGCCGGCGATCCGAATGGGAAAGTCCGACAACTATAGCCCCGGCGCGTTCGAAGCGTTAAGGGCGGACCTCAGAAAGAACGAATGATCCTTCCCAGGGTGGCCATCGCTTGCTCGGCACCTTCCTGCCAGGGGCTTCCGTAGTTGAGCCTTATGCAGTTACCGAAGCGCCGAGTGGGCGAGAAAATCGGCCCTGGGGCAATGCTGATGCCTTGCGCCAGGGCCATGTGGAAGAGCTTCAACGCATCCATCTGTTGCGGAAGCTCAAGCCACAGGAAATACCCGCCCGAAGGCTGGCTGACCCGTGTCTGCGCCGGAAAATGACGCGCGATCGCAGCGAGCATGTTGGCCTGCTGGCCTTCGAGCGCGTAGCGCAACTTGCGCAGGTGGCGGTCGTAACCACCGTGCTGCAGGTAATCGGCGATGGCGGCCTGGGCGGGCATCGAGGCGCACAGCGAGGTCATGAGCTTCAACCGTTCGATCTTCTGTGCGAACTGCCCGGCGGCGACCCAGCCGATGCGGTAGCCCGGCGCCAGGCTCTTGGCGAAGGAGCCACAGTGCATGACCAGCCCTTGGGTATCGAAGGCCTTCGCAGGCTTGGGCGCTTGCTGGGCGTAGTAGAGCTCGGCGTAGACGTCGTCTTCGATCAAGGGCACCTGATGGCGTGTTATCAACTCGACCAACGCCTGCTTCTTGGCCTCAGGCATGCTCGCCCCGACCGGGTTCTGGAACGTGGTCATGCACCACACCGCCTTGACCGGGTGCTTTTCCAAGGTTTGCGCCAGAACCCCCAGGTCCATGCCCTCGCGGGGGTGTACAGGAATCTCCACGGCTTTGAGTTTGAGCCGCTCCAGAACCTGCAGGCAGGCATAGAAGGCGGGCGCTTCTATCGCGACCAGGTCGCCGGGCTGGGTGACGGCTTGCAGGCAGAGGTTCAGGGCCTCCAGCGCTCCGTTGGTGATCAGCAGTTCCTCCATGGGCAGCATCAACCCGCCGACCATGTAGCGCAATGCAATCTGACGACGCAATTGCGGGTTGCCGGGTGACAGGTCGGTGACCACCACTCGCGGGTCCATTGCGCGGCTGGCGCTGGCCAGTGACCGGGCCAGACGCTGCAAAGGAAACAGCGATGGGCTGGGGAAAGCCGAGCCGAAGGGCACTGTGTTGGGGTCTTTGATCGACTCGAGGATGGAAAAGACCAACGCACTCACGTCCACGTCGGTGGACTCGCTGATCGGGTGCAGCGCTTGCGGCTCGCTGAACTGGCGCGTGACATGGGCATTGACGAAGTAGCCCGAACGCGGCCGGGCGCGAATCAGCCCACGTCGCTCCAGCAGGTAATACGCCTGGAATACCGTTGAGGGGCTGACCCCATGGGTTTGGCTGGCGTAGCGCACCGAAGGTACGCGCTGACCAGGGCCCAGTACGCCGGAACGGATCAGTTCGGCAATGTCGTCGGCGAAGCGTTCGTAACGTTTCATTGTGGCCTTCTGTAAAAGCCTGGCAGGCAAGGGAAGAGGAGTGTATGCGTCATCGGTTCATGGGCGCCACGAAGCGGCTGTGCGCCACGCTTCGCACCGACGCGTCGTCGCGCTCGCTGATCTCGAACGTCAGGGGCTGCGAGCTGCTTTCGGGGCGGTCGGCCAGCATCGCCACCGACACCGGTACTTCGCTCATGTCCCCAGCAGGCACGGTCAGCACCGTCTGGCCCTGCAGCGTGAAACCCTCGGCATCGAGCAACCGCAGCCCATAATGCTGGGTGCGCTCGGTCTTGTTGATCACTTTTAGCAGGTAGATGTTCTCGATCTGGCCCAAGGCGTTTTCGCGGAACAGACCACGGTCCTTGATCACGTCCAGCGAGACCATCGGGCGCAGGTGCAGCGCCATGCCCAAGGCGCCGATCATGACCACCAGTGCTGCTGCGTAACCCAGCAGGCGCGGTCGCAGCCAGTGAGTGGTGCCGCCTTGCAGGCTGTGTTCGGACTTGTACCCGATCAACCCGCGCTGGTAGCCCATCTTGTCCATTACGCCGTCGCAGGCGTCGATGCAGGCGGCGCAGCCGATACAGGCCATTTGCAAGCCGTCGCGAATGTCGATGCCAGTCGGGCAGACCTGAACGCACAAGGTGCAATCGATGCAATCGCCCAGGCCATGGGCGCGGGCATCGCTGCCTTTCTTGCGCGCACCACGGGCCTCGCCGCGGCGCGGGTCGTAGGTGACGGCCAAGGTGTCCTTGTCAAACATCACGCTCTGAAACCGGGCATAAGGGCACATGTGCAGGCAGACCGCCTCGCGCAACAGACCGGCGTTGAAGTACGTCGCCGCAGTGAAGAACAGCACCCAGAACAGCGCAACGCCCCCTAGCTCAAGTGTCACCAATTCAGTGGCCAGCGGGCGAATCGGCGTGAAGTAGCCGACGAAGGTCAGGCCCGTGGCCAGCCCGATGGCTAGCCACAGCGAATGCTTGGCGAGACGCCTAACGGCCTTGTTCAGGCTCCAGGGCGCTGCGGCCAGTTTGATGCGCTGGTTGCGGTCGCCCTCGGTTATTTTCTCGCACCACATGAACAGCCAGGTCCACGTGCTCTGTGGGCAACTGTAGCCACACCAGACGCGGCCGGCGTAAACGGTGATGGCGAACAGGCCAAACGCACAGATGATCAGCAACGCCGATAGCAGAATGAAGTCCTGTGGCCAGAACGTGGCACCGAAGATGTGGAACTTGCTGTTGCTCAGGTCCCACAACACGGCCTGGCGACCGTTCCAGTTCAGCCAGGCAGTGCCGAAGAACAGGACGAACAGGGCCCCAGCGAAGCCGATTCGCAGCGAGCGAAACAGCCCGCGGAAGCTGCGCGTGTGGATAGCGGCATCGTTGCCGTGACGAAGGGGGTTGGCGGGGACAGCAGCGATCACTGAATGTGCGGTTCTATCGGTCATGGCTCCGTGCTCATCACGCCTGGATCAGGCCGATGCACTATGGCCTTCCAGCTGCTATCAGCACAGGCTCAGGTTTTGCGATAAAAACCGTATCAGTTGCGGTGCATGCCCCGCAAACCCTTAGATGATCGAGCCTGGTGCGGTGCTCTTCAGATGCCTGCGGCTATCGACCGCACCGGCTACCGTGAGCGCATCGGCCTCGGCTTCGGTGATGGGCGTGCGCATCTGCGACAGTACTGCAACCGACATGCGCAGCTGCTCGTCGGTGACGATTTCAACGTCGCTTGCTGCACCTTCGACACGCTGCTGGTCGCTGATGAGCGTGCAGTGACGGGTTTGAGCATCGATTTCGACTGGCATGAGCAACTTCCTCGAGTGGGTTCGCACGGTGGACCTCGGCTTGCTGCGCAACGTTGCACCCGCTGGCCCAACGGCACTTTGCCGGGCCTTCTGGGGTCCATGGGGGTGTACGCAGTGCCTGGGGTGGCGTGACTGCCGATGGGCCGCACGAGCTTACCCGCGACGCAAAGGCCTGGCATTTACTGCCTTAGTCAGCATTACGAGGGAACTACAGGATGGAAACTATCTGGCACGCCATCCAGCTCGAATTCGCGGATGTGACCGATGCACAAGAGATAACACGCATTCTGGTGCGCTTGTTGATGGCTGCGCTGCTTGGGGCTGTGCTGGGGTTCGAGCGGGAGCATCGGGGCAAATCGGCAGGGGTACGCACCCACATGCTGGTGTCGCTCGGCGCCGCTTTGTTCGTATTGGCGCCGAGCATGGCGGGCGCCGATGAGCAGGCACTCAGCCGTGTGATTCAAGGCATCGTCGCCGGTATCGGGTTTCTTGGAGCGGGCACGATCTTGAAAGGGAACGGCCAGGACACCAGCCACGTGAAAGGCCTGACCACCGCTGCCGGCTTGTGGATGACCGCCGCCATAGGCACTGCCGCCGGGATGGGCCGCGAAGCGACCGCATTGACAAGCACGGTGCTTGCCCTGTTGGTGCTTGGCACGATGCCACTGCTGGTCGAGAAGGCCGAAGGTAAGAACGAAGAGAAACAGAAGGAAGAGGAGGAGCGCAAGCACTAAGGGGAGCCGAAGCTCCCCCCAAAGCGTTGCTGCTTGCTCTTTTTATTATTGGGGCTGGCCTGTTGTTGTTTTTGTCGGCTTGCCCTGGTGGTGCAAGGCCCCCATGCGGGGCCAAGAGCAAACGTATTTTTTTGAGCGCTGACCTGCTTTGATCACGGATGATCCGACTTGGCTGCCGCTACCTCGAGGTAGTTTTATCGTTCTGTGCCAATTCGCGGGGACGTGCCCCAGAAATGCTGGTCGACTCCAAAAAAATCTGCTTGCTACGCCTCTGCCGTGTTGTTCTTGTTCTGTCAGAGCCGTTCTCTATTGTTCTTATTGAGTGACACTTTGTTGTTCTTGTTGTGCAGGAGATATAGCAGTTCGCGTGCCAGCTTTTTAAAAACCTTGAAAATCAAGGGGATACGAGTATTCGTGCGATTTTGGCGGCGAGAAATGCTCGCTGGATGTTTCCGTGATACCCGCATTCGGCCCTGCTACAAGGCGAGCGGTAACACTTCACCCACAATGACGTGACAACCTGATGACTAGCGCGCCTGACGTGCGCGCGCTACGCGCGATCCATTGGCCCTTCCCAGCACGGTGCTGATGCGTTGCCCGGCGTCGATCAAGCACTCCAGGTCGATACCGGTCGTGATACCTAGCCCATGAAGCAGGTAGACGACGTCTTCGGTGGCAACATTGCCGGTAGCGCCCTTGGCATACGGGCAGCCGCCCAGGCCTGCAACCGAACTGTCGAACACGCTGATGCCTTCCAGAAGGCTCGCATACACGTTCGCCAGCGCCTGGCCGTAGGTGTCGTGGAAATGTCCTGCCAGTTGAGCGCGGGGCACGGCGGCCGCCACCACGTCGAACAGGCGCCGGGCGTCACCCGCAGTACCGGTACCGATGGTATCGCCCAGCGATACTTCATAGCAGCCCATCTGATGCAGGGCCCGCGCGACCGGCAGTACTTGCTCGGCGCCAACGGCGCCCTCGTAGGGGCAGCCGAGCACGCAGGACACGTAACCACGCACCCGCACGCCCTGGGCGCGCGCGGCCTCGATAATGGGCTCGAAGCGCTTGAGGCTGTCCGAAATGGAGCAGTTGATATTGCGCTGCGAAAACGCTTCGGTCGCCGCGGCGAACACTGCCACCTCCTTGACACCCGCTGCCAGGGCGTCCTCGAAGCCGCGCAGGTTTGGGGCCAGCGCTGCGTAGGTGACACCCGGGCGCTGCTCGATGCCAGCAAACACCTCGGCGGAGCCGGCCATTTGCGGCACCCACTTGGGCGAAACGAAGCTGCCGACCTCTACGTACGCAACGCCAGCGCGGGTCAGGTCATCCACCAGGCGCACCTTGTCGGCAACACTGATGGGCTGGGCTTCGTTCTGCAACCCATCGCGCGGGCCGACTTCTACCAGACGAACTTTTTCAGGCAAGGACATGATGGGGTTCCTGTAACGATCAACCGTGGTCTTTGTTGGCAAGCGTGCACGCCAGGGCTTGTTCACAGCGCTCCTGGGCGGTGTCCAGCTCAAGCTGCATCTGGTGGATATCGAGCATCTGCTGCTCGAGTTGGGCGCGTCGCTCGGCAATCTTTGCCAGCATGCTGGTCAATTGCTTGAGGTTGCCACCCGACGGGTCATACAGCTCGATCAACTCGCGGCACTCGGCCAGCGAAAAACCGATGCGTTTGCCCCGCAGGATGAGTTTGAGGCTGACCTTGTCCCGTGCCGAATAGATACGCTCCAGGCCGCGCCGCTCAGGACGCAGCAGCCCTTGCTCCTCATAGAAGCGAATGGCGCGCGTGGTGATGTCCAACTCACGGGACAGGTCGGAAATGCTGTAGGTCTGGGTACTCATACCAGGGCTCTGGGGGAGGATATGCAGTCATCCTGACGGCTGCTTGACGTATACGTCAAGGTGAATACTGGATGCCGCGCCTTTGCGGGTTCTACCTGACGGTTTGGTGGTCGTGTGCATCGCCCTCGCGTTATGCTCGGCGTGCTCGGACGCGCCTTGGCGCTCCATATCGACTCATCTGCTGGCACCCGTGCCAGGCCCTGCGCAGGAAGCGGCTGCATGAACCCTCTACTGTTTTGCGTGAGTACGCTCTGCCTGAGCCTGACATGCGCGGCGGCCAGTGCCAGGCAGGCAGTGCCCGTCGCGCCAGAAGCGGGCTCCGGTTACCGCGCCGGCTTGCAGCCGGTGGCCGCCAATAGGCACATGGCCGCCGCTGCCAACCCCTTGGCCAGCCAGGCTGGTCGCACGATCCTGCGCGCTGGCGGCAGCGCGCTGGATGCAGCCATTGCAATGCAGATGGTGCTGACGCTGGTTGAACCGCAGTCCAGCGGGATCGGCGGCGGGGCATTCATCCTCTACTGGGACGGAGAAAAGGCGCAGGCATACGATGGCCGAGAGACGGCGCCTTCGCAGGTCACCGAGCAACTATTTCTGAACGACGACGGATCACCCATGCCTTTCAGGTCAGCCCAGATCGGCGGACGGGCAGTGGGGGTGCCTGGCGTGTTGCGGGCATTGGAGCTGGCGCACAAGCAGCACGGCGTGCTGCCTTGGCAGGCACTGTTTCAGCCCGCCATCAAACTGGCCCGCACTGGCTTCCCGGTATCTGCAAGGCTGCACGCGTTGTTGCAGGCCGACCCTTATATTGCTCGCTCGCCCAGCATGGCCGGTTATTTTCTGGACAAGCAGGCACGCCCACTTGCGGTAGGGGCGCTGCTGCGCAACCCGGAGCTGGCGGACACGCTCGAGCAGATAGCCCAACAGGGCGCCCAGGCCTTCTACAGCGGGGAGATCGCACAGGCCATGGTGACTGCCGTTAGAGGGCATGCCAACCCTGGCTACCTGTCCATCAATGACCTGAAGCAGTACCAGGCCAGGCAACGTGAGCCTCTCTGCGGCCCCTACAAGGCATGGAAGGTATGCGGCATGCCGCCACCTTCCTCCGGCGGCGTGGCCGTCTTGCAGACTTTGGGAATACTCCAGGCGCTGCAGCAAGCTTCCGACGACAATGACCTTGGGCGTCTGCGTCCCGTCGTCACCACCACTGCCGCCACTTTGGAGGCGCTACCACGCGCCGTGCATCTGATCGCTGAAACCGAACGCCTGGCGTACGCCGACCGTGCGCAGTACCTGGCCGACAGCGACTACGTGCCGGTTCCGCTCAAGGGCCTGCTAGCTGCGAGCTACCTGGCAGAGCGTGCCGCTCGGGTGGGCGAGCGCAGCATGACCAAGGCCAGCCCTGGGCAACCCGAGGGTGCGCTGCTGGCGCTGGCGCCCGACCGCTCGCCACCGCGCATATCCACCTCCCACCTAAGCGCCATCGACGACAGGGGCAATGCCGTGGCCATGACCACGTCCGTGGAGGGTGCATTCGGCTCGCACCTGATGGTCAAGGGGTTCTTGCTCAACAACCAGCTGACCGATTTTTCGTTCGTGCCACACGAGCAGGGCAGGCCAGTGGCCAATCGTGTTCAACCCGGCAAACGGCCCTTGTCGGCCATGGCCCCAACGCTGGTGTTCGCGCGAGAAAGTGGGGAGCTGGTGGCCAGCCTTGGCTCGCCCGGCGGCTCGCAGATCATTGGCTACGTCAACAAGGCACTCGTTGCCCTATTGGATTGGCGACTCGACCCCCAGCAAGCGGCCGGGCTACCCAACTTCGGTAGCCGCAACGGCGCAACCGAGGTGGAGTCTGGACTGACCAGCGCAGCATTGATCAAGCAGCTCCAGGCATGGGGGCACCCTGTGACGCCGATGGACATGACCAGCGGCCTGCAAATCATACAACGCGTCGGCTCAAGCTGGCTGGGCGCAGCTGACCCGCGCCGGGAGGGCGTTGCCCTAGGAGATTGACACCGGCGTTGCGGGACCCAGGGCTGCGTGCTAGAAGACTGGCTCGCCATTCATTCGTCCAATACCTCCATGTCCAATAGCGTGAAATCGAATAGGGCCCTCTTCGACCTTGACTTGCTGCGGGCCATCGTCGTGGTGGCCGATTGCGGCAGCTTCACCACGGCTGCAACGCGATTGCATTCGACCCAGTCCACCATCAGCCAGAAAGTCCGCCGTCTGGAAGAAATGGTAGGGCACCGCTTGTTGGTGCGCGGGAACCGTGACGTGCTCCCGACCGACGCCGGGCAGACCTTGCTGGGTTATGCCCGGCACATGCTCGCCTTGAATGACCAGATGCTCGAGGCCCTGGCCGGTGCCATGGTCGGGTTCACCGTGCGGCTGGGTGTGCCTGAAGACTTCGTGGGCGGGCCCACGACTCACGCGCTCTCGGCGTTCAGCCGGTTGAACCCGCAGGTGAAACTCGAAGTGACCAGTGGGCTGTGCCGGGATTTGAGCCAGGCCTATGACAATGGCGAGCTGGACCTGGTGTTGCTCAAGCAACGCCGCAACAGTCGCGAAGGGGTCGCTTGCTGGCCAGAGCGTCTGCAATGGATCGACAGCGCGCGCCTACCGGCCTTCGAACTCGACCCGGTACCGTTGGTGACCTTCCCTCCGCGCGGCCTGTACCGCGAGGACATGATCACTGCCATCGAAAGCAGTGGCAGGCGCTGGCGCATCAGCTTCACCAGCTCGAGCCTGAGCGGCATCCAGGCGGCCGTTGCCGACGGCATGGGCATCAGCCTGCTGCCGCCGCGCGCCGCGACCGCCGAGCACCGGGTGCTGGGCGCCGAGCAAGGGCTGGGC
>CAURYQ010000059.1:0-28281 GCA_963529135.1 uncultured Pseudomonas sp. | reverse complement strand
CCCATGCACTACGGCTGGGGCGTGGTCCAGGCGCGCGGTGAAGGTGAATTGACCGAAGTCAGCGTAGCCCCCTACGACGATGCCTGGAGAGCGGACATGAGCCATGTACGACGCGAGTCGGTGCAAACCCTGGCGGTAGGCTACGGTTTCATCCCGCGCACGCAGCTCAGCCAGCAATTGGGCCTCGCTCACGGTTACAGCAACGATGGCTACCTGCGCGCCGAGTGCAATGCGTGGCAGCAAAGCAGCGTGCCGCATATTCATCTGGCCGGAGACATGGCCGGCATTCGCGGAGGGGAGGCGGCAATGCTCACCGGACGCATCGCCGCGGTCTCGATCCTGCAGCAACGCGGCGTGCTCAATGCCGAGCAGGCCATCGAGCGACGCGAGCGTTACCTGGGTCAGTTGGCAGGCATCAAGCGTTTCCGTTCCGGGGTCGAGCGCTATACCGCGCGGGGGCCTGCGCAGGTCGAGCTGCCACAGGCAGATACGGTGATTTGCCGCTGCGAGCAGGTGACGCGCGATGCCATCGACCTGGCGCTTGAACAAGGTGTACAGGACATGGCCGGGCTGAAGATGCGGACCCGGGTGAGCATGGGCGACTGCCAGGGGCGCATGTGCGTGGGGTATTGCAGTGATCGCCTGCGTGCTGCCACCGGCCGCGCTGACGTAGGCTGGCTGCGCCCCCGATTCCCGATCGACCCGGTACCGTTTTCGGCATTCAAGCACTTGGGCACGGAGGCCTGATATGAACAAGACCTATGACATCGTGATTGCCGGTGCCGGTGTGATCGGCGCGTCCTGCGCGTACCAGCTGTCCAAACGCGGTAACCTGCGTATCGCCCTGATCGACGACAAGCGCCCTGGCAACGCCACGCGAGCCTCGGCAGGTGGGCTGTGGGCCATCGGCGAGTCGGTGGGATTGGGCTGCGGGGTAATTTTCTTTCGCATGTTGTCTTCTCAGGCCAAGCGTCAGGCCCATGGCGCGGCGGTAGCCGTGGACTCGAGTACCCCGCATATTCTGCCGCAATGCTTCTTCGACCTGGCGCTGCAGTCCAACGCGCTTTACCCGCACCTGCACCAGGAGTTGATCGAGCGCCACGCAATGGACTTCAAGTTCGAGCGTACCGGGCTCAAGTACGTGATCCAGGACGATGAAGATCAGCTCTATGCCGAGCACATCGTCAAGCATATCCCGCACCTGCAGTCACAGATCCGTTGGCTGGACCGTCAGGCGTTGCGCAAAGCAGAGCCCTCGGTCACCGAAAGCGCGAACGGCGCGCTGGAGTTTCTCTGCGACCACCAGCTCAGCCCTTTCCGCCTGGGCGATGCTTACATGGAAGGCGCGCGCCAGAACGGCGTCGACCTGTACCTCAACACGCGTGTTACGGGCGTGCTGCATCAAGGCGGACGTATAAAGGGGGTACGCACCGAACAAGCCGGGGATTTCCATTGCGAGACACTGATCAACGCGGCAGGCGCCTGGGCCGCTGAAGTGAGCGAGTGGGCCACGGGCACGTCCATCCCCGTCAAACCCGTCAAAGGGCAGATCGTGCTGACCGAGCGTCTACCCAAACTGCTCGACGGCTGTATCACAACCAGTGACTGCTACATGGCGCAGAAGGACAATGGGGAGATCCTTATCGGGAGCACTACCGAGGAAAAAGGCTTTGACGTCACCACGACCTTCCCGGAGATCAGCAGCCTGGTACAGGGCGCCATACGCTGCGTTCCGGCCCTCGAGCAGGTTAGCCTCAAGCGCACCTGGGCCGGTCTGCGGCCGGGCTCGCCCGATGAGCTGCCTATCCTAGGCCCCGTGGATCAAGTGCAGGGCTACTTCAACGCCTGTGGGCATTTTCGCACCGGCGTGCTGACCTCGGCGATCACGGGGGTGATGCTGGACAAGGTGATTCATGCTGAGACATTGCCCTTGGACATCACGCCGTTTCTGGCGAAGCGGTTCGACAAGGTAGCAATTCCGGCGTGAGGTGCCCCGGCGGGCCGTGTGAAAGCGGCCCCTTCATTCAAGGCCGTGCAGCCACCCACTCCAGGGTCAACTCAGCGGCCCCTGTGTGTTCATCCCGGCCTTGGGCAACGACCGAAAAGCCTGCCCGTTGATAAAACGCGACTGCGCTTTCATTGGTGCGGTACACCTTCAGCTCCAGGCGTGTAGAGCGCTGTTTGGCATAGTCGAGCAAGCGGCTTCCAACGCCCATTCCCTGGGATGCAGGTGCGACGAATAGCGCCGCTCCCGTATCTCCGAGCAGAGAAATGAAGCCAACGACCGCTTCCCGCTGTTCGACGACAAACGTTTCGGACGCGGGTAGGTACTCTGTTCGCATCGCTTCGAGTTCGTCCTCCCAGAACGCGCGCGGCACGAATTAGTGAGCTTGAGCTGACGCATCGAGCCAGATTTGAAGTACTGCATCGGTGTCAGGTGACGCATAGGGACGTAACATGTCTTCACCTCCTGTTTGACGCCGCAGGACCCTAAGCCACCTTGCCATTGAATGCAACTGGCTGGTCGGGACTGCGCTTCAATGCTGCAAGGCAAAACATGTTGTCCCAAGTAGGCCGGTGAAAAGGGTTCCAGGTAGGCGCACCTGCAAGCGCATTGCTCACCTAACCGGCCAGCTCTCGGCGCACGATTTCAGCCCCTGCGTTCAGTGCCCGTAACTTGCCTTGGGCGACGGACCGGGGCAGGGGGGCCATGCCGCAGTTGGTGCAGGGGTAGAGCTTGTCGGGCGCGACGAATGCCAGGGCCTTGCGCAGTGTATCGGCCACTGCTTCTGGTGTTTCGACAGCGTGGGTGGCCACGTCGATTGCGCCGACCATGACCTTCTTGCCGCGAATCAACTCGATGAGCTCCATGGGCACGCGCGCGTTATGGCATTCCAACGACACGATATCAATGTTGGACTTCTGGAGTTTGGGAAACGCCTCTTCATACTGACGCCATTCGCTGCCCAGGGTCTTTTTCCAATCCGTGTTGGCTTTGATGCCGTAGCCGTAACAGATATGCACCGCTGTCTCGCACTTCAACCCTTCTATGGCCCGCTCGAGCGTAGCAATGCCCCAGTCGTTCACCTCGTCGAAGAACACGTTGAAGGCGGGTTCGTCGAACTGGATGATGTCGACACCTGCAGCTTCCAACTCTCGGGCTTCCTGGTTGAGCAGCACGGCAAATTCCCAGGCAAGTTGCTCGCGGCTCTTGTAATGGCTGTCGTAGAGCGTATCGATCATGGTCATGGGCCCTGGGAGCGCCCACTTGATGGGTTGACGGGTCTGTGCACGCAAAAACTTGGCATCGTCGACGAACACCGGTTTGCGCCGGGAGACGGCTCCTACCACGGTGGGCACGCTGGCGTCGTAGCGATCACGGACGCGCACCGTTTGCCGCTTTTCGAAGTCCACGCCACTCAGGTGTTCGATGAACGTGGTCACGAAGTGTTGGCGCGTCTGTTCGCCATCACTGACGATGTCTATCCCGGCGCTCAACTGTTCGTGCAGCGCCAGGCACAGCGCGTCCCGCTTGCCTTCGAGCAAGGCATCGCCTTGGAGCTTCCAGGGCGACCAGAGGGTTTCAGGCTGAGCGAGCCAGCACGGTTTCGGCAGGCTGCCAGCAGTTGAAGTGGGTAGCAGTTTGTTCATGAAAGTTGGCCTTGTAAGGTAAGGCGCTCAGCCTGCAAAGTTTGCAGACCATTGCTCGAGCACTGTGTGATGAGGCTTGATGAAATGGGCTTCAGCGAACGCGCCTTGTTCGATGGCCAAACGGCTACGCTCTTCACGGTCGTATACGATGCGCGTCACGGAGTAATCTTCGTGCTCTAAACTGGGGCGATACGTAGCGCCGGCCGTTGCGTTGGCGTTGTAAATTTCCGGGCGGTAGATTTTCTGAAAAGTTTCCATGGTGCTCAGACTGCTGATCAGTTCCAGCGAGGTATAGTCGTTGAGCAAGTCGCCGACAAAGTACAGCGCCAGCGGCGCCCTGCTGTCAGTTGGCATGAAGTAACGAACAGACAGACCCATTTTCTGGAAATAAGCATCCGTCAACGAATGTTCATCTTGTCGGTATTCTTCTCCCAATACCGGGTGGCAATGCTCCGTGCGCTGATAAGTTCTGCTACTTGACACGCTCAAGCAGATGACAGGCGGTTTTAAGAAGTGTTGCCGGTAGGCCGGCGAACGCAGGAAGCACTTGAACAAGTTGCCGTGTAGCTCACCAAAGTCGGCGGGCACGCTGAAATCTGGGCGATTGGCGTTGTGCTCGGGCAATACGATGCTGAAGTCGTAGTCACGCACATAGGAAGAAAAGTTGTTCCCGGCCATGCCCGGTAGGCGCTTACCGGACTGATGATCGATGACAGTGGTAGACAGTATTTCGATCAGTGGCAGGGGCGTGTGGGTGACGTCGGTGTTCACGTGCATATGGACAGAGACGATATCCAGTTCCACGGTATAGCGATCACCGGCAGGGTTGTCCCAATGCGCCAGCGCATTGAAGCGGTTATTGATCATGTTTAGCGTGTGGCGAAGGTTTTGCTCACGACGCGAACCCCTTGCGAGGTTGGCAAAGTTTGTAGTGATCCGCGTGTTCTCGCACGGGCAATAACGTTCGTCGAAGCGCGTGCGTTTGATCGTGTAGGTGAGGTCATGATGCGTCATGGTCGCCGAGGTCCACTCTAGAGCCAGTCCCTGTATGTGCAGGCATAGTAGAGTGGACACACGTGTAGCCCTACTGAAATGATTTCAGCACAGGATCAAGAATATTCATGACACTAACGGCAAGCTTGATCGACGTCATGCACGACAATGTGAATATCAGCCTTCTGGAAGGCTGATACCGCAAACGAATTCACATGTGCCCAAGCGGTGAGCACCATATTCCACAACATATCCGGCCCCGCGGCGCTGGGCTTCGATATGGGCAGTACGCTGATCGGCATAGACGTCGACGAAATGCCAGGGGTGACGATCCCTCAGCACCCCCCAGCCCAAGACCCACCCAGGACGGTCAGGATCACAGGGCAGGTTTCTCGCAAGGCTGCGAATGCTCATGCGCAACTCCTGTAGTGAATCGGTCAGATGACTTAACTCAACAGGTGTAGAGGATGGTATAGGAGGCATCGCACTTGGGCACGATCACCACAGGTTTCTCGAACAGCATGTTGCCAGTGGCGCTCGGGGTGAAGTGCGCTTTCTCCAGCCGTGTCCATAAGCCCAAGTCATGAATTTCGATTCGCGTTGCAATACGAGACTGATGACTGAGTTCGTGCTGGATGCGTTCGACAATATCGCTTGCTTCTTCTTCCGTCATGTCGGCTACTCCTGATGAACCCGTGATATCCGAGCCGCTGAAGTGATCTGGGCGCGGACGAGGCATACATGTCTAAGTAGAGCGCAATATGCGTTTGTTCGTTCGCCTCTCCGACGAACGTGACACACGCAGGGTCATTGCGCTGATCAAGTGAAAATCTTGGCTAATTTGGGCCTGAGTCAGATAAACACCGCAAAGCTGCTAGTCTGAAGGTACCTGTTGATCGCTTTGGCTGAACCTCGCGCTTCAGTGAGGGTCATGAAGTAAGAGGCCCACGATTTATTGCGTTTTGCGTTGCCAGTTTCTGAAAGGTTGGCTCGCTATGATCAGGCTCATCAGGTGAACACCTTCCGCAAAGGAGTCAGGCAATGGACTATTCCAGCATGGTCGAATCTTTGAACAAGATGCTCGAAGCAGCGACGGACGAGCGCGAGCGCGAGCGTGTGCAGGCCTGCGTCAAATCAAACGCCGACCGCGAGGAACCGCAGGCCGAAACGGACGACGCGCAGGCCATGGCGCAACTACCAGGCTCCCAGGTTTGGGTATATGAGGGCCATACCCGCCTGGCAGCAGCGTCGACTTATGCAGTAAGAGGGCATGGCCGTTGAGCGCCGGGTTCAACGGCAGGCGGTGAGGGCCGCAGTGCTCTGCGGCCCGGAGGGTCTAGGCCGGGATCCTTTGAAATGTACCGCACAGGGCGTTTTTTCAACGCTCGAAGTCAATCACCATGCGGCCTCTGATACGCCCATCGAGCATTTCTTCGAAAATCTGGTTGATGTCTTCGATAGGACGCAAACTGACCTTCGGCACCACCTTGCCCTCTGCGGCAAACTCAAAGGCCTCCTGCAGGTCCTGGCGAGTGCCCACCAGTGAGCCGATGACTTCAATGCCATCGAGCACCAAGCGCGGGATATTCAAGTTCATCGCTTCTGAGGGCAACCCGACGGCGACCAGCCTTCCACCGGCGCGTAAGGCGTCGACAGCTGAGTCGAAGGCGCCTTTGGCCACTGCAGTAACCACAGCGGCATGGGCCCCGCCGGTCTGGGCCTGAATGACCTTGGCAGCGTCCTGGGTGGAAGGATTGATAGTCAGATCGGCCCCCATTTCGGTCGCCAAGTGCAGTTGCTCTTCATTGACGTCAACCGCAATGACCTTGGCGTTGAATACATGCTTGGCGTACTGCAGTGCCAGGTTGCCCAGCCCGCCAAGCCCGTAGATTGCAATCCATTGGCCGGGGCGGATGTTGGAGGTCTTCACTGCTTTGTAAGTAGTCACGCCTGCACACGTGATACTGCTGGCAGCGGCGGAGTCGAGTCCATCCGGCACTTTGACCGAGTAGTCGGCCTTGACGATGCAGGCTTCGGCCATACCACCGTCCACGGTGTACCCTGCGTTCTTGACCTGTCGGCACAAGGTCTCATTGCCGCTGGTGCAATATTCGCAATGACCACAGCCTTCATAAAACCAGGCGACACTTGCTCGGTCGCCCGGTTTCAGCGACGTTACGCCTGGGCCGACCTCCTGGACCACGCCAATGCCTTCGTGGCCTAGCACGACACCTGTCTTGTCACCGAAATCACCGTTCTTCACATGCAGATCGGTGTGGCACACGCCACAACACTGCATCTTGAGCAGTGCCTCACCATGTTCGAGTGGACGAATGTGTTTTTCGACCACCTCAACGCGACCGCCTGGGGCTACAACAGCAGCTTTCATACGCACCTCCGTGTCTATCCGGTACTTGAGGACAACAGGCGCAGGATAGCTTCGGCTCGCATGTGAAGAACTGCCGCAGGTCATGTGAAAGGATGGGTTGCGCGGTATGGGGAAAAAGAAAAGCCCGCGGCAAGAATGCGGCGGGCTGCAAGAACATACGGAGCAGGTTCAGATTGCCAGGGTGAATGTCATCATTTCGTGAAGGGAGGGTGATATACACGTCATGGGAAAAAGAAAAAGCGTTGGGCTGTTGTTGATCAGGCTACACGGCAAGCAAAAAAAGCCCGCTGGTAACCAGCGGGCAACAGACGTTTTTGAAGGGAGAGCCTCTACTCTGCGCCAAACGCATTAACGCTGGGTTAAGTAGTGTCGGCGTTGACCTGAAGACCCTATGAGCCTATACAGGCGAGCCATTTGAATTGAGGCCAATATGCACGACGACGACCTGCATGAACCGGAACACGATCATTTGCTGGACCACGAATTTTTCGATGATGACCAGGAAGCGTTCGAGCCGGATGCTCAAGGGGCAGAAGACGAAGTGGAGGACGTCCCGTTGGACGAGCTGGACGATGACGAGCGCGATCACCCAGCCTGGTTCGATGACTGCGATGAGGAGTGAGGCTGCGCCCTGCACCAGGGCTGATAGCAAAAAAGGCGCCCAGGGCGCCTTTTCGATGATGTGGTGCGAGTGGCGGGACTCGAACCCGCAAGGCTCACGCCGACAGATTTTAAGTCTGCTGTGTATACCAATTCCACCACACTCGCACGCTTGAAAGGGCCCATGAGCCGGCTCGCCTCAGACAGAAGAGCTTTGCAATCAAGCGCGCTTTATAACCCACCGTTATAGACGCGTCAACCATGGTTACCATAATTTACACTCCCAACTCATCGCGAACAGGCGATTGACACGGTCATGGGCTTGGCCCACTGTTAGGCAAATCAAGGGATATGAAGGTGAGGTCGACGCCTGCATGATGACTACAAGCAGCATGCACCCGGGCCTGCGCCCCATTCATTTGGACAATATTTACCTGCCGTGCCGGTGGAGCTCGCATGGTTTCAACTGAATGCCAGGTCAATTCAGAAATGCCTGCTCATCGTTACGAGCAATTGGTGCAGTCGGTGGTGGATTACGCCATCTACATGCTGGACACCACAGGTCATATCGCCTCCTGGAACGCCGGGGCGCAGCGGATCAAAGGCTATACCGCCGATGAAGTCGTGGGCCGTCATTTTTCCCTGTTCTTCACCCCTGAAGATTGCGCTGAAGGCAGGCCCGAGCAGCTGTTGCGTCAAGCCCTCGAGAATGGCGTATCGCGGCATGAAGGTTGGCGCCAGCGCAAGGATGGCACGCGCTTTTGGGCACTGGTGGTGCTGGATGTGGTTCGGGATGACCAAGGCCAGATCGTCGGGCTTGCCAAGGTCACCCGCGACATCACCGATCGCCGCGAGTCGGCGATGCAGCTCGACGCGGTAAGAGCGCAGCTTTTCGAAGCCCAGAAGCTCGAGGCGCTGGGCCAGTTGACCGGGGGGCTGGCGCATGATTTCAACAACCTGCTCACCATCATCCTCAGCTCCGCACGCTTGGCCCTTGCTGCTCCGGACCTGGAGCGCACCCAGCGCATGCTGCGCAACATCCTCGAAGCTGGCCAGCGCGGCACCGACCTTACGCGTCAACTGCTCAGCTTTGCCCGTCACCGCGAGCTTGAAGTAACGTGCATCGAGCCGGCCAAGTTGATCGACGCGACCCATGGGTTGCTCATACATGCACTGCCCAGTTCGATCACCCTGGATGCGCGCTTGCAGCCCGACCTACCGATGATCGAAGTGGATGCCGGTCAGCTTCAGATGGTGCTGCTCAACTTGCTGTTCAATGCGCGGGATGCCATCGGCGAGGAAGGCCACATCGACTTGAGCGTCGATACGGTTTCGCTGGCTGGGGAGGTCGATGGCCTGCATGGCCAATTCGTGCATTTCGAGGTGCACGACAGCGGCGAGGGCATAGCGCCGGACGTGCTGCCACGTATCTTCGAACCTTTCTTTACCACCAAGCCCTTCGGCAAGGGAACCGGCCTTGGGCTGAGCCAGGTGTACGGTTTTGCCCGGCAAAGCGGCGGTGCCATCAGCGTGCACAGCGAACAGGGGGCCGGCACGCGCATGCGACTTTACCTACCCATACATTCAAGCCAGCCAGGTATCGAGCCGGACGGGACACAGGCATGACTCAAACACTCAAGCGATTGGTGACGGGTATTGACGGCCTCGATGCCTTGCTCAAAGGTGGATTGGTGGTTGGGGCGTCTTACATCGTGCAGGGTCCGCCTGGGGCAGGCAAGACTATCCTGGCCAATCAGGTGGCCTTCGAGCATGTACGAAAGGACGGCCGAGTGCTGGTAGCAACGTTGCTGAGCGAGTCCCATGAGCGTCTCTTTCAGTACCTCGGTACGCTGGATTTCTTCGACGCGGCAAAGGTGGGTGATGAGATTCAGTTCGTCAGCGCCTTCGACACGCTGGAGCAGGACGGCCTCGATGCAGTGGTGCGGCTGCTGAGGCAGGAAATCAGTCGACACAACGCCAGCCTGCTGATCGTCGATGGCGTACTCAATGCCCGCATCCGTGCCGAAACTACGCTCGATACCAAGAAGTTCGTCTTGGCACTGCAAGGCCACGCAGCCTTCGCCGGCTGTACCGTGCTTTTGTTGACCAGTGCGCGGTTCGAGGAGGGCAGCCCTGAACACACGATGGTCGACGGCTTGATCGAATTGAGTGAGCAAATGATCGGCAGCCGGGCCATCCGCACGATCCAGTTGCGCAAGACCCGTGGCAGTGGTGCCTTGTCAGGGCGCCACGAGTGTTTGATTGATGATGCTGGCGTGAGGGTGTTCCCGCGTCTGGAGGCATTGTTCGACAAGCCCAGCCTGCCCGGTAGTACGACCGCATCACGGATCAGCAGTGGTGTGCCGACGCTGGATGACATGCTCGATGGCGGCCTGTCCGCCGCCTCGGTGACGCTTCTGATAGGCCCCTCGGGCATCGGCAAGACTTCGCTGGGCATGGCATTTCTGGGGGCTAGCACGCCCGAGGCCCCCGGCCTGCATTTCGGTTTCTACGAATCGCCCGAACGCCTGCGACACAAGGCGGCTTCGCTGGGATACGATTTCGCAGCGATGGAGCATGCCAGGAGCCTGACGTTATGCTGGGAACCGGGTGCGCAAGTGCTTCTGGATCAGTTGGGTGCGCGTCTGATCGAACAGGTGCAGGCAACTGGTGCCAAGCGGGTGCTCATTGACAGCCTAGGTGCGCTGAGCCGCCTAGCCACGGAGCCAGGGCGCCTGAATGCATTTTTCCGCGCGCTGACCGGGGAGCTGCGTGCTCGCGAGGTAAGTGTGATGCTGACTTGGGAAATGCGCGATATCTTCGGCGCCGAAATCAGTGCCCCGGCGCCAGACTTGTCCAGCATCGTCGACAACCTGATGCTCATGCGATTCGTGGAACACGACTGCGCCTTGCGCCGGATGCTGTCCATTCTGAAAGTGCGCGACAGTGCTCACGACGCCTCTTTGCATGAGCTTGTGATTGGGCCTCGCGCAATCACATTGCGCAGGGCGTTCGAGGGTACCAGTGGCGCACTTTCAGGCACAGCCGTGCCGCAGGGTGGCGCTTAGGCCTGCTTTCCATGAAGACCGTGCTGATCGTTGACGACGAATACCTGATTGCCGAAATCCTGGGCTTTGCCCTGGAGGATGCGGGGTATGAAATCAAGACGGCGAGTAATGGTCATAAAGCCTTGCAGGTACTTCATGACACACCGGTGCAACTGGTGATTACCGACTACATGATGCCTGTGCTTAACGGAGAGGAGCTGGCGCGTGCCATGCATCTTGATCCGGCCTTGCGAACGCTGCCGGTCATCCTCATGAGTGGCGCGCAGGCCAGCCAGGGATGCCCGGCTTTATTCGCAGCGGTGTTCGACAAGCCATTCGACATGGGCGAAATGATAGCGACCGTTCGTGGCTTATTGAACAGTTGAGCCTGGGGGGTGCATCCGTGCAGCCCAGCTTGCGTGATCAGTGTGAATCGTCCTGCTTATCTGGCGCCGGGCTGCCGGCCTGAATGCGTTTGAAGATTTCCTCGCGGTGCACCTGGACATCTTTCGGTGCGTCGATGCCTATCCTCACCTGCATCCCCTTGACGCCCAGAATGGTGACTTTGATGTCGTCGTTGATGACGATGCTCTCGCCAACCTTACGGGTGAGTATCAGCATGTACTTCTCCTTGGTGGTAAAAAAGTCCGCAGGCCTTGTGCCCCGGCGGTGGGAACCTATCCCTCTTCCTTATCATTAAAGACGCTTCAGACGCCTAGTAATTCCCCGAAAGACAAATTCTGTCGCAAGCCGCGAGGGGGTGGATAGCCAGGCAGTCCAATCGGGCTCTGTAGGACAAGGTGCTTTGTGGCAAGGATAGGGGGCTTGCTGTGCAATGGGAAATATCTTTGTGTCATCGTCTGGATAGACCGGTTCAATGGGCGGCCTGCTCCTCCAGTGCTTGAAGAAAGACGAGCAACGCGACTTCTTCCGGGTCCAGACCCTTGCGCACTCGGCTCTTGGGCAAGGCAGCCAGCCGCCCGAGGGTATAGTGCTCAAGCACCGCCGGGTGAATGTAGCAGCGCCGGCATACCGCTGGTGTATTGCCCAGGCGGGAGGCGACTTGCTTGACGATGGCTGCGACCTGCCGCTTGGCCTCGGTTTCCGGCTCCCACGCCAAGGGCCTGAGCAGGTCCAGCGCAAGGCTGCTGCCAGCCCAGGTACGGTAATCCTTGGCGGTGAAGTCGGCGCCAGTGAGCTGTTGCAGGAACTGGTTGATGTCACCCGAGCCGATGCTGTGGCGCTGGCCATCTTCATCGAGGTATTGGAACAGGGCTTGACCGGGTAGCTCCATGCAGCGCTTGAGCAACGCTGCCAGGCGTCGGTCACGCAAGGTCACATCATGCTCAACGCCTCGCTTGCCGCGAAACTGAAAGCGGATGGTACTGCCCTTGACCTCTACGTGTCGGTTGCGCAGGGTTGTCAGCCCGTAGGACTTGTTGTCGCGCATATAGCGCTGGTTGCCAATGCGGATGAGCGTATGGTCCAGCAGGCTGACCACCAGGGCCATTACCTTTTCACGGTCCAGGCCGGGCCGGGAGAGGTGGGTCTCCAGCTGTGATCGCAGCTTGGGCAGGGCCTGGGCGAACGCGAGCATGCGACTGTACTTGTGCTGATCGCGGGTTTCGCGCCACTGCGCATGATAGCGGTACTGTTTGCGGCCACGGGCATCGCGGCCAGTGGCCTGCAGATGCCCTTGTGGGTCGGCGCAGATCCAGACATCTGTGTAAGCCGGCGGGATTACCAGTGCAGCGATACGTGCCAGGGTGTCGGGGTCGCGTACCCGTTCACCGTTTGCGTCCAAGTAGATGAAGCGGTCGCGCCAGCGTCGGCGGGTCAAGCCGGGCTGGCTGTCGTCGACGTAATGCAGCGTTTCGGGAAGCGGGCAGTCGAGCATGGGCGGCAGGCCTCGATCAAGTCACTGATCAATGGACAACAGCCGCTTGATCGTTGCTGCATTTGTGCGCGTCAGCTCAGCAGAGCCACTGACTTGATCTGTGCGTACAGGCGCTGCCCCGGGTGCAGCCCAAGCTGGTCGGCGGAAAAACGGGTGATGCGTGCAAGCAAGGTACTCCCGTCGGCATCCAGGCTGACCAGCAGATGGGCTGGATTGTCGGAAGCATGGGTGTCGCGCACCTGAACCTGGACCCGGTTGAGGATGCTCGAAGCGCTGTCGGCGGTCAGCGCCAGGCTGACATCGCGCGCATGCACCTTGACCCTCAGCGCGCTGCCATGGGCACGGGCAGGGTGTGCGAAACGCAGTACAAGCCCACTGTCGCCAGGGAGCCGGAGGTCAAGCAGGTCGTAGCGGGGGTCATGCGCTGTCACCAGGCCATCGAGCACCACACCGGCATCCTCGCCTTGGGCCAACGACAAGTCCAGGCGGGCCAGGGTGGTAGCGACCGGGCCGCTGGCGATTGCACGCCCTTGCTCCAGCAGCACCACATGATCAGCCAGGCGGGCCACTTCATCCTGGGCATGGCTGACATAGACCACGGGTATGTCCAGCTCTTCGTGCAGGCGTTCCAGGTAAGGCAGGATTTCCCGTTTGCGGGGGCCGTCCAGAGCGGCCAGGGGCTCATCCATCAACAGCAGCTGCGGGCTGCTGAGCAGCGCGCGGGCAATGCCGACACGTTGCGCCTCGCCCCCCGAAAGTGTCGAGGGCCGGCGGGCCATTAGGTGGCCGATGCCCAGCAGTTCGCTGGCCTGGTTAAGGCCCACCTTGCGCATGGCGGGCGGAACACGGCGCCAGCCGAACTCCAGGTTGCCATGCACTGTCAGGTGAGCGAAGAGGCTGGCCTCCTGGAAGACATAGCCCACAGGGCGTCGATGCGCAGGCAGGAAAACACCTCGGGCCGTGTCTTCCCATACCTCGCCATTGACTTCGATGTAGGCGTTGCCAGCGCGCTCCAGACCTGCCAGGCAGCGCAAGCAACTGGTCTTGCCCGAGCCTGAGTGGCCGAACAAAGCGCTGATGCCACGCCCGGGCAATTGCAAGTCCACGTCCAGCACGAAAGCGCCGCGGGTCAGGTTCAAGCGTGCCAGGATCATGCGCGTCACCTCAGTTCCAGCCTGGTTTGCCGCGTCGACCTGCATAGAGCAGAAGCAACACGAGGAAAGAAAACACCAGCATGGCACCAGCCAGCCAGTGGGCCTGCGTGTAGGCCATTGCCTCGACGTGATCGAAGATTTGTACGGATACCACCCGAGTCTTGTCGGGGATGTTTCCCCCGATCATCAACACGACGCCGAACTCGCCCACCGTGTGGGCAAAGCCCAGAATGCTCGCGGTGATGAAGCCGGGCCGGGCCAGTGGTAGTGCCACATGCACAAAACTATCCCAGGGCCCTGCGCGCAGCGTGGCTGCCACCTCCATCGGCCGCTGGCCAATGGCGGCAAAGGCATTCTGCAGTGGCTGGACCACGAAGGGCATCGAGTAGAGTACCGAGCCGATCACAAGCCCTGAGAAACTGAACACCACAGTGCCCAGCCCGAGGGCGGCAATGGCTTGCCCCAGCCAACCGTGCGGGCCCAGTGCAATCAGCAGGTAGAACCCGATGACCGTTGGCGGTAGCACCAGAGGCAGGGCGACCACAGCGCCTACCGGACCGCGAAGCCAAGAGCGAGTGCGGGCCAGCCACCAGGCAATGGGGGTGCCCACTACCAACAGGATCAGCGTGGTCAGGCTGGCCAGCTTCAGGGTAAGCCAGATGGCGCCGAGGTCACTGGCGTCGAGCGGCATCAGATTTCATAGCCATAGGCTTTGATCACGGCGGCGGCCTTCGGGCCTTTGAGGTAGTCCACCAGTGCTTTGGCGGCCGGATTGTTCTGACCTTTCTCCAGGATCACCGCATCCTGGCGAATGGGGTCGTGCATCGAGGCTGGGACAATCCAGGCCGAGCCGCTTTGTACCTTGCCGTCCTTGTATATCTGCGACAGTGCCACGAAACCGAGCTCTGCATTGCCGGTAGACACAAACTGGAACGCTTGGGTGATGTTCTGACCCTCTACCCATTTGGCGCGGGTCGTGTCAGTCAAATTGAGCTTATCCAGCACCTGGGTGGCGGCCAGGCCATAGGGTGCGGTCTTTGGATTGGCGATGGCGAGGTGCTTGAAGGTATCACCGTGCAGAACTGCACCCTTGTCATCCACGTACCCGGGTTGGGCCGACCACAGGGCCAGCGTGCCAATGGCATAGGTGAAGCGTGAGCCTGGCACGATGGCGTTTTCCTGCTCGAGCTTGGCCGGCGTGCTGTCGTCTGCGGCCAGGAAGACTTCGAAGGGTGCGCCATTCTTGATCTGGGCATAGAACTGCCCGGTGGCGCCATACGCTGCAATCAGCTTGTGGCCTGTGTCCTTCTCGAAGTCCTTGGCGATCGCCTGGATCGGCGCGGTGAAGTTGGCGGCGACAGCCACCTGAACCTCGTCGGCCCAGGCGGTGTTCAGGGCGATCAGGCTGGCGAGAGAGGCGACGAGATGAGGCAGGCACAAACGCATGGGGCAGCTCCTGGTTTTCGTTATGTGCTTAACTATATAGCGCTTCATCGACGCGTTGCAGCTGTTTTGATCAACTCAGGCGGCAGGGGTACGCGCGCGCTTACGTCGAAGCGTTCGGTCCTGCGCCCCGAAGAACCCGTTTTACTCAACTTCTCCCGAACCTGTGCAGACAACTGCCACAACCTGCAGCGCCGTTGCAACAACTGCCATGACGTACGCGTCAGAGCAGTGCAACTAGCGGGTAAGTCGAGCCAGTGCCTTGAGCGCAATCTCACGGGTCAGGTCCGCTGCCGCCATATGCCGGCCAAGACGCAGCCCCTGACCGGCCCACAGGTTGCTGAAATCACTGCGGCCTTCGGGTTCACAGATCGCGCGCAGCGGCATCAACGCGCCGCCTGCCAGTGGAAAGCGCGGCGCCATTGCGCTCATGGGGCCCAGTTCACGCATGAGGCGATTGTTGATGCCGCGGGCCGGTCGACCGGTGAACAGGTTGGTCAGGGCTGTGTCGCTGGCCGGCGCGCTGTCCAGTGCCTGACGATGGAACGAGGACACGTTCGCTTCGGGGCAGAACAAGTAGGCGGTACCGATCTGCACGGCAGACGCGCCCAGGGCCAGTGCGGCGAGCACGCCTCGGTGGTCGGCGATGCCGCCGGCCGCGATCACCGGCACATCGACAGCGTCAACCACTTGCGGTACCAAGGCGAAGGTGCCGACTTGAGTGGTGATGTCTTCGCTGAGGAACATGCCGCGGTGTCCGCCGGCTTCATAGCCCATGGCGATGATCGCATCGCACCCGTGGTCTTGCAGCCAGCGCGCTTCTTCGACCGTGGTGGCGGTGGACAGCACTTTGGCGCCGCTGGCCTTGACCCGCGCCACCAGGTCGGGGCGGGGCAAGCCGAAGTGAAAACTCACAACTTCAGGCCGTAGTTCCTCGACCAGTTGGCAGCTTTGCTCGTCGAACGGGGCGCGGTTGGATACCGGTGCAGGGGCTTGGAAATCAGCGCCCAGCGCTCGGTAATACGGTTCGAGTGCCTGCTTCCAGCGGGCGGCTGCTTCAGGGTCGGGTGCAGGCGGCTGATGGCAGAAGAAGTTCAGGTTCAGTGAGCGGCCAGGGCTTGCGGCTCGAAACGCAGCGATCTGCTCTCGGATCTGCACGTGGGTGAGCATGGCGCAGGGCAATGCGCCCAAGCCGCCTGCCTGGCTTACCGCCACAGCCAGCGCCGTACCGGATGCCCCGGCCATCGGCGCCTGAAGAATGGGCAGTTCCATACCCAGCAAGTCGACAATACGGCAATCAGGCCACTGACTCATGCAACGCTCCTTCAAGCGCAGTGAACGGGAATCAAGCGCTCTGGTGCAATCAGAGCGCCTTGCTTACCTGGATGTCGCTGACCTTGTCGGCGTCTTCGCCATGGATCTTGCGCAGGGCCGCCAGCGCCTGTTCCAGAGAGTCGTCGGGCATGAGTGCGAAGTCCCAGCGGCGTTGGCCTTCGAGCTTGTATTTGATGACGTATTTAGTGGTCTGGGTCATGGCTGGTCTTACCTGAGCTGCGACGAGGAACGGCGGATGATCTTGATCTTGTGCGTAAGGCTTGGCTTGCGCGTGACCGAGATGGGACGGGTCGTCACGGTATCGATGGTGATGTTCCAGAAACCGGTGCTAGGCACGGTGATCTTGGCTGGGAATTTGTCGAAGTGCCCGCCGTGGTAGGTGTGACGACCGCCATTCTTGAAGCTGCGGAAGTTGGCGTCGTTCATCAGGCGGATGTTGCAGCGCTGGGAGCACTCGATGACGACGATATCGTCCTCATTGAGGTGCTCGCGCTGGTGTACGAATTTCATGTGTGGCTCCGCAAAGTCTGGTTCTGCAAACGCGCACGATACCACGATGTGCCGTTATCGCGCCGGGCGGCTGAACCGACGCAGATAAATCTGCCAGCACGGGGAGCAAAAGCGCCGGGTGACGGTCGAACGGGGTTCCTGATGACAGAGGTACAGCAGATGAAGTGGATGTTGGCGGCGTGGATGCTGACCCTGGCCGGGTGTGCCAGTGTGTCTGACTTGGAACAGTCCCATGAGACGATGGATGTGATGTCAGGCAAGACGCCGCGTGAATATGCCGATTGCGTGAAGGGCCGGCTGGCCGACTCGCGCGATCCGCTGGTAGAAGAAAAGCGCGGCGATGGGTTGCGCTTGATCGTGCCGCAGAAATTCTCGCCGGGCGAGGGTCCTGGGGCCCTGCTGGACATTAGTCAGCGCGGCAACAATGGCAGCAGCATCAAGTTGCACGAGCGCCTGAGCAATTTCCCACTGCGCCCAGGTGATGTGCGCAAGGCCGCGACGGCTTGCATTTCCGGGGATTGACCCAGGGCAATTAGCCGCACTCCTTTTGCTTATATGTTTTAGGCCTAAGCATATAACAATAGAAAAGGAGGTTCGCGATGAAACCGTTCAGCGTCATGGTGATCGGTGGCCTGATGTCCTTGGCCTGGGCATCGGCCCACGCAGCAGATGGCCAGAAAGTCTTTACTCAAGGCGGCGCCGACCCTGCCGCCATGGCCTGCATCGGGTGCCACGGGGCGGATGGTAACGGCATCGCTGCGGCAGGGTTCCCCAGGCTTGCCGGTCTGCCAGCCCGTTACCTGAGCAAGCAATTGCATGACTGGCGCAGCGGCAGCCGACAGCAGGCGGTGATGGCGCCCCTGGCGAAGGCCTTGTCGGACGACGAGATCACGGCTGTAAGCACTTACCTGGCGAGCTTGCCGGCGCCCACGGTGGGTGACCTGCGACGCCAGCAGATGGCCGACGACCCGACGCTGCGGCTGGCGCTTTATGGGGACTGGAATCGGCACATCCCAGGATGCATTCAGTGCCATGGCCCTGGCGGTGGCGGGGTGGGTGAACACTTCCCGCCGTTGGCCGGGCAGCCGGCGACGTATCTGGCGGCACAACTCGACGCCTGGCGCGACGGCACGCGCAGCAATGATCCCAATCAGTTGATGGTAGGTGTGGCCAAAGCCATGACCCGCGACGAGATCCAGGCCGTTGCCGAGTTCTTCGCCCGCCCCGCCAACCTGGAGGTCAAGCCATGAAGCTTTTGATCACAGCCCTGCTGCTGGCCACAGGTAGCGCGCACGCCAGCCCAGTCGCCATGGACGACCAGTCTCAGTTGAACGTGCCTGACGCAGGCGCACAGCCACGTTTCGTTCCGCCTTCTGAGGACCAGCTGCCGGACAACGCCTTCGGCAAGATGGTGAAGGAAGGCCACGCCCTGTTCGTCGATACCCGGCGACTGATGCCTGAGGCGGTGGGTAATGGCATGAACTGCAGCAATTGTCATCTGGATCAGGGGCGTATGGCGCACTCGGCACCGCTGTGGGGTGCCTACCCGATGTACCCGGCCTATCGCAAGAAAAACGACAAGGTCAACACTTACGCCGAGCGGATTCAAGGGTGCTTCCAATTCAGTATGAATGGCAAACCGCCAGCGGCGGACAGTCCGCAGATGACGGCGCTTTCAGTCTATTCCTATTGGCTGTCGACCAAGGCGCCGACTGGCGTACAACTGGCCGGGCGAGGCTACCCGGAGGTAACGCAGCCTGCCGGTGGCTATGACTTCAAGCGTGGACAGCAGGTCTACCGCGATCAATGCGCGATCTGCCACGGCGATCAGGGCGAGGGGCAGAAGGTGGCTGGCGAGTACGTGATGCCGCCGCTGTGGGGCAAGGACTCCTACAACTGGGGTGCAGGCATGCACCGCATCAACACCGCGGCTTCATTCATCAAGTACAACATGCCGCTGGGTCGACCTGGTTCGCTCAGCGACCAGCAGGCCTGGGATGTGGCGGCCTGGATTAACCGACACGAGCGGCCCCAGGACCCGCGGCTGGTCGAGGGTTCAGTCGAGAAGACCCGTCTGAAGTTTCATGCCCATGATGGGGTCAATCTCTATGGGCAGCAGGTGGAGGGGGTGTTGATCGGGCAGGGCACCGGCCGCTGACGGCCGGCCGCGGGCCTGGACGGGTGACGTATCGGTCAGGAATATTGCGCAACCCTTTGAACTATCCGTGACCGGTTGCCTCTATGTTCCCAACGATCGGCCACAGGCGGGGCATTGTAAGGTGACCGCCGCCTGATTAGACTGCGCCGTAACCCCCAGGCCTAGCCTTTGTTAAGGACGTTTATGATCAAGAAATGCTTGTTCCCGGCAGCCGGCTATGGCACTCGCTTCCTGCCAGCCACCAAAGCCATGCCGAAGGAAATGCTGCCAGTGGTCAACAAGCCGTTGATCCAGTACGGCGTTGAGGAAGCATTGGATGCAGGGTTGAGCGAGATCTCCATTGTTACCGGTCGCGGCAAGCGCGCTCTGGAAGATCACTTCGACATCAGCTACGAGCTGGAAAACCAGATCAAGGGCACCGACAAGGAGAAGTACCTGGTAGGCATTCGTCGCCTGCTGGATGAGTGCTCGTTCTCCTATACTCGTCAGACCGAGATGAAAGGCCTGGGCCACGCCATTCTCACCGGCCGTCCGCTGATCGGTGACGAACCCTTCGCCGTCGTGCTGGCCGACGACCTGTGCGTCAACCCCGAAGGCGACGGCGTCCTGACCCAAATGGTCAAGCTGTACAACCAGTTCCGTTGCTCGATCGTTGCCATCCAGGAAGTCGATCCGCAGGAAACCAACAAGTACGGCGTCATTGCCGGCGACATGATTCGTGACGACATCTTCCGTGTCACCAACATGGTCGAGAAGCCCAAGCCTGAAGATGCGCCGTCCAACCTGGCCATCATCGGTCGCTACATCCTGACCCCGGACATCTTCGACATCATCGCCAATACCGAGCCAGGCAAGGGCGGCGAGATCCAGATCACCGACGCCTTGCTGCAGCAGGCCAAGAGCGGCTGCGTGATTGCGTACAAGTTCAAAGGGCAGCGTTTTGACTGCGGTGGCGCCGAAGGCTACATCGACGCGACCAACTTCTGCTTCGAGAACTACTACAAGACTGGCAAGGCCTACTGATCCCTCGCTATGAGCCAGGCGCATTTTTTCTTGCCGCCTGATGCTTGAAGCCTGAAACTGCCGGTACCAAGCTGCAAGTGACAAGCCAGGCTGCCCTTTGTGCAGCATGCCGCTTGAAGCTTGCAGCTTTTTTTTGGAGAACGAAAAGTGGCCTACGATTTTGATCTGTTCGTGATTGGCGCCGGTTCCGGTGGCGTGCGCGCCGCGCGCTTCGCTGCCGGCTTTGGGGCCAAGGTAGCTGTTGCCGAGAGCCGTTACCTGGGCGGCACCTGTGTCAACGTGGGTTGCGTGCCCAAAAAGCTGTTGGTGTACGGCGCCCACGTGGCCGACGAGCTGGAGCAAGCTGCAGGTTATGGGTGGACACTCGAAGAAGGGCACTTCGACTGGGGCACGCTGATCGCCAACAAGAACCGTGAGATCGAGCGACTCAACGGTATCTACCGCAACCTGTTGGTCAACAGCGGCGTTACCTTGCTTCAAGGCCATGCGCGTATGACCGGGCCCAATGAGGTCGAGGTCGAGGGCCAGCGCTACAGCGCCGAGCACATTCTCATCGCTACCGGCGGCTGGCCCCAGGTGCCGGACATTCCAGGCAAGGAGTGGGCGATCACTTCCAACGAAGCGTTCTACCTCAAGGACCTGCCGCGCCGGGTACTGGTCGTAGGTGGCGGGTACATCGCGGTGGAGTTCGCCGGGATCTTCCAAGGGCTGGGCGCTGCGACCACCTTGCTTTATCGCGGCGACCTGTTCCTGCGCGGTTTCGATGGTTCGGTGCGCACTCACCTGAAGGAAGAGCTGGAAAAGCGCGGGCTGGATCTGCAGTTCAACGCCGACATCCAGCGTATCGACAAGCTCGAGGACGGCAGCCTCAAGGCTACGCTCAAAGATGGGCGTGAGTTGGTTGCCGACTGCATCTTCTACGCCACTGGCCGGCGTCCGATGCTGGACAACCTTGGCCTGGAAAACACCGGTGTCGAGCTCGATGACAAAGGCTATGTACGGGTCGACGATCATTACCAGACCACGGCGCCCTCGATCCTGGCCATCGGTGACGTGATCGGCCGTGTGCAATTGACGCCGGTGGCACTGGCCGAAGGCATGGCCGTGGCCAGGCGCTTGTTCAAGCCTGAGCAGTATCGGCCCGTGGACTACCAGAACATCCCGACGGCGGTATTCAGCCAGCCGCCTATTGGAACGGTAGGGCTTACCGAAGAGCAGGCCGTCGAGCACGGCCACCAGGTCAAGGTCTTCGAAAGCCGCTTCCGTGCCATGAAGCTGACCCTCACCGACATACAGGAGAAGACCCTGATGAAGTTGGTGGTCGATGCCAATACTGACAAGGTGCTGGGGTGCCACATGGTCGGCCCGGATGCTGGCGAGATCATCCAGGGCCTGGGCATTGCGTTGAAGGCGGGCGCGACCAAGCAGCAGTTCGACGAAACCATTGGTGTGCACCCAACGGCTGCGGAAGAGTTCGTGACCATGCGCACCGTGACCCGCTAACACCCTCAAGGCCGCATGCAACGTGCGGCCTGTCCAATGGGCAGCGCTACGGCCCTCCTCCAGAAGGGCCGTAGCGCTGCTGCACCTTCGGACTGAACTTTTCATTGTATTACCGGCGCGTTTCGCTCATAGCCAAAAGCAATCACAAGCATCAGGTTTGCCAATGAGCCTTTATCGGTTCATGCGGTTAGGATTCTCTCCGTCAACTGATTTCAACCCATGAAGGAGCGTCTCTCATGCCTATCATCAACAGCCAGGTCAAACCGTTCAACGCCACTGCCTACCACAAGGGCGACTTCGTCCAGGTCAGCGAAGCAGACCTGAAAGGCAAGTGGTCTGTCGTGTTCTTCTACCCGGCCGACTTCACCTTCGTCTGCCCGACCGAGCTGGGTGACCTTGCTGACAACTACGCCGAGTTCCAGAAACTGGGCGTGGAGATCTACGGTGTTTCCACCGACACCCACTTCACCCACAAAGCGTGGCACGACACCTCGGACACCATCGGCAAGATCCAATACCCACTGATCGGTGACCCGACCCACGTGATTGCTCGCAACTTCGACGTGCTGATCGAGGAAGCCGGCTTGGCTGACCGCGGTACCTTCGTGATCAACCCCGAAGGCCAGATCAAGATCGTCGAGCTCAATGACGGCGGTGTTGGTCGTGACGCCACAGAGCTGCTGCGCAAGGTCAAGGCCGCCCAGTACGTTGCTGCCCACCCAGGCGAAGTCTGCCCGGCCAAGTGGAAAGAAGGCGAAGCCACGCTGGCACCATCGCTGGACCTGGTCGGCAAGATCTGATTTCGCCCGGTAAGCGCCTGCGCACCGACAGTACCGCGCAGGCCTTGCGGGACGAAGACATGACCATGCGCCAAACGCGGGCGGTAAGCAGCCGCCACAGCTGAATCACTTACCGCCCCGTCAAACGCCCGGGCGACATCGCCTGGGCGTTTTTGTATCCGAGTTTTGAAAAAGGAATCGCCCGTATGTTGGACGCCACGCTTAAATCGCAACTCAAGACCTACCTGGAGCGGGTTACCCAGCCGATCGAGATCGTTGCCTCCCTCGACGACGGTGCGAAGTCCCGCGAATTGCACGACCTGCTGGTGGAAATCGCCGGCTTGTCCAGCCTCATTACCCTGCGCGTCGACGGTGACGATACCCGTCGTCCTTCGTTCTCGCTCAATCGCCCCAATGGCGATATCAGCCTGCGCTTCGCCGGCATCCCCATGGGCCATGAGTTCACGTCGCTGGTACTGGCGCTGCTGCAAGTAGGCGGCCACCCCTCCAAGGCCAGCCTGGAAGTGATCGAGCAGATCCGGGCACTGGAGGGCGAGTTCAGCTTCGAGACCTACTTCTCGCTGTCCTGCCAGAATTGCCCGGATGTGGTTCAGGCATTGAATCTGATGGCAGTGCTCAACCCCAATGTGCGCCACGTGGCGATCGATGGCGCGTTGTTCCAGGCTGAAGTGGATGCACGCCAGATCATGGCCGTGCCTAGCGTTTACCTCAATGGTGAGGTATTTGGCCAAGGGCGCATGGGCCTCGAGGAAATTCTTGGCAAGATCGACACCAGCGCCGGCGCTCGCCAGGCCGAGAAGCTCAGCGCCAAGCAGGCGTTCGATGTGCTGGTTGTAGGGGGCGGCCCTGCTGGTGCTTCCGCTGCCATCTACGCAGCCCGTAAAGGCATCCGCACCGGCGTGGCCGCTGAGCGGTTCGGGGGGCAGGTGCTCGATACGATGGCCATCGAGAACTTTGTGTCGGTACATGAAACCGAAGGCCCGAAATTGGCCACCGCACTCGAAGAGCACGTCAAGCAGTACGACGTCGACATCATGAACCTGCAACGTGGTGAGGCGTTGATCCCGGCAACCGATGGTGGCCTGCATGAAGTGCGCATGGCGAGCGGGGCATCGCTCAAGGCCAGGACGGTGATTCTGGCTACCGGTGCTCGCTGGCGCGAAATGAACGTACCGGGTGAGCAACAATACCGCGGCCGCGGCGTTGCCTACTGCCCGCACTGCGACGGCCCGTTGTTCAAGGGTAAGCGCGTGGCGGTCATTGGCGGGGGCAACTCTGGCGTGGAGGCGGCGATCGACTTGGCCGGCATCGTGGCGCAGGTGACGTTGATCGAGTTCGACAGCCAATTGCGTGCCGATGCTGTGCTGCAACGCAAGCTGCACAGTCTGCCCAACGTGACGGTGATCACCAGTGCGCTGACCACCGAAGTGCTTGGCAATGGCGAAAAGGTCACTGGCCTGCGTTACAAGGATCGCACCAGCGACGCCGAACATGAATTGGCCCTGGAAGGGATCTTCGTACAGATTGGCCTGTTGCCGAACACCGATTGGCTCAAGGGGACCGTTGAGCTTTCTGCACGCGGCGAAATCATCGTCGATGCCAAGGGGCAGACCAGCATTGCTGGGGTATTCGCCGCAGGTGACGTAACCACGGTACCGTACAAGCAGATCGTGATCGCAGTTGGCGAAGGTGCCAAGGCGTCGCTGGCCGCCTTCGACCACCTGATCCGGACCTCGGCCCCAGCGTAAACGCATCACTGGCAGGGCTGCAGCCCCCGCGTAGACTGGGTGTTCTTTGGGAACTGCCAGCGCACGCGGGGGTTTTGCCATATCCCTGGCCAAACCGTCGTGGCAGTAGGGTGTCTATGCTTACAGCGAACCCTCAGGAGTATGACCATGACCCTGATCAGCCGCGAACCCTGGTGGCTAGTACCACCAAAGCCTGGGCAGACTGAACAAGACCTGCATTGGGGCTACCTGGAGATCTATGCCAACGGCCGCACCGTGTTCGTCGACCGGCGCCCAAGCGACCGCGAAATGGCCGAGCGCAAGAGCTGCCGCAACTTCCCCAAATCTGACCGCTAGTTGCTCATCCGCCGAGTGCGTCCAGGCGTGCCTCCAGTGCGGCGACGCGTGCTTCGAGCGCGTCGATTCGGTCCTGCGCGGCAGCGCTGTTGCCGCTACGCGAAACGCCTTCCTGCTGCCTGGCGGCCAGGATGGTTTCGATCTCGGCCGGGTCGCCCAGCGCATGGGTATAGCGGTCTTCACGCTGGCCGGCCTGACGCGGCAAGTGCACGGCCAGATCGCGTGATACCAGGCGTTCGAGCTGGTGCCGGACTTGGTCTGTATCGTCGAAGTCGTGAAGGCGATTGCTACGGCTGAGCAGTTCGCTGAGTGTCTGCGGGCCTCGCAGGAACATCAGGCCCATCAGCACCAGCTGCGCAGGCACCAGCTCCAGCGCCTTGTCCACCCGGTGTTCCCAGCGATCGGCACGGCTGCCCATCTGCAGGCGCGCCATCTGTTGCGCTTCCAGGCTGCGCAGGGCCTGGCCCACTTGCCCTTGGGTGAGGTTCATCACCGGCTCGCGGCTGGTCTTCTGATTGCAGGCCAGGAGCAGGGCATTGAGCGTGAGTGGGTAGCTTTCCGGGCTGGTTGCCTGTTTTTCGATCAGCGAGCCAAGCACGCGGACCTCGATGCTGTTCAAGCGACCTTCAGTGGTGGTGTCTTGCTCGGACATGGCCCTGTCTCATTGCTGGGAAAAGGCCATTAGCGTAGGTAAATGAAGGGAGGGCCGCAAGGCGGCCCGGTCGAATCAAGCGCTGCGACGCTGTTCGGCCTGGCAGGCCGCAGCGGTGAACAGCACATCGGTGGAGGAGTTGAGGGCGGTTTCGGCGGAATCTTGCAGGACCCCGATGATGAACCCTACCGCCACGACCTGCATGGCGATTTCACTGGGAATGCCGAACAGGCTGCAGGCCAGTGGGATCAACAACAGCGAACCGCCAGCCACACCCGAAGCGCCGCAAGCACAGATTGCCGCCACCATGCTGAGCAACACTGCCGTAGGCAGATCCAGGGGGATACCCAAGGTGTGCACGGCCGCCAGCGTCAACACGGTAATGGTGATGGCAGCGCCGGCCATGTTGATCGTGGCCCCCAGCGGGATGGAAACCGAGTAGGTGTCCTCGTGCAGCCCAAGTCGTTCGGACAACGCCATGTTGACAGGGATGTTGGCCGCTGAACTGCGGGTAAAGAACGCCGTTATGCCGCTTTCGCGCAAGCACACCAGAGTGAGCGGGTAGGGGTTGCGGCGGGTTTTCCAGAACACGATCAGCGGGTTCATGACCAGGGCGACGAACAACATGCAACCGATCAAAACCGCCAACAGGTGCAGGTAGCCGAGCATCGCCTTGAGCCCGGACTGGGCCAAGGTGGAAGTGACCAGGCCGAAAATACCCAGGGGTGCAAAGCGGATAACGACACGCACGATCAGCGTAACGCCATTGGACAGGTCGTCGACGACCTTGCGAGTGGTGTCACCGGCACGCCGCAGGGCCACCCCCAGACCAATCGCCCAGGTCAGCACACCGATGAAATTCGCATTGAGCAATGCATTGATCGGGTTGTCTACCGCGCTTAGCAGCAAATTCCTCAGCACCTCGGCGATGCCACCTGGGGCACTCAACGTGGCATCGGCGGTGTTGAGTACCAGATGCGAAGGAAAAGCCATGCTTGCAACGACCGCTACCACGGCCGATGCGAACGTGCCCAGCAGGTACAACCACAGGATCGGCCGAATATGGGTTTCCTGGCCATGGCGATGGTTGGCCACCGAGGCCATCACCAGAATGAAGACCAGCACTGGAGCCACCGCCTTCAAGGCACTGACGAACACCGTACCGAGGAAGCCCAGCTCGCGAGCGGCGGCGGGGGCAATCAGGGCAAGAGCGATACCCGCCACCAGGCCGATGACGATTTGCGTCACCAGGCCGGTGCGGTTGAAAAGGCGAAGAAGCGGTGTCATGTGCAGCTAGGTCCCGGAAACTGGAAAGGGCTGGACTTTACCATAGACCTCGGCCGGACACTTCCCGCCCATTATCCGGCAGCGCGACCTACCAGTTGAACAGTTCACGTCGCGCACCTTCCGTGATGGCCACGATGCCGGGGTGCTTGACCTTGCGTTCGACCGAGATGGCATAGAAGGACTCGTTGACCGCTTCGGTCTGCCCGATCAGTTGCACTCCATACTGGCGACACACTTCTTCGGCAATCACGCTGGGCGCCACGAAAATGCCGCTGCCTGATTGCCCGAACGCCTGCATCAAGGCACTGTCGTCGAACTCGCCGACGATACGCGGCTGGATGTGTTGCTCACCCAGCCAGCGCAGCAGGCGGCTACGCAGCACGGTTTCCTGCCCTGGAATGAGCAGGGGGGCATCTTGCAGGCATTCCGGGAATGGGCCGTCATGACGGTGGGCCAGGGTAGGGGTTGCAAAAAAGCTCAGGCCGCATTCTCCGAGTTTCTGGCTGTAGCCTTTGATGTCCAGATGCGGCGGCATCGGGCTGTCTGAAATGACCAGGTCCAGTCGTTGAATGGCGAGGTCGGCCAGGAGCCGTTCCAGCTTGTCCTCTCGGCAGTTGATGCGCAGTGCGTCTTCGAGCTCCATGGTCGGTGCCAGCAACCGGTAGACGATGGATTTTGGCACCACATCGGCCACCCCTACCCGGAACAGAATGTGCTCTTGGGGGCCTGCGCGCAGCATGGCCTCAAGCTCGCTGCCCAGTTGGAACATCTGCTCGGCATAGGTCAGTGCCTGACGGCCGGTTTCGGTCAGTTCCAGTTGCCTGCCGACCCGTCGGAACAGCTCGACCCCGTACGCCTGCTCGAGCAGGGTGATCTGGCCGCTGATGGTTTGCGGTGTCAGGTTCAGTTGTTCGCTGGCGCGAACGATGCTGCCCGTGCGGGCCACGACCCAGAAATAATGAAGCTGGCGATAGTTGAGCATGGCTGAGTAATTGCGCCTCGAGAAAACCGAAGTATAACGCGTAAAAATACGAATTTTACTGAAGTGTCAGGCGCTCTAGAATCCACATCATTCAGGCTTTCATACGCCTGCGCATAACATTTCGGAGGCACTTATGCTGTATTTCAAATCCATGGGCACCGTGCTGGTCATGAGCATGGCCTTGCTGACACTGGCCGGTTGCGATCAGGCCGAGAAGTCGGCGCAACACATGCTCGACCAGGCGGCCGAATCAGCCCGGCAGGTCATCGAAGATACCAGTCAGACAGCCCAGCAAGCATTGAACGAAGCCTTGGGTACCGATAACCGCGAGTCAGAGCAAGACGACACCAAACCCAAAACCCAGGACATTTGATCCCCAACCCGCGTGACAGGATGTGAACAATGGAATATTTGCTGGAACTTGCCGCTAGCCCGACAGCCTGGGTGGCGCTCGCCACGCTGGTGGCCATGGAAGTTGTACTGGGTATCGACAACCTGATCTTCATTTCCATCTTGACCAACAAGTTGCCGGTGGCGTACCGCTCCAAGGCCCGCCGGATCGGTATCAGCATGGCGCTGATCATGCGCCTGGCACTGCTCAGCACCGTGGCGTGGATCGTGCAACTGACGGATCCTGTCTTCGAGGTATTCGGTAATGCCTTCTCCTGGAAAGACGTGATCCTGATTGCCGGCGGCCTGTTCCTGTTGTGGAAAGCCACCAAGGAAATCCACGAGAACGTCGACCCACACGGTGCCAAGGAAGAGTCCAAGGC
>CAURYQ010000058.1:0-29451 GCA_963529135.1 uncultured Pseudomonas sp. | reverse complement strand
GCCTCCTGAAGTCGCGATCTGCGGCGCCTGAACTACCGCGCGCTTAGAAGCAAGAGCAAGAGCAAGAGACCCTGTAAGCCCCCGACCTACTTGATCAAACCCCCTGACTCAAGCTGCGGCAGACGCCGCCCATCCGGCAGCAGAACCTCCACCGTCGTCTCGGTAACCCGCCTCTGAGGCTGCGCTGACCGTTGCTCAGCCTTGCGTGCCTCGACCCTGCGCTCGATCATGCTGGGGTACCGCGACGCCAACAGCATAAGCACCATCACAGCCAGCAACACGATCAGTATGCCCCCTGCACCGCCGCTGGATCGACGCTTCTTCATCCTTGAACCACCGTGCAATCGCTGCAAACCATGCTGTTTCAACGATCCTTGAACTGCGCTTCACGCTTGGCGATGAACGCAGCCATCCCTTCCTTCTGGTCTTCAGTAGAAAACGCCGCATGAAACACCCGCCGCTCGAACCGCACACCTTCGCTGAGGGTGACTTCGAATGCCCGGTTGACGCTCTCCTTCACCATCATGCTCACCGGAATGGACTTGGCGGCAATGGTGGCGGCCACCTTCAGGGCCTCCTGCAAGAGTTCATCCTGGGGCACGACACGGGCTACTAGCCCTGCCCGTTCCGCTTCCTCGGCGCCCATCAGCCGACCAGTCAGGCACAACTCCATCGCTTTGGCCTTGCCCACGGCCCGGGTCAAGCGCTGCGTGCCTCCCATGCCTGGCAAAACGCCTAGGTTGATTTCCGGCTGACCGAACTTGGCGTTATCGGCCGCCAGAATGAAATCGCACATCATCGCCAGCTCGCAACCACCGCCCAGCGCGAACCCCGACACCGCCGCAATGATGGGTTTGCGGCGGTTGGCGATGCGGTCGGCATCCGAAAACAGGTCGTCCACGTAGATTTGCGGGTATTTCAGCTCGGCCATTTCCTTGATGTCAGCGCCCGCGGCGAAGGCCTTGGCAGAACCTGTGAGCACCACGCAGCCAATGCCTGGGTCGCGCTCCAGCTGATCCAGCGCCTGGTTGAGCTCGCTGACGATCTGCGCGTTCAACGCGTTGAGCGCCTGCGGGCGATTGAGCGTGATCAGGCCAACCTTGCCATGAATGTCCAACAGGATGGTTTCGAATGCCATGCGGTCTGCTCCTTCAAAGATTGCGCGCAATGACCATGCGCTGAATATCGCTGGTGCCTTCGTAAATCTGGCAAACCCGTACGTCGCGGTAGATCCGCTCCAGCGGGAAGTCGCTCAGATAGCCATAACCGCCCAAGGTCTGCAAGGCATCCGAGCAAACCTTCTCAGCCATCTCCGAGGCGAACAGCTTGGCCATGGACGCCTCCACCAGTGCAGGCTGCCCGGCATCGCGCAAGGCGGCAGCGTGCAATACCATCTGCCGCGCAACGGCCACTTTGGTGGCCATGTCCGCCAGGCGGAAAGCCACAGCCTGATGCTCAATCAACGCCTTGCCAAAGCTCTGACGTTCCTTGGCATAGTCACGCGCCACTTCGAATGCGGCGCGGGCCATGCCCACGGCCTGCGCCGCGATGCCAATACGCCCACCTTCCAGATTGGCCAAGGCAATCTTGTAGCCTTCGCCTTCTTCACCTAACCGGTTGGCGACAGGCACACGCACGTTGTCGAACACGATCTGACACGTATCGGAGGCATGCTGACCCAGCTTGTCCTCGACCCGGGCCACCTGGTAACCGGGCGCATCGGTCGGCACGATAAAGGCGCTGATACCCCGCTTGCCTGCCTGCGGATCGGTCACGGCGAACACGATCACCACGCCAGCGTTCTGGCCAGAGGTGATGAACTGCTTGCTGCCCGTGAGCACATAATGATCACCCTCGCGGCGGGCTCGGGTCTTCAGGCTGCTGGCATCGGAGCCTGCCTGCGGCTCGGTCAGGGCAAAAGCCCCAAGCATGGCGCCAGTCGCCAACGGTGTCAGGAACCTGTGCTTTTGCTGCTCAGAGCCAAAGCGCAGAATTGGTACACAACCCACCGAGTTGTGCACGCTCATGATGGTCGAGCACGCACCATCGCCAGCCGCGATCTCCTCCAGGGCCATGGCGTAGGCCACATACCCGGTATCACTGCCGCCCCACTGCTCGGGCACCAGCATGCCGAACAGGCCGAGGGTTGCCATTTCCTCGATGGCTTGGCGTGGGAACCGATGCGCCTTGTCCCACTGTTCGGCAAAGGGTTTCAGCCGTTCCTGGGCGAAGCTGCGCACGGCATCGGCAATCTGTCGTTGTTCTTCATTGACCAGCATGGTTCACCTCACTACAGGCATTCGACAGCCATGGCGGTGGCTTCACCACCGCCGATGCAGATGGCCGCTACCCCACGGCGCAGGTTGTTCTGCCGCAGGGCATGCAGCAGGGTGACCAGGATGCGCGCGCCTGACGCGCCGATCGGGTGACCCAGTGCACAGGCGCCGCCATGGATATTGACTTTGTCATGGGGCAAGTCCAGATGCTTCATGGCTGCCAGGGTCACCACGGCGAACGCTTCGTTGATTTCGAACAGGTCGACATCGCTCAAGGCCCAACCCGTGCGCTTCATCAGCTTCTCGATCGCCCCGATCGGCGCGGTCGGGAACAAGGCCGGGGCATCGGCGTAGGCTGCATGGCCATGAATGATCGCCAACGGTTGCAGGCCGCGCCTGTGCGCCTCGGAGCGACGCATCAGCACCAGCGCCGCCGCGCCATCGGAGATGGAACTCGCATTGGCGGCCGTTACCGTTCCGCCATCGCGGAAGGCAGGGCGCAATTGCGGGATCTTTTCCAGGCGCGCTTTGGGTGGCTGCTCGTCGTCCTGGACCAGACGGCGCTGTTTGCCTTCAGTCACCTCCACCGGCACGATTTCGTCCGTGAAACGGCCGCTGGAGATGGCCTGCTGGGCGCGAGTAAGCGATGCAATGGCGAAGTTGTCCTGGGCTTCACGGCTGAAACCGTTGGCCTGGGCGCAGTCCTCGGCAAACGTGCCCATCAAGCGACCTTTGTCGTAGGCGTCTTCGAGGCCATCCATGAACATGTGGTCGATCACCTTGCCATGACCCATGCGGTAACCGCCGCGGGCTTTGTCCAGCAGGTAGGGCGCGTTGCTCATGCTTTCCATGCCGCCAGCGACCACGACGTCGGCGCTGCCTGCCACCAGCAGGTCGTGGGCCAGGATGGCGGCCTGCATGCCAGAACCACACATCTTGTTGAGCGTGGTGCAGGTGGTGTGCTGGTCCAGGCCTGCACCCAATGCAGCCTGACGCGCCGGCGCTTGTCCTAGCCCTGCCGGCAGCACGCAGCCGAACAGCACTTGATCGACATTGTCTGGCTCGACACCCGCGCGTTCCAGCGCTGCACCGATGGCTGCACTGCCCAGCTGCACGGCAGAGACACTGCTGAGGTCACCTTGCAAACCACCCATGGGGGTCCGTACTGCGCTGACGATGACGATAGGATCTTCATTGGTGTTCATGGGTGTAACCCTCACTTGGCTGCCATGCGCAAGGCACCGTCAAGACGGATGACCTCGCCATTGAGCATGCTGTTCTCGATGATGTGACGTGCCAGCGCCGCGTATTCCCGTGGGCGCCCGAGCCGCGGAGGAAATGGCACGCCTGCTGCGAGCGACTCACGAACCTGCGGGGTCATGCCGGCCATCATCGGGGTCTCGAAGATGCCTGGGGCAATGGTCATCACGCGAATACCGTAACGGGCCAGCTCACGAGCGGCCGGCAATGTCAGGCTGGCGACGGCACCTTTGGACGCAGCGTAGGCACATTGCCCGATTTGCCCGTCGTAGGCTGCGACAGAGGCCGTATTGATGATCACGCCACGTTCGCCTTCCTCATCCGCCATCCCCTCGGCCATCGCCTCGGCACACAGCCTGAGCAAGTTGAAACTGCCCACGAGGTTGACGTTGATGACGTGGGCAAAGCTGCTCAGACGATGCGGCCCTTGCTTGCCCAGGACTCTCTCGGCACCCACGATACCTGCGCAGTTCACCAAACCGTGCAAGCTGCCGAACGTTGCAAGCGCTGCCGAGACGGCCGCCTGCGCGGCCTGCTCATCGCTGATGTCGGCCACGCAGTACTGGGCCCGTTCGCCCAACTCGCGGGCTTTGGCTTGCACGGCTTCGGCGTTGAGGTCCACGAGCATGACCGACGCTCCCGCCTCGATCAGCATATGTGCGGTGGCACCACCCAGCCCGGAGGCAGCGCCGCTGACGATGAAATGTTTGTTGGCTATTTGCATGATCGGTTTCCTTTCAGGCGCTGGCCGTGGTGGCGAGCTGCGCGTGTTGTCGGGCTATTTCCTGATTGCGCAGGATGAAGCGTTGCAACTTGCCGCTCGGCGTTTTCGGCAACTCGCTGACGAATTCAATTTCTCTGGGGTAGGCATGGGCGTAAAGACGCTGGCGAACATGCTGGCGCAACTGTTCCTCAAGTCCCGGGCTGGCGCCGTGACCTGCGGCCAATACCACGAATGCCTTGATCAATTCGGTGCGTTCCGGGTCGGGTTTGCCGACCACCGCGGCTTCGATGACGGCCGGATGCTCGACCAACGCGCTCTCCACATCGAAAGGCCCTACCCGGTAGCCGGACGTGGTGATCACATCGTCGCTGCGGCCGACGAAACTGATGCTCCCATCCGGGTTCAGCTCCACGGTGTCGCCGCTCAGGTAATACCTGCCGACGAAAGCCTTGGTCGGCAGCCCGTGGTAGCCGGCAAACCAGCACAGCGGCGATCGCTCGCGATCCACCGCCAGAATACCCGGCTGACCCGCCGGCAGCTCGCAGCCCTGCTCGTCCACCACCACGATGCGATGCCCCGGTACGGCGAAGCCGGCAGCTCCCACGTGCACCGGGTGCGCCAGGCCATGATGATTGCACAGCACCATGCCCAGTTCGGTCTGCCCGTAATGATCATGGATGGTCACTTCGGCGTGCTCGGCGAACCAGCGAATCACTTCCGGGTTCAAGGGTTCCCCCGCACTGCTTACCACCCGCAGGCGGCCCTTGATTGGGGCGCAGAACCGTTCACCGGCTGCAATGAGCATGCGAAAGGCCGTCGGCGAGCCGGCCAGGTTGGTGATGCCCAACTGCGTGATGACCTGGGTGCAGTTGTCGACACTGAAGGGGCCCTCATAGAAGGTGGTCGCATGCCCCTGTGATAGCGGCCCAGTGACCGCGTAGTAAAGCCCGTAGGCCCAACCCGGATCGGCCAGGTTCCAGAATCTGTCTTCAGGGCGCAGGTCGATGGCATCGCGCATGTAGCCTTTGAACGCTACGATTGCCCGCAGCGGCACCTGCAAAGGCTTGGCAGGCCCGGTGGTGCCGGAGGTGAACATCAGCAGGAAAGGGTCATCGCCTGTGAGCATGACCGGTTCACATTCAGACGACGCATTTTCGAGGCACTGCTGGAAGTCCAGCTCCCCTTCACGGGCATTGACCGTGATCATGGGCGGGCAAGCCTGTACATCGTCGAGCTTGGCCCGGTTGATGCGGTCAGTCACGACGAGTCTAGCCTGGGACTGGTGCAGCCGATGTTCGATGGCGGCAGGGCCGAAGGCGGTGAACAATGGCTGATAGACGGCGCCCAGACGCCAGGTGGCAAGAATGGTGATCAGCAGTTGCGGGGTGCGCGGCAGCAGCCCTGCCACACGGTCGCCGACACCCACACCGTGGGTGCGCAGCACGTTGGCGAACTGCGCGGCCAGCGCTTGCAGCCTGTCGAAACTCAACGCTTCGCGGTGGCCATCGCTGTCCAGCCAGTGCAGGGCGACCTTGCCCGCGCCGGTGTGGCGATCGCAACATTCGACACAGGCGTTGAGGGCCTCCAGATTGCCCTGCAAGGCAGCCTGCGCAGCCTCGAGGTAATGGAACGAGCGAGCGGCCTCGGCGTAATCACGCATCGTCTGACTCCCGGCTTGTTATTGTTGGAGTGAAGCATCGGTACAGACGATGTTCGCGCCGCCGGGCAGTGACGACAATGGCCAAACCATTCATTGTGACTGATCGGTTTGGCCGCAACTGCCCTTAGCCCAACCCGCATTCACGGCCCAGGAGAAACTGCCGTGTCAGCTCGACCATCAAAGACTGCTCCTGGGTGGCTAGCTCGATGTCGAGCCTATCGACCTCCTGTTGATACTCGCCTGCGCTCAGCGAGGGCTGACGCGCGGCCAGTGCTGCACGATGTTCGGCGAACGGCGCCTGCAACGCGTCGAATGCCTGGGCATGCCGCTCGTGCATGTACCTTGTCCAGAACACTCGCTGGGACAGGCTCGTCGCTAGCGCGTCGGGGGTCATCGCGGTGATCACTTCACGGTAGGCGTTTTCCAATTGGTCGTCTGTCAGATCCGCAGCGTCGCCATAAAGCATGCTCCTGGGTTGGCATGGCAAACTCAGGCGCGCTCGTAATCGCACCCGGTAAGCCAGGCTGACAGCAGCCTGGTCTACCCGCTCCCGCGCAGCAAGACGCTGCAGGACATCCCGCCTGGCAATCTGCTCGAGCCGATCCAGGCGAAACAGCCGCTCTCCAAGGCCCAATAGCTCGTTACCACGATCGGCAGCAACGTTACGCTCGGCGGCATCGACCAGCGCTCTGAGCTGGAGCTCACTGAAGCGATCCGTAACGGTGTTCATGCACGTCAGCGGCAGCCGGGCCAGGCTGCACACTCGCTGGCGCAGCTGCTCATTGCCATCGATGGCTTCGAGTAAGGACCAAACACGCTCAGCCAGTTGGTACGAGGCCGTATCGTAGTCGCCAGTGTCTTCCAGAAGACCCAGCAGGCGTACCAGGCCGTCGCTGTCCGAACTACTCATGACGCGGTGCCACAGCGCCTGCCGAAGCTCGCGCGATTGCGGGTTGCCTGCCTCAAGCCACAGATCCCGAGTCACCTGCGGGTCGATCACGCGCCGCGGTTCGGGCAAATGGAAATGCTCCGCGATGGAATCGAGTGCAAACAGCCGTTGCAACTGGACGTTACTCAGCCGATTTCGCCCTACCAGAAAGCCCATCCGACGGGCATGGGGCAGACGCAGGATGTCGGCGGGGACGATTTGCAGCATGTTGTCACGCAGATCGATGCGCTCCAGCGTATTGCACAGCTCCAGGCCTAAGGGCCACGCGCCTAGCCGGCAGTGCCGCAGATTGAGTTCAGTGAGATGCGTCAGTTGGTTGTAGCGCATCTGAAAGGCCCCGAGCGGGTTGTAGCTCAGGTCCAGGTGAGCCAATTGCGGCAGACCGTTCAAGGCGTTCAGCGCTTGATCGTTCAGCCGTATGTTGTTGTGCGCCAGGCGCAGGGTTTGCAGCTCGACCAGGTAGGGAATTTCCACAGGTACGCCCAACAAGCGGTTGCTGCTCAGGTTCAGCTCCCTCAAGCGGGTGAAGCATGAAAGAAAGCCAGTCGGCATGTGGGTGATCGGCATATCACCAATGACCAGCGATCGGGTGAACTCGAATTCGATATGTGCTGGAAGCTCCGGCAAGCTACTGACATTCAAGTTGACAAGGCTCAGCCGCTGACCTGCCGCCTCATCGCCCAGGGACTCGCCAACACCTCGCCAGGCTCGGCGGATCTGGTCCGCGACCTGTTGACGCACTCGCTGGCGAGCCGTGTCAGATTCGAAGTCTGTCCATCGGTTCAGGTGGTGTTCAAGATCAGCATGATGCTGTTCAAGTTCCAGTAGCGTGTCATAAATTGAAGCTTGGGCTTGCAGCAGGCTCGCCAGACGGTTGTCGATGGCGTCGTCGTCCAGGCCGGGGTACAGATTGCGCAAGCGGTTGCGCAGCACGCTGTCGGGGCTTGGGCGGCGAACCGGACGGCCGCTGAGCGGATAACCTACGCGACCGTCAGCCATGCGCTGGCCTGGGTTGAAACCACGCTCCGCCCTAGGCCAGCCGAGCACTTGCTCGACACCGGCATGGGTATTGGGCAAGAGTGCAACCAACCGCTCGCGCAATGTCGCAGCGGCGCTATCGCCCTGCAGACCCAACGCGTCACGCTGAGCAGGCTCGAGCAAGGCCAGTAGTGTCTCATACAGGTCGTCTGACTCTCTGATCAACGCCCCAGAGCCTGAGCTTGCCACCCTGACTGCCCGGAAGCGCCCCTCCTTGTGAACGATCTTAAGCAGGTCAGCGTTCGATAACTGATCACCGACTGCAGCGACCCGGTGCGCGCCGGGGCCTTCGGTCCAAAGCTCGATGTGAAGGGCTGGCCATGCTTCCAGCCTCTGTAGCAGTGCCAGTGCCAGTTCGCCTGCCTCATCGCAATAGGCGTTGACCAGGTACAAACCGCACATACCTCGGGTCAACCTGGCCACGCGCTGCAGCAACGCCCCCTGAAGTAGGCAACGCAATGGCAGCTTGCCCATGCTCAGCGCAAGATCACGCTCGGTCCGCCCGATGTCTACGGCCAATGCTTGTACATAACCCTCTGGCAGATTCGGCATGTCGCGCCTGATGACGGCCGACAAAGGGTCGTCGACGGCTACTGTCTCGCACAAGTGCTTGAACATCAGCCCACGAAGGCGAGGCGCGTGCTCAAGCAGGTGCTCATGCACCTGGCTGCCCAGTGCCCCGGCGGTTTGTTGCAGACACCATTTCACCAGCGTTTCTTCACCCGGTGGAGTGCTGCCTACCTGCAAGGCGGTGAAGAATCTGCTCACATGTGCATCGGCCTCAAAGCGCTGGAGGCTATCGCGCAGGCTGGTGGGAACATCACGCCCCTCCACCAGCACACCTCGAAGTGCCTGCTCGTCCATCCCTGCGGCCTGGATCACTCTTCGGGCCTGTGGCTGATCGAGCAGCCTTGCTGCAGGCCACAGGCGTTGGAGCATGAGATGTGGCTCACGCATCTCGAGGGGGCGCGTATCGGTCAGTCGCCAGCCGCGCTCGCCGAAGCGTTCAAGGCCAGGCGCATAGGCTGCGGGGCGGCGCGAATGGCGCAAACGCCAAGGCCCGTGGGGCTCAGGACGCTGTACCGGGTAGTAGTGCTCAGCACGACGGAAAAAAGCCTGCCCCCAGTCCCTGTACAGGCCGTCGCTGCCCATCTGCGGGTGTTCCGGCAAGCTGGCATAGACCTTGAGGTCATTGGCCCACAACCGCGCCTTACCATCGACGCCGCGCACAGGCTCCAGCCCTTCGACAAAGTCGCTGGCCGCGTAACCCCTGGCCAGAATGTTGGCCCCAGCTGCTACGGCCGCCGCCACTGCCAGCGTCTCGGCCACGCCAAGCATGTGCTCCAAGGCTTCGTGCTGGTGACCGTGATACCAGTCAGCCGCGCCCTCGAAGACCTGCGAAAGCGTCTGTACCACCAACTGACCGAGCAACATCGCCCCGACCACGGGAATGAAAAGCCCCGCCAGGTTGACCAGGTTCCAGCCCAACGAACGCCACTGTTCGCGCCGGGCCTCTGAAGCCTTGCGATCCACTTCTGCAGTTGGCACCAGCAACAGCCGGGCATCGTCCTTGATGCGCTGAACCTGCTGCTCGACCAGCTTGGCGAAGGTATCCTCAAGGCCGGTGACGCCTTCAAGCGACAGGGCGGGCGTGGCATCGCTCAAGCGCGTGTTCAGTGCAGCCAGGAACGCAACACGGTCCTGGACGGCAACCAGCTGGCTGAAGTAGGCCCGATAATCGGCCTGCTGCAGCGCAGCGACCAATGCGGTATTCATTTCCTGGACGCACGTGAAGTGGCGCAACGCCCGCTCAGGATCGCTGGGCAGGTACAGCACGATGCCCTCATCGCCCCCCTGCCGATCGCGCAGCTGGATGAGCAGCACATCGGCCAAGGTGTGCCCCAGCATGCTCAGCAACCCAGGATAGGCACGCAGTTCGGAGTGCTCGACCTCTTCGCTGGCAATGCTCGCCAGCGCAATCTGCTGCCTGGCCGACAGATCTCCACGCAACGCCGCCACCTCCGTGGCCAAGCCCAGCGCCGCGCGTTTGTCTGCGATAAGCGCTTTACAGGTGTCATCGGTGAACACCTGCGACAGCAGCTGCTGGTACTGCCCTCCCGCATCCAGCGCCCGACACGCTTGCACCAGTGCATCCGTATTTGGGGTAAGCGGGCTGCCCTCACCCGTCTTCACCAGGCCGGTGCCCAGGTAGAAGCTGGCCTGCTCATGGAAATTCTGCATCAGGCGCAAGACGGCCGGTTCCCGGAGCTCGATCACCTCATCGACAGGCAGGGTGATGCCTTGCGGCACCTTGAAGCGGCGCCGTATCTCCCGCCACTGCAGCGCGCCCAGGCCAGGGCTGCCCGGCAGGTCGTCAATAAGTTTCTGCATGTGCAGTTCAGCGAAGCTGCGCAGTGGAATCAATTGCCGGGTGGAGGCGCGCACCTGCGCCTGGCTGACCTGGTGCGCTCTGAAGCGGTCGCGCAAGCGGTTGATCTGTGCGGGGGATGCCCGCTTGAGCCATTCAGGCAGGCGAGACGCTATGAAATCATGGGTAGCGCCAGCGATCTTGGCAGGGGGTAGGTTTGGGCCCGGAACGGCCGTGAGGGAAGCTGCCATCGTGTAAGTCCTGTTAGGCTGATTCAACCTGGACTCTGTGGTGGCCACTCAGGGACTGGCAGACGGAAATCTCGCCTATTCTGTCTTCCCCGCGCCCAAGATCAACGTCCGGTAGTGCCCGGGATTGCACCCAAACCACTTGCGAAAGGCCTTGTAGAACGAGCTGCTGTCGGCAAAGCCCAAGCGCGCGGCGATCTCGAGCATTCCCACTTGCTCTTGAGCCAGCCAACTGATTGCCAGCTGGCGCCGTACGCTATCCTTGAGGGCCTGATAGCTATGCCCCTCCTCTGCCAGCCTGCGCCGCAGCGTGGAGGCTGACAGGCACAAGTGACGGGCGAGCTCATTCGCATCTGGCCACGACGCCGGGTCCTGCTCGCTCAGGTCGGCTCGAATGCGCCGAGCAAGGCTGTCGGGGTCCCGGTACTTGACCAGGATATTGCCCGGCGCCTCGGCCAGGAACCGCTGCAGCTCTTCGTCGCTGCGCCGGATAGGCTGATCGAAGCAATCGGCTGCCAGGATCATGCGCGTGCGTGGCCGTCCGAATTGCAGGTTTTCTGAAAACATCACACGGTAGTCGTCGCAGAATGCGGGTTCGTCACAGCGCAATTCGATGGCCAGGATTGGAATTCGACGCCCTGCCAGCCAACAGGCTACACCGTGCACGATCATCCAGAAGGTGAAGTAGGTGAAGGCCCGTCGAGGCTCATCACAGGGCTCGGTGATGACGATCTCGGCCAAACTGTGTTGGCGTTGCAAGCCCGGTTGCAGCTGGTCCAGCGTCAATGACAGAAAAGCCAGTGCAGTTTCGACGCCCGCCTCCACCGTCGGTTGCACCCGGCTGGCACGGCAGAGAAACGCCAGGCTGCCGCTGCGCAACCCGCGCGGGTCCATGGCGAAGAACTCATCGTTGCAGCGTCGCGCGAGCAGCCGCCAAAGCTGCGCATACGCAGTCGCCGGAACACGCGCACCTGGCGTCATCAGCAACCGCGGCGAGATGCCAGCGTTGCCGAGCAGCAGAGACGCCTCGTCAGCCTGGGGGCAAGCCTGCAGCAACGCCTCGCGCACCAGTTCGATGGAGATAGTGTCCTTGTCGCTCATTGACAGCCCAGCCCGCTTGAGTGCAGCCATCTTAGGACGCCAGCCGAAAAACACCAGCCTTCGATGGCTGCCGTCCAAATCAGGTGGGCAACTGCTTGCCCGCCCGGGCCAAGGCTTGGCGCGTGAGCTCAAGCGCCTTGGCCTTGACCGCCTCATCACACGCCTTGGCAATTGACCTGGCCTGGGAATCGTATTGAGCATCGGTGAGGCCTTCGCGCTCTGCGTAGAGCACCTCCATCTGCTGCACGAATGGCTCACGCACAAGGTCGAATGACGTTCGGTGCTGCCGTTGCAGATGATCGAACCAGAAGCCGCGCTCACTGATATCAACCGCCAGGTCATCGCCAGCCTCGGCTGCGCGAACCGCGGCTTCAGCTGCTTCAAGATGCTCCTGCGTAACGCCTGCAAGGGTCCTGAACTGCATGGTGGTTGCCTGGCCCGGCAACTCCAGGGTCCGCGCCAGCCCTATTCTGTAGGCCAGGCTCACTTCGACCTGGTCAACCTCCGCGCCACTGGCTTGGCGGCTGCCCATGTCCCGGCGCGCATAGGCCTCCACCTGGTCCAGCCGGAAAAAGCGCCTGGCCAGACTCAACAGTTCACCTTCTGCCTGGTCCGCGGCTGTCGCTTCGACCGATGCGCTGAGCAACCTGACCTCCAGCATGCCGAAGCTGGAGATGACGCTGTCAACGCACGTTCTAGGCTCACTGGCCAAGGCGAAGGTTTGCTCACGCAGTGCCGTGTTGCTCTCGATACTGTCCAGCATCGCCCAGACCCTGGCCTGCAGATCATCCCTGGCCAGGCGAAAATCACTGGTTTCGGTCAGCTCAGCAAGCAGCATGAAGAAATCGTCACTGCCCGATTCATCCTGCAACCGGCTCCATTGTGCCGTGCGTGACGCCCGGGAAGCCGGGTCCAGTTGCTCCACCCATCGGCTGAGGTGGTAGGCGTCCCCGTCTGTGCTGATCTCGCTATCGGAGGTGCGACTGGCATCGACCCAGAGGTCGCGGTAGAGGGCAGGCAGAGGATTACCAACCAGTGACAGCCTGCTGCGCCAATGAGCGCGCTGGGCCCTCAGCGGCAAGGGCAGTTCATTGATATGGTTGTCACGCAGGTCCACGTACTCCAACGAGACCGCTCGCTCGAGGTGAGCCGGAACATCGGTCAACCCCACCCTGCGCAGCCCCAGTTGGCGCAGCCGGGGTAATCGATCCAGCGCAATCGTGAAATTGCCGATACTGTTTTCGCTCAGGTCAAGAACGCTCAATCGCGACATGCCCGCAAGCACTTCAAATCCGGCATCGTCGAGTTGCAAATTGTTACGTGAAAGCGTCAATTCCTGTAATTGACGCAACTGCGAGAGCGCAGGAGGAAGCTGAGTCAGGGCATTGTTGTCCAAGCTGAGCGTTGAGATGCTCTGAAAGGGCGTGAGAAAATGCTCGGGCACATCACCCAGTCGCATGTTGACCAACGAGAGCTCGCTGACATGCGTGAAACCGCGCACGCCGCTCAGGTTGGGCAGTTCGCCGACACCCGTGCCCGATAACGACAGCAGCATGCCCGGATCGCCATTGGCCTGCCGTCTGCCTGCGTGCCCCTGAAAGCGCCAGCAGCGCCGCAGTTCATCGGCGACTCTGCGTCGCCGCACTACATTGGCCGCCTCAGCAGGCAATGCGGCCCACTGCTCCAGGGTCAGGTCAAGGCGCGTGTATTCACTCTCGAGCTCCAGCAAGTGATTGAAAGGCGAACCTGGCTGCTCTTCGAGCACTTCAAGAAACAACTCCAGTTGTCGCGAACTGAAGCCTGGGTAAAGGCTGCGCACGCGGTCCTGAAGCGTGCGTTCGGCTAGGTGGTTTGCGCTGCCGCGGCCACTTAGCAGGTAGCCGAAACGGCGATCAGGCAGGCGCGCCGGCGAGCGGAAGCTCGGTTGGCGCACCTGCATGCCTATCAGTTCTTGGACAGCCTTCCTTTGCCTCGGAATTCGCGCCTGCAAGTTTGTCCGCAGCGCTTTGACGCCGTTTGGCCCTGACCATCCCAAGCGGCTGCGCTCGGCTTCAGGCAACAAATGCCAAAGCCTGTCCAGCAACCCGCCAGCCCCTGAGAAGCTGTCGGATACCCGCTTGCCGTTTTCGTAGACCGCCATCTGCCCTCGTTCCCACACCAGCACCTTCACAGCCGAGGCGTCCGTTACCGGGTACAGCTCTGCCAATATGCGCCCAGCGGGTGAAGCTTCACGAACCTGAACATTCAGGCCCAAAGGCCAAGCGGGCTCTTGTCGCAAGAGCCCGAACACCAGCGCCGGCAAGTCAGGGTGGTAGGCATTTTCCAGGTACAAGCCCTGCACGGCTCGACACGCGCGCGCCTCTTGCAATGCAAGGCGCGCCTTCTCGGCAAGCGCCAGATCGAGACGGCCTTGCGCGAGTAGCCGCTGGCACTGCTCGGCGCTGGCATTGGCTATTACATCTTCAGCATAGAGAGCGGGTAACCCGGGGAAAGTGCGCTGGATCACAGCTGCTTCGGGGCTGACGCCAGGTTTGCGGGTCAAATGGTTCATCAGCCCCTCACGCAGGGCCGGGGCATGCGCAAGAACCGACGGTAATAACGAATCAGGGGCGCGCTGTTGTTCAGTCAATTGCCCCAGGCACCACTGCAGCAGGCTCGGATCGTCCTTGCCCTGTTGGCGTTCGAATGTTGCAAAGAAGCGGTCGATACGGGCATCGGCCTCGAAATGCTCGAGCGTGTCGCGCAAACGGACCGGCATCGATCTCTGTTCACTGACTGCACGGCGTAACAGGTCCTGGTCCACATCCGCCGCGTTCAGGAGCTGAGCGGTGCGCGGCGCATCGAACTCGTCACTCACGGGCCACAGGTGGCTCAGCAATTCACGCCCACCGCTCCACGTCTGCGGGCGCTGGAAGCGCAAGCGCCAACCATGTTCGCCGTTCCAGCTCAATGCTGGGGCGAATTCCGCCTTGCCATCGTTGCGCACCAGGCGCCAAGGGGATGATTCAGTCTTACGGCCAACCGCGTAATAGTTGCCATCGTGAAGCCACCAATGACGGTTGCCGTGCCTGAACAAACCATCCTGGCCACGTATGCCATGGCGGGACACCCCGACCGCCCGGTAGGGCTTGAGGTCTTCGACCCACAACCGATGGGCTGCATCATCCCGTTCGACCGGCACCATCTCGTCGACGAAGGTGCTGCGTTTGAAACCGCGTGCAACTGCTGCACCGCCTACTGCCGTCAGCGCGGTGACTGCCACCACCTCGGCCACACCCAGCACATGCTCCATCGCTTCGTGCTGGTGGCCTCGGGACCAGTCGTATACCGCAACCCCGACCTCACCAAGTACCTCGGTCACCGTGGCAGCCAGCATCAATTCTCCCAGTTGCGGTACGAACAGTGCTGCCATCTGTGCCAGGTTCAGCCCGACCTGTTCGAGCGTCTGCAGTCGCTGAAGCCTTTGCAACCGATCCACCTCTGCAACCGGTACCAAAAGAAAGCGGGCATCAGCCTTGATGCGTTCCACCTGCAGATCGGCCATTTCGAGGAACAGCGAGGTACGGCCGGCCGCGCCGGCCACTTCCAGATCAGGCACAGCATCCGCCAGGCGCTTGTTCAGGGTCGTCTGAAACACTACCCGAGCGTCAGCTGCAACCAGAGCCAGTAACCGCGATGCCTGCTCGGGTTGCCTGAACAGGTTCACCAGGTGGGCATTGAGGCTTTTGAGGTCTGCGAACTTCTGCAAAGGCCTGTGAGGCAGGTAGAGCAGCACGCCTGCACCAGGGTAGGCCAGGCCGCCTGCGCCACCATCCGAAAGCTCGATCACCAGCCCGCCGAGCAAGGCTTGCCCGAGTACCTGTAGGTGCTTGGGCACGACGGCCGGCTGCCGCGGGTCTGGCGCTAGCACCTCTTGCAAGGTGTGTTCGAGACTGGTGACATCCGCTTGGGTGATGGCCTGCCGCACCCCTGCAGCTTCTACGGCAAGCGCTAGCCGTTTGCGCACCCCCTGAGCAATGAGCGTACTGGCAGCATCGTCAAGAAAGGTGTGTAAATAGGCCTGGTAGCGCTTGCCTGTGTCCACCGAACGGCAGGTCGCCGCCAGCTTGGCACTGCTCACCAGTAGCGGTGAGGTGAACGACATCCCTTGCGCCCCGGCGATGATGCCGCTGCGTGCGTCGAAGCCCGATCCGGACGGAAAGTTCTGCATCAAATGGGTGATGGCAGGATGAAACGTGTAGCGAGCATGCAGCGCCTCACCGCCAAGGAGGCTGTAGCTGTCCAAACGCTCACGCCAAAGCGCATGAGTCAGATCGATCGATACCCCCAACTGCTGCTGGATCGCTGCCGTCAGCGTCTGCCGCGCGAATGACTCAGGCCCAAGCATGCGCCTGAACAAGGCCTTCAGGCGCTGCTCGACCCACCGGTTCTCCTCGGCGCGTTTGCGCAGGTTTTGGATCTGCTCCAGCGAAGCTGCATGCAACCAGTCAGGCAGCTGCTGGGCAATGAAGCGGTCGGTATGATTGGAGCGCGTAGTGAGCGTGGCCATGATCGGTTCCAGGTGGTTGATTGCAACGCACCTTTGCCGAACGTTCTAGATGAAGACAGAGGGAAGTCAGCCAGTGACAAAGCCACATCCCACCTGCACGCATTCAGGTTTCAAGGGGCAGACCTTCCGGTCGCCCCTTTTTTGTTAAGGCCAATTACCGGCCGGTCATTGCGGCAGCTGCACCTGAGGCTTGCTCGATGCAAAAATCGCCCAGCTGGAGATGAACAGCGCAGCAATCAACGGCCCGATGACGAAACCATTGAGCCCGAACACCGACAGCCCGCCCAAGGTGGAGACCAGAATCAGGTAGTCAGGCATCCGGGTGTCCTTGCCTACCAGAATGGGTCTTAGCACGTTGTCCACCAAGCCGATCACCAGCACACCGAATGCAGTGAGGATCACGCCTTGCAGGATTGCTCCGGTCATCAGGAAATAGATCGCCACCGGGCCCCAGACGATACCTGCGCCCACGGCCGGTAGCAGCGAAAGGAAGGCCATCATCACCGCCCATACCAGCGCGCTGGGGATGCCCAGAATCCAGAAGATCAGCCCACCCAGCGCGCCCTGGGTGATAGCCACCAGCACGTTGCCCTTGACCGTGGCGCGAACCACGCGCTTGAACTTCAGTTGCAGGCGACGCTTCTGGTGCTCAGGCAGTGGCACGGCCATGCGCACCTTGCGCACCACCTCGGCACCTTCACGCAGGAAGAAGAACAGCAGGTACATCATGATGCCGAAGCCGACCACGAAGTCGAACGTGCCTTGGCCGAAACTGAACGCTTGCGTAGCCAGAACCTGGCTGCCCTGGGAGGCCCACGTGGTGATTTTGTCTCGCAAGGCGTCCAGGTTGCCCATACCCAGGTTGTCCAGGGCATTCTGGGCGAACGTTGGCAGCATGTCCTTGCCGCGTTCCACATAACCTGCGATGTCGAGCTGGCCACTCTGGATACGTTGGTAGAGCGTGGCCCCCTCCTGCACCAGCAAGCCGCTGATGATGATGACCGGCAGCACTGCGACCAGCAGGCAGATGAGCGTGGTCACGGCAGCCGCTACGTTGCGCCGACGCCCAAAGCGCATCAGCAGGTTGCGCTGCAACGGCGCGAACAGGATGCCAAGAATGACCGCCCAGAAGATGGCGCCATAGTAGGGCAGCAGTATCCAGACGAAGGCAACGGTGACCAGTGCCAGTAGCACCGCCAGCGCCTTGTTCTGCAGAGCAGTTTCGTTCATTTCCGGTCCTCGGTTGGGTTCTGGGGTATTAGTGCGTGGCGCTGCGGTAAAAGTGCCACCTGCGCCTTGATTCAGATCAATAAGGCCCAACCCCAACAGGCTTAGCATCCGCGCCCTTTACCCGGTGCATCCATGAACCCTGTTGCCAAGCCCGAATTGCTGGCGCCTGCCGGCACCCTCCATACCATGCGCTACGCCTTCGCCTACGGCGCGGACGCGGTCTATGCCGGGCAGCCCCGGTACAGCCTGCGCGTACGCAACAATGCCTTCGATCACGCCAATCTGGCGCTGGGAATCCAGGAAGCGCATGCCCTGGGCAAGCGGTTCTACGTGGTGGTCAACATCGCGCCTCACAATGCCAAGCTCAAAACGTTCCTGAAGGACCTCGAGCCTGTGATTGCGATGGCGCCGGACGCGTTGATCATGTCCGACCCAGGCCTGATCATGCTGGTGCGCCAGCACTACCCGCACATGCCCGTGCACCTGTCGGTGCAAGCCAACACGGTCAACTGGGCCAGCGTCCAGTTCTGGCAAGGGCAAGGCATCAGCCGGGTGATCCTGTCGCGTGAACTGTCGCTTGAAGAAATCGAGGAAATTGGCCAGCAGGTGCCTGGCATGGAACTGGAAGTGTTCGTGCATGGAGCGCTGTGCATGGCCTACTCCGGTCGTTGCCTGCTGTCGGGCTACCTGAACAGGCGCGATGCCAATCAGGGCAGCTGCACCAATGCCTGCCGTTGGAAGTACGACGTCCTGCCGGCGACCGAGAACACCACCGGCGATATCGTTCGCGAGGTGCAGCCGACCCTGGGCGAGGGCGCACCCACCGACCAGGTGTTCCTGTTGCAGGAGAGCGAGCACCCAGGCAGTGAAATGCCCGCTTTCGAAGATGAGCACGGCACTTACATCATGAATGCCAAGGACCTGCGCGCCATCCAGCATGTCGAGCGCCTGGCCCGCATGGGGGTGCATTCACTGAAGATCGAAGGCCGCACCAAATCGCACTTCTACTGCGCCCGGGCCGTGCAGTCCTACCGCAAGGCCATCGATGACGCGGCGAACGGACGCCCATTCGACCGTACCTTGATGGATAACCTCGAATCGCTGGCGCAACGGGGTTACACCGAAGGCTTCCTGCGCCGCCATGTGCATGATGAGTACCAGAATTATCAGCGCGGCAGCTCGGTCTCGGAGCGCCAGCAGTTCGTCGGCGAACTGACCGGCCTGCGGCTCGATGGCTGGGCCGAGGTCAAGGTCAAGAACCGTTTCGCTTTAGGCGATCACCTGGAGCTGATGACACCCCGCGGCAATTATCACTTCGATCTGCATCGGTTGCACAACCGGCAGCAGCAGGCCATCGAAGTTGCTCCCGGAGACGGGCACGTGGTGTATCTGCCGGTGCCTGAACAAGTGCCACTGGAGTTTGGGCTGCTAATGCGCGACCTGCACAACGACGAGAGCATCAGCTGACAACACTGTAAGGCCAGGATGCCTATCAGGTCATCGGGATCGACCTCGACGGCAAGGATTCGGTAATCGCCGGCTGCTGACCCAAGGCTGGTTTCACGCTTGGTTACACCTTGCGCCTCATGGGCCATGATCCTGCTGCTACAGTCGAGTTTTCCTACTTGATCTGTCATGGAGTGCCTCATGCTGCGTGCATCCGCCCTGGCCATCGTATGCCTGGCCAGCAGCCCGGTCGTTGCCACCGAATCGCCCACCTACGGTGCCCAGCTCGAAGGGTTTGCCTACCCGTACCCGCTCAAGCATTTCGAGTTCGAGTCCCAGCGCCAGACCTTGCAGATGGGCTACATGGACGTTCAGCCTTCCGGCCAAGCCAATGGCAACACCGTGGTGCTGATGCATGGCAAGAACTTTTGCGCAGCCACCTGGGAAACCAGCATCGATGCCCTGAGCAAGGCGGGGTACCGCGTCATCGCCCCTGACCAGGTCGGCTTCTGCACATCCAGCAAACCCGAACACTACCAGTACAGTTTCCAGCAATTGGCAAACAACACCCAGGCGCTGCTCGAACACCTGGGCGTCAAGCAGAGCGTCGTGCTAGGGCATTCCACCGGGGGCATGCTTGCCACGCGCTATGCCCTGATGTACCCGCAGCAGGTCAGCCGCCTGGCCCTGGTCAACCCGATCGGCCTGGAAGACTGGAAAACCCTGGGCGTGCCCTATCGCACGGTTGACCAGTGGTATGCACGTGAACTCAAACTCGACGCGGCAGGCGTACGCGAGTACGAACGCAAAACCTACTATGCAGGCCGCTGGAAGCCCGAATACGAGCGCTGGGTGCAGATGTTGGTAGGGCTCAACCAGGGCCCGGGTCATGACCGGGTGGCCTGGAACTCGGCCCTGATCTACGACATGATCTTCACTCAACCGGTCTACCACGAGTTCAAGAACCTGCAAATGCCAACCCTGCTGCTGATCGGCGACAAGGACACCACGGCCATCGGCAGTGACATCGCGCCGCCACAGGTCAAGGCAAAGCTCGGCCACTACGCCGTGCTCGGCCCGCAGGTGACCAAACTCATACCCCACGGCGAACTGATCACCTTCGAAGGCATGGGGCACGCGCCGCAGATCGAAGAGCCCAAACGTTTCAACCGCACGCTGATCGAATGGCTGAGCCGCTGACCGACCACGGCCCGCTCAGGCGAAGCGCTGCAACTGCATCTCCTGCAGCCGGCTGAGGGTGCGCTGGTAAGGGAACGCCAAGTAACCTTGGGTGTACAGCGCCTCCAGCGGCACCCGCGCCTCCAGGTACAGCGCTACGCGACGGTCATAGCACTCGTCGACCAGGGCAATGAAGCGGCGCACCGCATCGTCCTTGGGAGACAGCGCGGGCAAAGCTCGGTCACCGGCCACCACACGGGCGGCACCGTCTTCTGTACCCCGAGCGATACGGCCGGCCTGTTGCTGGCCGCCAAGCGCCGGTATGTCAGACACCAGAATCGCGGGGAACCGATCGCACAGCGCCATGAACTCCTGGGTGGCCACCGGTTGTTCGCACAGCGCCTCAAAGCGACACCAGATGGCTTGCGCGCTTCGGCGCACCACCTGAAGCTGTCGACTACCCAGCCTGAGGGGCGCATCGCTACCCGCATCGTCCGGGCTCAGTTGCTGGAAGACAGCAGCCAGGTGATTGCCTTGCGCATCCGCAACCCAGTACCGCTGGCACGCTATGCCCGGGTGTTGACGATGGTCTTGTTCGCCCGCCACCGGCAGCACGAGCATGTGCTGCTCGATCGCGGCAATGGCTGGCAGGAAGCGTTCACGGTTGAAGCCATCGAGGTAGAGCTGCCCAGGTGGCTGATTGGACGTGGCAACGACTACCACCCCCAGGTCGAACAACACCTGGAATAGACGGCCGAGGATGATCGCATCGGCGATGTCGCTGACGAACAGCTCGTCGAAGCACAGCACGCGGATCTCGCCACCCAGCGCCTTTGCCAACGCCATCAGTGGATCGGGCGTGCCATTGAGCTGAAACAGTCGGCGATGCACCCACGCCATGAAGTGATGAAAATGCTGGCGCCGACTGGGTACGGACAGGCACCGATGAAACTGGTCCATCAGCCAGGTTTTGCCACGCCCTACTGGCCCCCAGAGGTAAACGCCCCGTGTAGGCTGCCCGCCCTCGACTGCCAGAAAGCACGCTTGCAGGGCTTCGATGGCATGGCGCTGGGCGGGGTCGACGACGAAGCCCTGGGTATCCAGGGCGTGTTGATAGCACTGCAGCGGGTCGATGGTCATGGCGCATTGTACCCGTCGCCCGCTCGTCGAGGACAGTGCTGCGTCAGTCTGGCCGGGCCAGACCCACCTTCAGCAACTCGCCATCCTTGGCATCGGTCAAGACATACAGGTAACCGTCCGGCCCCACCCGCACATCCCGAATGCGCGCTTTCAGCTCACCGAGCAAGCGCTCCTCGTGCACGACCTTGTCACCGTCGAGCTGCAAGCGGATCAACTCCTCAGTGGCCAGCGCACCGATGAACAGGTTGTGATCCCAGGCAGTGAACACGGGGCTGTCATAGAACGCCATGCCACTGACACCTGGCGACTTTTCCCATACATGGTGGGGATCGACCATGCCATCGACGTGCTTGCCCTTGGCCTCCGGGATGGGCAACATCGAATAGTTGATGCCGTGGGTTGCGATGGGCCAGCCGTAGTTCTTGCCCGGTTTCGGGATGTTGATTTCGTCACCACCCCGCGGGCCGTGTTCGTTGGTCCACAGCGCACCCGTCCAGGGGTTCAGTGCGGCCCCCTGCTGGTTGCGGTGGCCGAACGACCAGATCTCCGGACGCACGTTCTTCTGGCCATAGAAGGGGTTGTCTTTGGGCACCTCGCCATCCGGCAAGATGCGTACGACCTTGCCCTGCAACTTGTCCAGGTCCTGGGCCGTGGAGCGCTGGTTGTTCTCGCCCAAGGCGATGAACAGGTATCCGTGGCGGTCGAAGACCAGGCGCGAGCCGAAATGATTACCCTCCGACAACTTGGGTTGCTGGCGGAAGATGACGGTGAAATTTTCCAGGCGAGCGCGGTCGGACGACAGCTGCCCACGGCCGACTGCGGTCCCTGCTTTCCCATCGCCCCCCTCCTCTGCGTAAGACAGGTACACCGTGTGGTCCTTGGCGAATTCGGGCGACAGCGCGACATCGAGCAAGCCACCCTGCCCTTCGGCCCACACCTTGGGCACGCCATTGATGGGCGGGCCGACCTTGCCCTCGGCGTTGATCACGCGCAAGTTGCCCATGCGCTCGGTCACCAGCATGTCCTGGCCACCGGGCAGAAACGCCAGCGCCCAGGGTGTACGCAGGCCGTTGGCCACGGTACTTACAGTCAGCGTGCCCTCTTCACTTTTGAACGTTTGCTGGGCCGCGGCATTGGCCAACAACGGTGACAGCGCGGCGGCGGTCAGGGTGACCAGCCAGGTTGCTCGGGACATGCGGAGTTCCTTTGACAGAGACGGTGTTGGAATCAGGGCGCGCGTGGGTTATCGCGTGCGGGTCGCGCAGGTTCCAGACGGGGTGCTTGCTGCTGGCGACGCAGGTTGTCGCCGTTGCCGATCCCGCGGTTCTCCACCGTTGGCGCGCGCGGCTGGGGCTGGGTGGACGGGCCGCGCACCGGGGGCGTCGCCGGAACGCTGCCCTGACGGCTGTTGGGATTGGCGCGCTGGACGGGGCTATTGTAAGGGTTGTTGCCATTGGCGGCGACCTGCAGCCACGGCCGCTCGCTCGCATGGCCAGGTAGCCACACGGCCATCCCCAGCACCAACAAGGGTATTGTCAGTCTCATGCTTCACCTCCGTAGGAAAACGCCTGGCCTGGTGGCTTTGATAGCCTACGGCGCAAAGGGTTCGAGCCAAAAGGCTTAAGGAGGGCGCAGGTGATTCACGATGTTACAACCAGCGCCCGCCTACCCGGGCGCTGGTGGTGGCCACGCAGTTCGCCGCGCTTGAAGCGCGGTGCGTTGCAAGGTCAGTAAGCCAGGCTCCAGGTCAGCGTGTAGGTCCTGCCTCGGCCTTGGTAATCGTAGAGGTAGGCAGGCCCGTAAGTGGGCGAGTAGAACAACGTGGCGCGCTGGCCCCACACGGTGCTGTACTGCTTGTCCAGAAGGTTCTGGATACCGGCGCTGAACGTGCCGTAGTCGGTGTCCTGGCTACCCAGCAGATCGAAGGTGGTATAACCATCGATCTTGTGCTGCGCGTCGTCCTTCAAGCTGAAGGCCCGGTTGGCCTGCAAACGCGCACTGCGCCCGTCGTCTTTCCAGCCAACGAAAGCGGTGGCTTTGGACAGCGAGGCATAGCGGGCATCGCGCTTGCGCCAGCCACCGCCATCGGCTTGTTCTTCGGAACGGGTGAGGTGCAAGGTGCTACCGGCTTCCCAGCCGCTGTCGAAGTGGCGGGTGAGCGCCCCTTCGAAACCAAAATCGCGACTTTTCTGATCTTCAACGTCAATGGTCAGGGTCTGCGAATCCACATTGATGATCTTGTCCGACCAGATGTAGTACACCGCCGCCTGGGCATCCCATTGCAGATCGGCATAGCGCCAGCCCAGTTCCACCTGACGGCTCTTGATGCCGGCCAACGGGTTGTCACCTACGCTCAGGCCGGGTTTGCCGTAATACTTGGCCGGGTCGGGCAGGTCAAAGCCCTCGCCGTAGTTGGCCCACAATTGGTGGCCATTCTTGAAATCGTAGATGGCACCCAGGTTGTAGAGATTGACCTGATAATCGTTGCTGCCGCCCGGTACGCCCTTGTAGTCACCGACATCCACATCCATCCGTTGACGCCGGGCGCCGCCAGAGAACGTCAGGTTGTCGGTGGCGCGCCACTCGAGCTGCCCATAGAGCGAAACCCCGTCTACGCGATAGCTGGGGTAGCGCGCAGCCTTGCTCGCCTTGTCCAGGTCCAGGCCGCCACTCTGCGATGATACCCGCGCATCGAATACGGTCTGATCAGCGTTGAAGCGTTCGCGGTCGATGTCCACGCCATAGGTCAGTTTCAAGGTAGCCCACTGCTTGGCGAACAGCCCTTTGAGGCTGGTGACTTCGAAGTTCTGCTGCGACGCCGCAAAGTACACGCCGCGCGAGCCGGTAGGCGTACCGCGGTTGTAGTACGGGAATGGGTAGAAGTTGTTGTCTTCCTTGCGGTAGGACGCCTGCAGGTAGAAGTCCTGGCCCAGCACATCGCTGTGGTGATAGTTGGCATTGAGCAGCATGCGCCGCGTGCGTGGGTTCAGGTCGGATGAGTAGCCGCTGCGCAACTCGGCATCCTCAAGGTCCGAGGGGCCGTTGTACGCAAGGTTCGGAAACCAGATGCCGGTGCTGCCATGGTTGCCGGAGTCGTAGTACTGGGCCAGCAGGTCAAGGCGTTGCTCGTCATCGAACTGCATGCCCAGGCTACCGAGCAGGTCAAGCGTGCGGTTGTACTGCAGATCGGTCTGCGTGTTGTCGATGAAGATCTGATCGCCTGCGCCATCGTAGAACGCTTCGTTCTGTTCGCCGGACACCCCGAGACGCGCGTTGAAACGCTCGTTACCGCCGCTCACCGATTGGGCAAAGCGGGTTGCCAGGTCATCGCTGTTGTTGAACCCGCTGCTGGCCCCAAGTTGGGTTTCGAAGCGTGCCGGGCCGGCCTCGCCCTTCTTGGTCACGATGTTGATAATGCCCCCCGTGGCACCGCCCCCGTAGATGGCGCTGGCACCGGACAACACTTCGACGCGCTGTACGTTGAAAGGCGAGATGCTGTCGAACTGACGCGACAAGCCACGCGAGCTGTTCTGGCTGACGCCGTCGATCATCACCAGCACGCTGCGCCCACGCATGTTCTGCCCATAGTTGGTGCGCCCTTCTGGCGCCAGGTCAAGGCCAGGCACCAGTTTGCCGATGGCTTCCTTGAGGCTGACGCCGCTGTCGATCTGCTCGCGTAGCTGCTGCTGGTCGACCACCCACACGGTGCCTGGGATCTCGCTGATGGCGGTGCTGGTTCGCGAAGCCACGCTCACTTCGATGGGCTTCAAATTGATGGCCTGCAACGGGGTATCGCTCTTGCGTAACGTCACCGTGCGCGCATCGGAGAACTGCCAGCTCAAGCCGCTGCCTTCAAGCAACCCCTGCAAGGCGTGCTCGACGCTGTAGCTGCCCTGCAAGGCAGTACTGCGCAGGCCGGCGACGTCAGCCGTGGTGTACAGCAAGTGCAGGCCGGCCTGATCGGCAAAGCGCGTCAACGCCTGGTCCAGCGATTGCGCTGGTACGTCCAGCTGTACCTGGGCGGTCTGCAGGGGCGCCTGCTGGGTCGCAGCCGCAGCATGGGCTGGAGGCGCTCCGCCCAGCACGGCCAACGCCCCGCAGGACATCAACACAGGGGTGAGAAAACGGCAGCGGCTATTCGAGAGCTTGGGCATGAGAGGCACGAAAAAAGCTTCCAGGCGAGTCGTGAATGGGAATGGTTTGCTGTTCAGTCCCACTACGACGATCTGGCCCATGAGAACTTGCAGTGCCGATGGCAAGTTTTTTCAGCAAGCTTCGACCGGATCGGCTCGAGGCTCAATACACCACTGCAAGCCACGGCAGGTAGGTCACTTTCAGCCCATAGCGCTGCTCCAGGGTGCGCAGCATCGCCTGCGGGTCATCCAGGTCGAACACGCCACTGACCTGCAAGGTGGCCAGCTGCTGGTCGGACAGCACGATGCGCCCATGGCGATAACGCTCGAGCTCCGCCAGCACCTGCCCCAAAGGCTTGCCGTTGAAGATCAGCTTGCCTCGCTGCCAGGCCATCTGCGCATCGGCATCGAGGGCCACGCTCAATGGCTCAGTGCCCTGCCGGGCTGCGCCTTGGCCAAGTACGGCATGCCCATCGCGGCGCACGCTGAACCTGGCGCCGGTGCCGCTTACCGGCTGACCTGCGGTTTGGACCACGAACGGACGGGTGTCGGCGGAGGTTTCGAATAGCGCTTCGCCAGCGACCACCACTACCCGCCGTTCGTGTGCATTGAACGCCACCTTTACGGCGCTGGCGCTGTTGAGGGTGACCCGGGTGCCGTCGGGCAGGGTGAGCAACCGCCGCTCGCCGACGCTGGTGTGGTAGTCGGAGAACCACGCAGGCGCCTGCTGCCACGCCGTCCAACCGCCAAGCAGCAACGCGAGCGAAGCCGCAACACCCGCCCTGTGCAGCCATCCCCGGCAGTGCCGCAGTGCCTGGCCGATGTACTTGGCCACCATGCTTTCGGACACCCCCAGTCGTTGAGCAACCTGTTTTTGCGTCAACCCTTCCACCCGGTTGAGCAACAGCGCCTGGCGCGCCTTGGGCGGCAGCTGCAGCAAGGCCTGATCAAGGATTTGCAAGCGCTCACGTGCCAGCAACGCGGCCTCCGGTGCCGGCGCTCCGCAGGCCACCTGCGCCACGCCTTCGCTGTCGTCATGACACGCGGCAATGCGTTGGTCGCGTCGCAGGGCGTCGATCGCAAGGTTACCTGCCACGCGAAAAATGAAGCTGCGCGGGTGCAACACCGGCCCAGCCTGCACATCGATCTGCGTAAGCTTAAGGTAGGTTTCCTGGGCAACGTCCGCGGCACGCTGGTGGTCGCGCATGCGGCGTGTAAGGAACTGCAACAAGTCGTCGTAATGTTCTTGGAAACTTGCCAGCAGGCCCGGCACGTGAGACGTCAGCATGATTAGGCAACTACACAGTAAGAGGAATTATCGGGCGTTAATGAGAAACAGTATCTTTCATCTTCACCGACACTTTCAACGCTGCCGAGCATTTGCCACACTGCCAGTCGATTTCTTCGAAGGCCCTGCCCCATGACCGTTCGCCCATTGTCCATCCTCCGCGTGCTCGCGGCCCTGCTCATGGTTGCCACCTTGAGTGCCTGTGCCCTGCTGCAACCTCGCGACCCGGTTTCGATCAGCGTCATCGGCCTGGAGCCCTTGCCCGGGCAGGATCTGGAACTGCGTATGGCCGTGAAGATGCGTGTGCAGAACCCCAATGAGACGCCGATCGACTACAGCGGCATTGCCTTGAACCTGGAGGTCAACGGCCAGCCACTGGCAGCTGGGGTCAGCGACCAGGGCGGCCACATCGGTCGCTACGGCGAGGCGGTGATCGAGGTGCCGGTAAGCATCACCGCGTTTTCGTTTCTGCGCCAGGCCTATGGCCTGGGCCAGTTGAATTCGCTGCAGGGCTTGCCCTACACACTGCGCGGCAAATTGGCCAGCGGCCCCCTGGGGACCGTGCGGTTTACCGACAAGGGCACGCTGGATTTGCCTGAAGGCACCGACTGGTAGGGCGGCAACGCCGCACGATCAGCGGCTGGCGCTGGCAGCGGCCATCAGCTTGTTGACTTCGCTGCGCACCATGCTGCCGTATTCGGGCGGGGTCATGTTGTCCAGTTCGTTGCGCACCCACTCCGCCCATTTGCCTTTGCGCCGAGGTTTTTCTGCGATCAGGCGCGCGGCCTCGCCCTTGGCTTTACCCAGGTTTGCCTGCCACATCTCGAACAGCCGCGCCTTTTCTGCCTCGATCTGCGCCCGTTCCTCGTAGCTCATGTTGGCCAGATTGAAACTCATGAATCACCTGCCTGATTGAAATGACCGGTATCTTACACCAAGGCGCCGGCCACCACCGCGAGGCAACTTTTCTGGCGCACGAGTATCCATTGTTCTAACGACCCGCTTAGAAGGAGCATGGCATGCCCCGTAAAAATGCCGCAGTACCAGACAGCGACCAGATCAAGGATCAGGTCTTCAGCGAGCTGCAGGCTTTGATCGAAGAATCCGAGCGTTTGCTCACCGACAGCACAGCCCTGGTTGGCGAAGAAGCCGAAACCCTGCGCACCCAGATCAGCCTCAAGCTACGCCAGGCCAAGGAAGCCGCTGGCACCCTGCGTGACAAGGCCCAACCGATGGTCGAGGCGACCCAGAACTACATTGGTGGCCACCCGTGGCAGACCGTGGCCCTTTCAGCGGGCGTTGGCCTGGTGGTGGGCTTGCTGTTGGGTCGGCGCGACTGACTACAGTCCGCTTGCCTTCTTCAAACGGCTTGCGCCAGCGGTATGCCGCTGTGGAAACGCAGTTCCTGATCGGGTGAAGCGATCAGTTCTGCTTCGGCGGCCCGTACCAGCTCTACCCGACGCGCAATGTCCGCCGCATCACCATAACGGTGCGCCAGCTTCAGGTACCCCTGGTAGTGGCGTGCCTCGCTCTTGAGCAGATTGTGGTAGAACCGGCCGAGTTCTTCGTCCAGGTGCGGGACCAAGGCCGCGAAGCGTTCACAGCTGCGTGCCTCGATGAATGCGCCGACCACGAGCGTGTCCACCAGCTTGACCGGCTCGTGGGCGCGCACCAGACGACGCAGGCCTGATGCATACCGTCCTGCCGATACCGGACGCAGCGGCACACCTCGGCGCTTCATCAAGCGCAACACCTGTTCGTGGTGAACCAGTTCTTCACGTGCCAAGCGCGACATCATGTTGATCAGGTCGAGATGCGTATTGTATTTGGCGATCAGGCTCAAAGCCGTACTGGCGGCCTTGAATTCGCAATTCTTGTGATCGATCAGCAGTGTCTCTTGGTCCGCCAGCGCCGCCTCGATCCAGGCATCGGGTGTGGGGCAGCCGAGGAAGGCGTCGATTTCAGGGATCAGGGACATAGGGGGTACGACCATAGGAAGACAGGCAGGGCCGGCGATTATAGCGGCGGCAGGCCATGGCGTCAGTGGCTATGCTTGACGTGCATCAAGCGCCAGCGTGACGCGCGCAGACTATAGTCAGCCACCGGTTGCCCACCTTCCAGGGAGTACACGCCCATGCAAGCCGTTCGCAGCATTCTCGTCGTCCTCGATCCCGAGCACGCCCACAGCCGGGCACTGACCCGGGCCAAGCTGATCGCCAGCGTTACCGGCGCACGCCTGCACTTGCTGATGTGTGACAAGCGGCACGACCACAGCGCGCTGTTGAACCTGCTGAGCAGCCAGTTGCAGGAAGACGGTTTTGACCACGTCACCCACGAAGCGGCCTGGCAAGGCAACCTGCATGACACCGTCATCCACGTGCAGCAGAGCGAGGGTTGCGAATTGGTGATCAAGGAGCACCGCCCTGACAACCCGTTGAAGAAGGCTCTGCTCACCCCGACTGATTGGAAACTGCTGCGCGCCTGTCCCTGTGCGGTTCTGATGGTCAAGAGCGAGCGACCCTGGACGGGCGGCAAGATTCTGGCAGCGGTGGACGTAGGCAACCAGGACGAGGACCACCGGCGCCTGCATGCCAGCATCATCGACCACGGTTACGAGATTGCCAGGCTGGCCAAGGGAACACTGCATGTCATCAGCGCCCACCCCTCGCCCATGTTATCGGCGGCCGACCCGGTGTATCAGCTGAGCGACACCATCGAGGAGCGTTATCGTCAGGCGTGCGCTGCCTTCCAGACTCAGTACGGCATTGCCAACGATTGCCTGCACGTGGCCGAAGGGCCGGCGGATGTGCTCATACCCCATACCGAAAAACAGCTGGCTGCGGTGGTGACGGTGATCGGGAG
>CAURYQ010000057.1:0-29817 GCA_963529135.1 uncultured Pseudomonas sp. | reverse complement strand
GAGTACTCGGCTACGAACCGAGCGGTCGCAGGTTCGAATCCTGCTGAGTCCGCCATACCCAATCAGAAAGCCCGCTCATTGAGCGGGCTTTTTGTTTTTCTAGGCTTTTAAAACTCAACCGCTTGTGCACGCCAGCCCGATGTTTGGTTTATATCGCCCTGTGCCCGTGGATCAAGCGCGCTCAGGCATGGACCGCGCCGCTGTTCCAAACGCCATTGCACTGATGGATTCATGCGTTGTCCCAACTGTGACGCGCAAACGATTGTTATGGCCAAAAATTTAAGCGATCTGTCTGCTTGAGCAGTGTATGATTGCGCCCGTCAGCCCCGCCGGGGCTTGTGGATTACCACCATGGACTTACCCAGTAGTTACTCCCCAAACCGTTTCGTACAGAAAGATCTAATCGATTGATTCCCCCGGCGTGCTCCGCTGCTGGGAGTGGAGTTCGCCTATGACGGAAGTAGAAGTAAAGAAAGCGCAGGAAAGCCTCCAGGACCGCCTGTCCCAGGTCGTTGACCTGCTTCAGCGCCAGCGCCTGGTCGAAGATGTTACGCACCGCCAGGAAGGTGCGCACAATGACCTGGTTGAAAACCTGGTCCACCGGCAGAACCTGGTCGAGTTGCAACGCAAGCTCGACGACCTGCACCCCGCCGACATCGCCTATATCCTCGAAGCCTTGCCCCTCGAAGACCGCCTGACGGTCTGGCAGCTGGTGCGCTCGGATCGCGACGGCGACATCCTGCTGGAAGTGTCGGACGCTGTGCGTCAGTCGCTGATCGCCGACATGGACGATCACGAGCTGCTGGCCGCTGCCAAGGAAATGGACGCCGACGAGCTGGCCGACCTGGCACCTGAGTTGCCACGTGACGTTGTCCACGAGCTGATGGAAACCCTCGATGCCCAGCAACGCGAGCGTGTGCGCTCGGCGCTGAGCTATGACGAGGAACAAGTCGGCGCGTTGATGGACTTCGAGATGGTGACCATCCGCGAGGACGTCAGCCTGGAAGTGGTATTGCGTTACCTGCGTCGCCTCAAGGAGCTGCCCAACCACACCGATAAGCTGTTCGTGGTTGATCACGATGGCATTCTCAAGGGCGTGTTGCCGATCAAGCGCCTGCTGGTCAACGACCCGGACAAGAAAGTCGCCGACGTCATGGCGACCGACCCCGTATCTTTCCACCCAGACGAAGACGCCTATGACGCAGCCCAGGCCTTCGAGCGATACGACTTGGTGTCGGCGCCGGTAGTGGACAAGAGCGACCGGTTGATCGGCCGTCTGACCATCGACGAAATGGTCGACCTCATTCGCGAAGAAAGCGAAAGCGAAGTGTTGAACATGGCGGGTCTGCGCGAGGAAGAAGATATCTTCGCGTCGGTCTGGCGTTCGCTGCGCAACCGTTGGGCATGGCTGGCCGTGAACCTGATCACCGCTTTCGTCGCATCCCGGGTGATCGGTTTGTTCGAAGGCTCCATCGAGAAGCTGGTCGCGCTTGCTGCACTGATGCCAATCGTGGCTGGCATCGGGGGTAACTCTGGCAATCAGACCATCACCATGATCGTACGCGCCATGGCCCTGGACCAGGTCTCCCCAGGCAATACCTCGCGCCTAATGCGCAAGGAGTTGGCGGTATCGTTGATCAACGGCCTGATATGGGGGGGCGTTATCGGCGCCGTGGCCTTCTGGCTCTATGGCAGTTGGTCGCTGGGCCTGGTCATGACGGCGGCGATGACCTTGAACCTGCTGCTGGCGGCGCTCATGGGCGTGCTCATCCCGATGACCCTGACGCGCCTGGGTCGCGATCCGGCGATGGGGTCCAGTGTGATGATCACCGCCGTCACCGACAGCGGCGGCTTCTTCATCTTCCTGGGGCTTGCCACGGTGTTCTTGCTCTGACGGCTCAGGGCGTTACGGATTTCGTAACGCCTTCGCGGTAGGGGTGGTCAATGGCTGATTGCGGTCAGCCACTGCAAAACAAAAAAGCCAGCATCAGCTGGCTTTTTTGTGGGGGCGCGCAACGCCTGGGATCAGGAAGCGTCGGCAGCCATTTCCACGTCATGGGCGATAAGGGCTACCAGCGCATTCTGCTGGCGGTGGGAGAGCTGGCGGAAGCGTTGCAGCAGTTCGCGTTCGTGCAGCGACAGCTCGGGGCTGTCCAGGCGCATGCTCAATTCCTCACCCAGGGCACCCTCCTGGATAAGGCTCTGCTCCAGGCGTGCAATGATCTCCGAGTTCATGCTGCGGTGGTGGTTGCGTGCTACCTCGGCGATGCGCTCACGCATCCCGTCTGGCAGGCGAACGACGAACTTGTCAGCAGTGCGGCTCGAATAAATAGCCTGTTTCATTGGGCGCATATAAATTGACCAGATTTTGGTTCAGGGGAAGCGGTTCTCAAATTGGCCGCGCGGGGTGGAAATACGACCGCCTTATCGCCAAAATGTTCAACCGGTTGTGCAGATGGACGCTCATCTTGCCTCAATGCTGCCGTTTCCTTGGCGTCAATTCTGTGACAAATAGTGATCTTCATAAAGGCTTTATGCCAGTACCAATTATCAGAAATGAGCACTGGTTAGAATTTTCACACGTCCAGTGGCTGCCTCACGTCAGACGTATCCCCGCGTTTCCCGCAAAAAACCTGAAACCGGCACTGAAAGTGCGGTTAAATAACCCGGTTCCTTCTCAGAGAGCATAGTGGCAATGCACCATGATGCAAGCTGCGCCTCCCCGCTCAAAGGCAGACTCATTCTACTGCTCGGACCGTCCGGCGCGGGTAAAGATTCACTGATCGACGCTGCTCGCCCCCAACTGGCAGATGCTGGTGTCGAGATCGCGCGTCGGGTCATCACGCGCTCACCTGAAGCCAAGGGTGAGGCGGCGATAGGCGTCAGCGCCGAGCAGTTCGAACAGATGAAACAACAAGACGCGTTCGCCATGCATTGGCAGGCCAATGGCTTGGAGTACGGCATACCCAAGCAGATAGACGACTGGTTGGCCCTGGGCAGGTCAGTGCTGGTAAATGGCTCGCGTGGCTACCTTGCCCAGGCCCGTAGGCAATACCCAGACTTGCTGGCCATTCGCGTGGATGTCCGCCTCGAAATACTGCGTCAACGCCTGCAGGCCCGAGGTCGGGAAACCCAAGTCGAGATCGAGCAGCGCCTGGCGCGCCATCAACGCTTGGACGGTGCAGCGGAAGAGGGGTGCAGGGTAGTGGACAATTCCACGACACTGTCTGCGGCGGTCGAGGCCCTGCTGGCGCTGCTTCGGGAAGAACGGGTTATCCAGGCACCGTAAGGCTGCAGAAAAGGATTACGCCCAATTAGCCGTTCAACACATGACAAACGGCCACACGCTGGTTAACATGCACGCCGTCCCGCTGCGCAGCGCCTGCTGCCAGTCGTTGTGTCTCAGTAGCTCAATTGGATAGAGCATCCCCCTCCTAAGGGGAAGGTTGCAGGTTCAATTCCTGCCTGGGACGCCATTTCTCCCCAGCGCGTCCAGCGCCTGTTGCACCCCTGCCGCTCCGTCCGTTACAAATCTAAGCCTTAAGACGTATTTAACCCCTACGTCCGCACGCCTATGCTTGGCTCAACCACTGCACCCCACGGGCGCACGTCGCCTACGTCACGTCAGCAGCCCTTGGACATTGGGCGTAGTTGCTGGTTATTCAGGAGCTTGCATGAACCAGCACCTCACCCCCGTACCGACGGGCTTCACCCAAGACCAGTTGCACACGCTCTTTGAGTTGATAAGCGACGGTATCTGGGACTGGGACGCCAACTCGGGCTACGTCTACCGCAATCCGGGCTGGTACCACATGCTTGGCTATGCGCCTCACTCGCAAGAGAATTCGGTGCTGACCTGGGAGCGGTTGATCCATCCGGACGATTTCCAGCGTGTCATGGCCCACTTCGATGCCTATATCCACCAGCGCAACGAGCGTTACCTGGTGGAGTACCGGTGCCTGTGCGCCGACGGCAGCTACCTGTGGGTCGAAGACAGTGGGTACGTGATTGCGCGCAACCCGGACGGTTCGGTGGCACGCATGCTCGGTGCTCATCGCAACATCGACCGCGGCAAGCGGCACCTGGCGCAGCTTGAGCGGCGTAACCAATCGCTGGAGTGCCTGGTCGCTGAGCGTACCCGCGAACTGTCATGGGTGAACGAGCAACTGCAGCGTCAGTTGGATGAGAACCGCGAGCTTGCCGAGCGTGATTCACTGACACGCATCGCCAATCGCTACCGGCTGGAGAACGTCCTGAAACAGGAGTGCGAGCGGGCCCAGCGCTTTCGGCAACCGCTGTCGGTGATCGCCATGGACATGGACGATTTCAAGCCTATCAACGACCGGTACGGCCACGCCCAGGGCGATGCCGCCTTGGTCCGTGTAGCCGAAGCGTTGCGCTCACGCCAACGCGCCACCGACTTGCTGGCCCGTTGGGGCGGCGATGAGTTCGTCCTGGTGCTGCCGCAGACGAGTCTGACAGAAGCCTGCGGCTGCGCCGATCAACTGCGCCAGGTGGTGGCGCAGTTGGAGCCCATCGGTGATTGTCGGCTGACGTTGAGTTACGGCGTGGTGCAGTGGCGCGAAGGGGATGACCCACACAGTCTACTGGCACGTGCCGATCAGGCCCTGTACCGGGCCAAGGGCGCAGGCAAGAACGCCGTTGCCCAATGAGCCAACTGACCGCTAAAGCGAAGCATCAAATGTGCAACGCGTGACCCAAGGCGCGCAGCGCTGCCTCCTGTACGGCCTCGCCCAAGGTAGGGTGAGCATGGATCGTGCCGGCAATATCCTCCAGTCGCGCACCCATTTCCAGTGATTGGGCAAACGCCGTGGACAGTTCGGAGACGGCCACGCCCACCGCCTGCCACCCCAGTACGAGGTGGTTGTCTCGGCGAGCCAGCACCCGCACGAAGCCACTCTTGGACTCCAGGCTCATGGCCCGCCCATTGGCGGCAAAGGGGAACTGCGCGACGATGCAGTCCAGGCCTTGTGCCGCAGCCTGATCGGGCGTCAGACCAGCCACGACCACCTCGGGATCGGTAAAGCACACGGCGGCGATGGCGGCCGGTTCGAAGCGGCGTGCCTTGCCGGCGATGCGTTCAGCGACCATCTCGCCCTGGGCCATCGCCCGGTGCGCCAGCATGGGCTCACCCGCCACGTCACCAATGGCCCATACATTGCGCATGCTGGTCTGGCACTGGGCATCGATGGCGATCGCCGAACCGTTCATGCGCAGGTCCAGGCACTGGAGGTTGAAGCCCTGGGTGCGTGGGCGCCTGCCGGCAGCGACCAGCACCCTGTCGGCTTCAAGGTGCACAGCAGAACCTGCGCTGTCCCGGGCCATCAGCGTGCCCTGTTCATAGCCTTCGACCTTGTGGTCGAGGTAAACGGCGATGCCCAGCTTCTTCAGCGACTCGGCAACAGGGGCGGTAAGTTCAGCGTCGTAGGTGGGCAGCACCCGCTCGCGGGCTTCCACGACGCTGACCTGCGCACCGAGCTTGCGGTAGGCGATGCCCAGCTCCAGACCGATGTACCCACCGCCGACGACCACCAGATGGCGCGGCACGCTGGCGGGCGTCAGCGCCTCGGTAGAGGAGATGACGGCACCTCCCAGGGGCAGCATAGGCAGATCAACGCTGGTCGAGCCTGTGGCCAGCAACAAGTGTTCGCAGCGAATACGCTGGCCGTCGACCTCCACCTGCTTGCCGTCGAGCAGCTTCGCCCAGCCATGAATGACCTTGACGCCATGCTTTTTCAACAGGGCGGCCACGCCTGTGGTCAGGCGGTCGACGATACCGTCCTTCCAGGCCACGCTCTGACCGATATCCAGTTCGGGCGAGCTGACGCGGATACCCAGTTGGGAACCCTCGGCAAAACGGGTTGCCTGGTGGAACTGCTCTGCCACGTGAATCAGCGCTTTAGACGGAATGCAGCCAATGTTCAGGCAGGTTCCACCCAGCGCCTGTCCTTCGATCAGCACCGTTGGGATGCCCAGTTGGCCTGCGCGTATGGCGGCCACGTAGCCGCCAGGGCCGCCGCCGATGATCAGCAGCGTGGTTTCGATGATCGGTTGCATGCTCACTCCACAAACAGGCAGGCAGGTTGTTCCAGCAGGCTTCGAACGGCCTGGATGAACTGCGCGGCATCCATGCCATCGACCACCCGATGGTCGAACGAGCTGGACAGGTTCATCATCTTGCGCACGACGATCTGGCCGCCGATGACCACTGGCCGCTCGACCATGCGGTTGACGCCCACGATCGCCACTTCCGGGGTATTGACCACCGGCGTGCTGACGATGCCACCCAGTGCCCCGAGGCTGGTCAGGGTGATGGTCGAACCCGACAGTTCTTCGCGGCTGGCCTTGTTGGTGCGAGCAGCGTTGGCCACACGCGCGATTTGCGCCGCATTGGCCCACAGGTTGCCCGCCTCGGCATGGCGCAGCACTGGCACCATCAAGCCATTGTCACCCTGGGTGGCAATGCCTACGTGCACCGCCCCGTGGCGGGTGATGACCTGCGCTTCGTCATCGTAGGTGGCGTTGATCTGCGGGAAATCACGCAGCGCTACCACCAGTGCCCGGACCAGGAAGGGCAGCAGCGTGAGCTTGCCGCGGCTGTCGCCGTACTTGCCGTTGAGCTGCTGGCGCAGCGCCTCGAGGGCGGTGACATCGATTTCTTCTACATAGCTGAAATGCGCCACGCGGCGTTTGGCGTCCTGCATGCGCTGGGCGATCTTGCGGCGCAGGCCGATGACCGGAACTTGCTCGCTGTCGGTGCGCTTTGCGTAGCTGCCTGGCACCTGCTCATCGGCACGTTGGGGCTTGCTGATGAACGCATCGAGGTCTTCATGCAGGATGCGCCCAGCAGGGCCACTGCCATGCACGTACCGCAGCTCGATCCCTGCATCCAGGGCGCGCTTGCGCACGGCGGGCGAGGCAAGGGGTTTGTCCCCCGCCTGGCGCGGCGCCACCGGTGCTGCGAGGCTACTGGCCACAGGTGCCGGGGCGGCAGGGGCACTTGGCGCCTGCAGTGCTTGCTTGGGTGCATCGTTTACCGGCGGGGCTTCGACAGGTTTGGCTTGCGGTGCATCCACATGATTGCCGCTGCCCTCGACCTCGATGCGGATCAGTTCGCTGCCTACCGACATCACTTCCCCAGGCTGGCCCCCCAGCGCCAATACCTTGCCGCTGACCGGCGAAGGGATTTCCACCGTGGCCTTGTCGGTCATGACATCGGCCACCACCTGATCCTCGGCGATCAGGTCGCCCACCTTGACGAACCACTCGACCAACTCGACCTGCGCGATGCCTTCGCCAATGTCCGGCATCTTGATGACATGCGTGCCCATTCAGACCTCCATGACCTTTTTCAATGCCGCACCCACTCGCGATGGCCCCGGGAAGTAAGCCCACTCCTGTGCATGGGGGTAGGGCGTGTCCCACCCGGTCACGCGCTCGATCGGCGCTTCGAGGTGATGGAAGCAGTGCTCTTGCACCAACGCGACCAGCTCGGCGCCGAACCCGCACGTGCGCGTGGCTTCGTGCACCACCACGCAGCGACCGGTCTTTTTCACCGAGTCGACGATGGTGTCCAGGTCCAGCGGCCACAAGCTGCGCAGATCGATGACTTCGGCATCGACGCCCGTTTCTTCGGCGGCGACCTGGGCGACGTAGACCGTCGTGCCATAGGTGAGGACCGTGAGATCGTTGCCCGGCCGGGTCACCACCGCCTTGTCCAGCGGCACCTTGTAGTAACCGTCAGGCACGGCGCTTTGCGGGTGCTTGGACCATGGCGTCACGGGGCGGTCGTGGTGGCCATCGAAGGGGCCGTTGTAAAGGCGCTTGGGCTCCAGGAAGATGACTGGGTCATCGCATTCGATCGAGGCGATGAGCAGGCCCTTGGCGTCATAGGGGTTGGACGGCATGACCGTGCGCAGCCCGCACACCTGGGTGAACATCGCCTCGGGGCTCTGGCTGTGGGTCTGGCCGCCGTAAATGCCGCCGCCGCACGGCATGCGCAGGGTCAGCGGCGAGATGAACTCGCCGGCAGAGCGGTAACGCAGTCGCGCCATCTCCGACACGATCTGGTCCGAGGCTGGGTAGAAGTAGTCGGCGAACTGGATTTCCACCACCGGTCTCAGCCCATAGGCACCCATGCCCACGGCCGTGCCGACGATGCCGCTTTCGGAAATCGGGGCATCGAATACCCGGGATTTACCGTACTTGTTCTGCAGGCCCTCGGTGCAGCGAAAGACGCCGCCGAAGTAACCGACGTCCTGGCCGTACACGACCACGTTGTCATCGCGTTCGAGCATGATGTCCATGGCCGAGCGCAGGGCCTGGATCATGGTCATGGTGGTGGTGGCCATGGCGGTTTCCGGGTTGATGCTGTTGTTGTGATCGTTCATCTCAGACCCCCAGTTCCTGACGTTGACGACGCAGGTGGTCCGGCATCTCCTTGTAGACGTCCTCGAACATGGAGGCCGCGCTTGGGATGTGTCCGTTGGCGAGGGTGCCGTACTGCTCGGCTTCCTTCTGGGCGGCCACCACGGCCGCCTCGAACTCGGCCGTTGTGGCCTGATGTTCGTCCTCGGACCAGTGGCCGATCTTGATCAGGTGCTGCTTCAGGCGAGCAATGGGGTCGCCCAGCGGGAAGTGGCGCCAGTCGTCGGCAGGGCGGTACTTGGAAGGGTCATCGGACGTGGAATGCGGGCCTGCACGGTAGGTGACCCACTCGATCAGGGTCGGTCCCAGGCCGCGACGTGCGCGTTCGGCTGCCCAGCGCGAAGCCGCGTAGACCGCGACGAAGTCATTGCCATCCACGCGCAACGAAGCGATGCCACAGCCCACCCCGCGTCCGGCGAAGGTGGTGGACTCGCCTCCGGCAATGGCCTGGAATGTCGAAATCGCCCACTGGTTGTTGACCACATTGAGAATGACCGGGGCGCGGTAGACGTGGGCGAAGGTGAGGGCGGTGTGGAAATCCGATTCGGCGGTGGCGCCATCGCCGATCCAGGCAGAGGCGATCTTGGTGTCGCCCTTGATGGCCGACGCCATGGCCCAGCCCACCGCTTGCACGAACTGGGTGGCCAGGTTGCCGCTGATGGTGAAGAAGCCAGCCTCGCGTACCGAATACATGATCGGCAGCTGGCGGCCTTTGAGGGGGTCGCGCTCGTTGGACAGCAGTTGGCAGATCATGTCCACCAGCGAAACATCGCGGGCAATCAGGATGCTTTGCTGACGGTAGGTCGGGAAGCACATGTCGGTGCGGTTCAAGGCCAGTGCCTGGGCGCTGCCGATGGCTTCCTCACCCAGGCTCTGCATGTAGAACGACATTTTCTTCTGGCGCTGGGCGACGACCATGCGGCTGTCGAAGATCCGGGTCTTGAGCATGGCGCGCATGCCCTGGCGCAGTACCTGCGGATCGATGTCCTCGGCCCATGGGCCCTGGGCGTTGCCGTGTTCATCCAGCACGCGCACCAGGCTGCCGGATAAATCGGCGGTGTCGGCGGCTTCGACGTCGATGGGTGGTTTGCGCACCTGACCCGCGTCGTTCAGGCGCAGGTAGGAAAAATCGGTCTGGCAGCCTGGCCGGCCGGTAGGCTCGGGCACATGCAGGCGCAGGGGGGCGTACTCGTTCATGCTGTTTACGCTCGCTCGGGTATTTGTTTTTGTGAGCTTTGAAGCGGTCGCTGCTGAGTACCGGCTCATGACCAGTAGGTCAGCGTTAGCTACATCTTAGTTGGCCCGCTGCAGAATATTTCTCTCTAGTTGATTGCCTTTGGCGGACAGGCCAGATAAACATTCCGCATAAACACAAAAAACCGGTGATTTTGTCTCATGCGCAAACTCGATCGTACGGATATCGGCATTCTCAACAGCCTCCAGGAAAACGCCCGCATCACCAACGCCGAGCTGGCGCGTTCGGTCAACCTCTCGCCCACACCGTGTTTCAACCGGGTGCGGGCCATGGAAGAGCTGGGCGTCATTCGTCAGCAAGTCACGCTGCTGTCGCCCGAAGTGCTGGGGCTGGATGTGAACGTGTTCATCCATGTGAGCCTGGAAAAACAGATAGAGCAGGCGCTGCACCGCTTCGAGGAGGAAATTGCCGAGCGGCCCGAGGTGATGGAGTGCTACCTGATGACGGGTGACCCGGACTACCTGCTGCGTGTGCTGCTGCCCAGCATTCAGGCATTGGAGAGGTTTCTGGATTACCTGACCCGCTTGCCCGGTGTCGCCAATATTCGTTCAAGCTTCGCCTTGAAGCAGGTGCGCTACAAGACGGCATTGCCATTGCCGGCAAACGGTATGACCTTGCGCGAATGACTGCTGTCCAAATTCGTCGCCGACCTGGGGCCTAGCCTGACATGCTCGACACCAGGCCACGGGCGATAAACCATTCAATTTTGCAGCACGGGGCCTGCAACGCTTGCCGTTAGCCTTTACTCTGCACGTACCACTGCCAGCTCAACCCGGGAGCCGAAGGGATTTATGCGCACTATCTGGAAGCCGTTTCAGTCGCTGTATTTCGCCGCATTGATGATGCTGATCGGCTCGGGCCTGCTCAGTACCTACCTGGCGCTGCGTCTGGCTGCCGACAATGTCGATAGCCTATGGGTTGGTGCGCTGATGGCGGCCAACTACTTCGGCCTTGCCGTAGGCGGCAAGGTGGGTCACCGGCTCATAGGGCGGGTAGGGCACATACGCGCCTATGCCACCTGCGCCGGTATCGTCGGTGCTGCCGTGCTCGGCCACGGCCTGACCAATTGGCTGCCAGCCTGGGTCGGGCTGCGGATGATCGTGGGCCTGGGTATGATGTGCCAGTACATGGTGATCGAGAGCTGGCTCAACGAACAGGCAGACGTGAAGTACCGGGGTGCGGTGTTCAGCGGTTACATGATCGCGTCCTACCTGGGCCTTGTGCTGGGTCAACTGATACTGGTCGTGCATCCCGAATTGGGGCTCGAGCTGCTCATGCTGGTCGCGATGTGCTTCGCCCTGTGCCTGGTGCCGGTGGCCATGACCCGACGCATTCACCCGGCGCCGCTGCGTCCGGCACCGATGGAACCGAAGTTCTTCATCAAGCGTGTGCCGCAGTCGCTCAGCACGGTGCTGGGTTCCGGGCTGATCGTTGGCTCGTTCTACGGTCTTGCTCCCCTGTATGCAGCCAGCCAAGGCTTGAGCACCGAGCAGATCGGTCTGTTCATGGGCTGCTGCATCTTTGCCGGGCTGGTGGTTCAGTGGCCACTGGGCTGGCTATCGGACCGTTATGACCGTGCCGTTCTGATTCGCAGTGTCGCGGTAGGGTTGGCCGTCGCCGCCGCGCCGCTGGCGATCCTGCCCGAAGTGCCGTTGGAATTGCTGTTCGGCATGGGCTTTTTGGTGTCGCTGCTGCAGTTCAGCCTGTACCCACTGGCCGTGGCCTTTTCCAATGACCACGTGGAGAGCGAGCGCCGCGTGTCGCTGACCGCCATGCTGTTGGTGACCTATGGCGTGGGCGCGTGCATCGGGCCGCTGGCTGCCGGTGTTTTGATGAAGGTGCTAGGGGTGCAGATGCTGTACGCCTTCTTCGTGTTCTTTGCTTTGGTGTTGGTCTGGCGTATCCGTCCAAAAGCCGTCACCGGGCTGCACCAGGTCCAGGATGCACCGCTGGGCCACGTCGCCATGCCCGCCGCCGGTTCGCCACTGTCTGCAGCGCTGGACCCGCGTGTGGATGAGCAGACCGTGCAGGATGTGATGCAGACACCCGTGGCGGCGGAGGATACGGAAGAGATCGAGAAGGAAGCCGAGGCGCCACTGGATGAGGCGCCGGTGACCGAAAAGCCGGTTTAAAGGCTTGGTGGCCGTGACGAGCGTTGGAGAAGACCCAGCGTCTCGTCAGCCAGCGGATGCACTGTTGTCTATCGTGGCGAAGGACACGCCTGAGTTTGGAAGTGGACGCTCGGCTTCAGCGCAGGCCGAAATCAGTAATCGTCTTTGTCGAACCGCCGCGCTTCACGCTGCAACTGGTACACGAAACTCTCGACCTTGCGCTGGGCCGGCCCGCTGAGATTGTGGAAGCGAACCCCGGCAAAGGTTGTATTGATGCGCTCTTCATAGTGCAGATGGCGCAGCTCTACCATGGTGTCGACCAGGCCAAGCGGGCTGCCGGCCTTGAAGCGTTCGTACACCTGCCCCAATTGCAGGCGATCTTCGACATTGCCATCGAAGCGCAACTTGCAGCCTGTGGCGGACACATCCAGCAACTTGCCGCGCAAGGCGCCATTGCCTTTGAGATGAGTGCCATCGAGGATGATGTCTACCAACTGCGACAGCTTCAGCGCGGCACGAAACGCATTGCGGCGCTGGTGATAGGTCATCTCCAGCGGCAGGCCGCCCCGGTAGCAGCGATGGCCGTCCACTTCGCTGATGCGCAAGCCGTGAGTGCACTCCCAGGCGATGCGCACGCCGTCGTGAAACCCTTCAACCCGAAAATGCTCACCGTTTTCGATGAATTTCTCGCCATCGCGGGGGATCAGCTCGTCGAGTGCCAATACGTTGTTTTCCCGATCAACGTCTACCACGTAACTCTGGAAGCGGTGGCCTCGGTCGTGGAAGGTAATGATCAGTGGGTCGTGGCTTTCCTGGAGCTGCCGCAAATTGGCCGCAATTTCCAAGGGTGTGCTCAGCACCTTGGGCGGTTGCGGGGCATCGGATTCATTGAACACGGCTTGACGGTCTCCAGGCAAAAGCTAAACAGACAATGAGCAGCATTTTGCCAGTATGTGCCGTGCCTTGATAGGGAAATCACACTTGGCTGAGGGCGCGCGGCTTGTTCAGGGGCGAGGTACTGCCACGGCTGTTGTAGAGCGAGGGCGAGTCGCCGCCCATGAGGATGCGCACCTGATTGTTGGTGACCTGTTGCTGGACCTGAATGATGCGGCCATTGGTCGAGTTGACCTGCTGACATTCGTCCATCAACTGCGCCAACGTGTCGAGTCGCTCCAGCATCACGTCACCGTGCGGTGACTGCGCTGCCACGGCCTGTACACCAACGCGGTCTGCGCTCAGGCCCAGGTCGGCGAGCAGCTGGCCACGGCGCTGCCCGTGTTGCTCGAGCAGGATGATCAGCGACTGCTTGCGCGCCAGGATCTGCTCCAGCAATTGCATGTCGCGACCATGCAGTGCAACGGCCTCGTTTTGCAGCAGCTCAAGCAGCTCCTGCATCGGCGCGATGTCTTGTTCGATCAGTTGCAGCAGGGTTGTGTCGTGCATGGCTAACTCCCGGTTTTCAAGCGTCCATGAAGTCAGCGCACCCTACGGTCAACGCTGTGCTTCGAAATCGAGCAGCTTGCTGGCGACCCGGCCAGCATCGACCTGGTAGCTGCCATCGGCGATGGCCTGTTTCAGTTGGGCTACCTTGGCGCTGTTGACGACGGGTTCATCGCGCAGCTTGTCGCTGATCTTTTGCAACTGCTGGGCCTCTGCGCTCAGGTGAACGGCTTCTCCACTGGCCCCCGCGCCCTTGGCAGCTTCCTGGCTGGCAGCCGGTTTTTCAGTGCTGCCTGGGGCATTGCTGCCGCGTACGCCGCCCGTGACGGCCGGGGAATTATTCAAACGACTGAAGTCGATGACCATGATCAGAAAACCTCTGGGTTTATGGACGCTTGCCTTGTTTTCGGCCAACTCACGATAAACTTTAGGCACAAATGCGCGGCTGCCTTGATGATCAGCTCACAACCCGTTTTCTGACACAGTTTAGAAAATGCGGTTCCCTTGCGCCAGCGACATCCGCCCGCTGGCCTACATACTCACCTCGACCTGGCCAGGGCCGGTCACCATGGCCTTGACCACACGCTTTGAATTGAGGTTGCGCACCCGGATCTGTTCGCTGATGCCCCCCTTGGTCAGCGCTTCCCCTGGCATGCGTACGCTCAGGGTGCCGCTGCGGGCGATGATCACCACATGGTCTCCCTTGCGTACCACCTCGGCCTGCTCCAGGTGCTGTGGGGTAAGTACCTGGTCGATCACGGTCGGGCGCAGCATTTTCATGCCGACCGCCTGGCCCAGATCGGTCAGAAAACCTTGACCCAGCGTGCCCACGTCACGCTCGCGCAAGGCCACATCGCTTTCGCCTACCACGTTGTCCCGTCGCAGCGGACGCGTCACCACCACCACCTCACGGAACAGGCGTACAGTGGCCGGCACGAAGACGGTCCAGGGCGCCGACCCGTCACAGCGAACGCGCACCGTTACCCGTCCAAGCGGCACGCTCGGGCTTTCAAGCGAAGCGTCGAGCGCCTGACTGCACAAGGGCATGCGCAACCGGGGGTCCAGAGGGTTGACCTGAATCTCGTAACGGCCCGCCGTCTGAGTGGTGGCGAGATAATCTTCGACGGTGAACTCAAGAAACCCTTGGGTGACACCGATAAGCTGTTCAGGCATGGTGAATGCGTCCGCCCAGGTGCGAACCGGTACCAGCAGGCACAACGCGGCCAGCAAGCCAGCCAGCAGGCGCGTCAATCGTCGGGAAACTGTCGTTTTCATGTACATGGCGCTCAAAAAAGCAAAGCCCGTGCCGACTTCTTGAAAGAGTGGCAACGAATGGCTGACAGGTAAGGAGTTCGGCATGGCGGGGGTTATGGATTCGGTCAACCAGCGCACACAGCTGGTTGGGCAGAATCGCCTGGAACTGCTGCTGTTTCGCCTCAACGGCGAACAGCTTTATGGCATCAACGTTTTCAAGGTCAGGGAAGTGCTGCAATGCCCTGCGCTGACCATACTGCCCAAGGCGCACCCGGTGGTGCGTGGTGTCGCCAATATTCGCGGAGCGACCATTCCGATCCTGGACCTGTCGATGGCCACTGGCCTGCGTCCCTTGCAGGAGGACACCCGCAGCAGCTTCGTGATCATCACCGAGTACAACACCAAGACCCAGGGCTTCCTGGTGCATTCGGTCGAACGCATCGTCAACATGAACTGGGAAGAAATCCACCCGCCACCCAAGGGTACCGGTCGTGATCACTACCTGACGGCTGTCACCCGGGTGGACAACCGCATGGTTGAGATCATCGACGTGGAGAAAGTGTTGGCCGAGGTCGCGCCGTCTTCGGAGTCGGTATCGGCAGGGGTGGTGGATGCCGAGGTACAGGACAAGGCCGTGATGCTGCGGGTATTGACCGTCGACGATTCGTCGGTGGCGCGCAAGCAGGTCAGCCGCTGTCTGCAGACCGTCGGTGTCGAAGTGGTCGCGCTCAACGACGGTCGTCAGGCCTTGAATTACCTGCGCCAGCTGGTGGACGAAGGCAAGAAGCCCGAGGAAGAGTTTCTGATGATGATTTCCGACATTGAAATGCCGGAAATGGACGGCTATACCCTGACGGCCGAAATTCGCAGCGACCCGCGCATGCAAAAGTTGCACATCTGCCTGCATACTTCCCTGTCCGGGGTGTTCAACCAGGCGATGGTCAAGAAAGTGGGTGCCGATGACTTCCTGGCCAAGTTCCGGCCGGATGATCTGGCCCAGCGCGTGGTCGACCGCATCAAGGCAGCGCATTGAAAGGCGCCGGGGCTTGCCCCGGCCACAGTGATTGAAAAGAGGCGGCAGCAGTGTCTACGGGTAATTTGGATTTCGAACAGTTCCGGGTATTTCTGGAAAAAGCCTGTGGCATCTTGCTGGGCGAGAATAAGCAGTACCTGGTGTCCAGCCGCCTCAACAAGTTGATGGAGCAGCAGGGCATCAAGAGCTTGGGCGAGCTGGTGCAGCGCATCCAGGCCCAGCCCCGCGGCGGCCTGCGCGAACAGGTGGTCGATGCCATGACCACCAACGAAACCCTGTGGTTTCGTGATACGTATCCGTTCGAGGTGCTCAAGAACAAGGTCATCCCCGAGTTCATCCGCAACAACCCAGGCCAGCGCCTGCGCATGTGGTCGGCGGCGTGTTCCTCCGGCCAGGAGCCGTACTCCATCTCCATGTCCATCGACGAGTTCGAGCGCAGCAACCTGGGCCAACTGAAAATGGGCGCCCAGATCGTGGCCACGGACCTGTCCGGCACCATGCTCAACAACTGCAAGACTGGCGAATACGACAGCTTGGCGATAGCGCGCGGCTTATCTGCCGAACGCCTGCAACGCTACTTCGACCCCAAGGGGCCAGGGCGTTGGGCAATCAAGCCGGCGATTCGCAGTCGGGTGGAGTTCCGTTCGTTCAACCTGCTCGACAGCTACGCGAGCCTGGGCAAGTTCGACATCGTGTTCTGCCGCAACGTGTTGATCTACTTCTCGGCGCAGGTCAAGAAAGACATCCTGCTGCGCATCCACAGCACCCTCAAGCCGGGTGGGTACCTGTTCCTGGGGGCATCCGAAGCGCTCAATGGTCTGCCCGATCATTACCAGATGGTGCAATGCAGCCCGGGTATCATTTACCAGGCCAAGTAGGCCTGCCTGTCGTGGGTGGCGCTGACAGGGGCTGGCCTTGTCAGCGGCATGCTCTTTGCCGGCCTGCCCACTGACGTCAAATTTTTGTTTTGCCGCTCAAGTCCTCCCTTTTTTGCCGCTTGTGGCCATTCGGTTGCTAGCGGTTTGCCGCTTTTCTGGCATTCCTTGCTTGCGCACAGGGCTGCAAAGCCTTGATTGCGGGCTTTTCAGTTCTTGGCACAAGCCTTGCTAAAACCTTCGGCAACGACACTCTGGTCAACCGCTGAAGGTTTCCCCGACATGAGCATCAGCTTCGACAAAGCGCTTGGTATCCATGAAAAGGCTCTGGGCTTTCGCGCGCAACGCGCCGAAGTGCTGGCCAACAACATCGCCAACGCCGATACCCCCAACTACAAGGCCCGCGACCTGGACTTCGCATCGGTGCTGGCCGCCGAAAGCGACAAGCAGCAGAACGGCGGCCGCTTTGGCCTGGAGCGTACCAACAGCCGGCATATCGAGGCCGACGGCGTGGCGCTCAGCGATGAAGCCCTGAAATACCGCACGCCGATGCAGCCCTCGATCGACCAGAACACCGTGGACGCGCAGATCGAGCAGTCGAACTACACGGAAAACGCCATCGGCTTCCAGGCCAGCTTCACGTTGCTCAACAGTAAATTCAAAGGGCTGGTCTCAGCCCTGCGGGGAGAATGACCATGTCCCTTTCAAGTGTCTTCAACATTGCCGGTTCTGGCATGAGCGCGCAGAACACGCGCCTGAACACCGTAGCCTCCAACATCGCCAACGCCGAGACGGTCTCGTCGAGCATCGACCAGACCTACCGTGCTCGCCACCCCGTGTTCGCCACCACGTTCCAGAACGCCCAGGCCGGCAGCAGCCAGTCGCTGTTCGAAGACCAGGGAGAGGCAGGGCAGGGCGTGCAGGTGACCGGCATCGTCGAGGACCAGAGCAACCTCGAGGCCCGCTACGAGCCAAGCCACCCAGCGGCGAACAAGGACGGCTACGTGTATTACCCCAACGTCAACGTGGTCGAGGAAATGGCTGACATGATCTCGGCCAGCCGCGCGTTCCAGACCAACGCCGAGTTGATGAACACGGCCAAGAGCATGATGCAGAAGGTGCTGACCCTGGGTCAGTAATAGGACGCCGACATGACCACCACCAATTCCACAGCCGACGTCGGTAGTAGCTACCTGAGCTCGCTGCAGCGAAAAGAAAGCAAGAACGACAGCAACACCGGCGCTGCCGGCAGCGCACTGGGCAAAGATGCCTTCCTGCAGCTGCTGGTGACCCAGATGAAGAACCAGAACCCCCTGGATCCGCAGCAGAACGGCGAGTTCGTCGCGCAGTTGGCGCAGTTCAGCAGCCTGGAAGGTATCCAGACCCTGAACAGCTCGGTGAACTACATCGCCGGTGCGTTCCAGTCGTCACAGGCCTTGCAGGCCTCGTCGCTGGTCGGGCGCAACGTGATCGTGCAGACCGACAAGGCCATGGTCGATACCAGCAAGGACATGAAGGGCTCGGTGAACCTGACCGGCTCCAGCACCGCCACTTCGGTGGGGGTATATGACAAGGACGGCAAGCTGGTGCGCACGCTCGACCTGGGTAGCCAGGCAGGCGGCAAGGCGGACTTCACCTGGGATGGCAAGGATGACGCCGGCGAGGCGTTGCCTGCCGGTACCTACAGCTTCAAGGCCACCGCTTCGATCAACGGCACGGCCACGGCCATGACCACCAACCTGCCGGCGACGGTGACCAGCGTGACCATGGGCAGCAACGGTGGCGAAATGACGCTGAACCTGGCAGGGCTTGGCAGCGTTCCACTTTCCACCATTCAAAGCATCGGCATCTAGGGCCTTGCGCACATCTTCAGGAGTTAGCGTATGTCTTACAACATTGGCTTAAGTGGCCTCAATGCAGCCAACAAGGCCCTGAACGTCACCGGCAACAACATTGCCAACGTCGCCACCACCGGCTTCAAGGCCTCGCGCGCCGAATTCGCCGACCAGTACTCAAGCTCCATTCGCGGCACCAGCGCCGGCCGTACCACCATTGGTACCGGCGTACGGACCGCTGCCATTTCCCAGCAGTTCAGCTCCGGCAACATCAACGGTACTGGCCAGGCGCTGGACATGGCCATCGATGGCAACGGCTTCTTCGCGCTGAACGACAATGGGTCGAAGATCTACACCCGCGCCGGCGCGTTCTACAGCGACAAGCAGGGTTTCGTGGTCAATGCCGGCGGTGCCAACCTGCAGGGTTATGGGGTGGACGAGAACGGCCAAGTGGTCCAGGGTGTGCTGACCAACCTGCAGATCGATACCGCCAACCTCACCCCCAAGGCCACATCCAAGATCGAGCAGACGGTCAACCTGAAGTCCAGCGATGGCGCGCCTACGGTCACCCCGTTCGACCCAGCCGACGTCAAGAGCTACAACTTCACGTTCTCCAGTGATGTGTACGACAGCCAGGGCAATGCGCACCAGTTGAACCAGTACTTCATCAAGGACGACACGTCCAATTCCTGGAAGATGTACAGCACCATCGACGGCCGCAACCCACAGGACCCGACCTCCACGCAGCCGCTGATCAACGACCTGCCGTTCAAGTCTGACGGTACGCTCAACGCCGATGCCCTCACCGCCGGGCCGGTTGCCGGTGGTCTGTCCATCAATGCGAACAAGACCTTCAACCTGGACAACTGGATCCCAGCGCAGAAGAACGCCGCCGGCCAATGGTCGCCAAACGGTGCCAACGCCAACCCCAACGGGGTCAGCCTCGACATGCTGGGCATGACCCAGTACAACGCCGCTTCGGCCGTGACCGCCAAGGATCAGGACGGGTTCGCTACCGGTGAACTGTCCAGCCTTTCGGTAGACAAGGGAGGCTTCCTGTTCGCCAACTTCACCAACGGCAAGAACAAAGTCATCGGCCAGGTCGCCATTGCCAGCTTCGCCAACATGCAGGGCCTGACGCCGATCGGCGGCACCAACTGGCAGGAGTCGTTTTCGTCGGGTGTCCCGGTGATTGGCGCGCCGGACACCGGCACCCTGGGCCAGATTGCAGGTTCTTCGCTGGAAGATTCCAACGTCGACCTGACCGGCGAGCTGGTGAACCTGATCAAGGCGCAGAGCAACTATCAGGCCAACGCCAAGACGATCTCCACCGAAAGCACCATCATGCAAACCATCATTCAGATGAGCTGATGATGTGCCCAGGTGTGACACTCAGGGCTCAAGGGCAAGGTCGATGAGGCATGCCTGGTTGTTGTCCTTGTTGTTGGTGATAGGGAGCGGCAGTGCCAACTGGACAGAGGCCGCCCCGAGGCCGTTCTTCCTTTGGCAAAGCCTGGTCACCGGGCGATACATCTGCGTACAAGGCAACCCGGGTTCAGGCTGGACCCGGTTTGCCGGCCCCTACAAAAACGGCGCCTGCCGCGATCACTGATCCAGGCGTCCCGACCCGATGCCAACAAACTGACACCGACGGTACTGCCGTCGCGCTGAAGTGCCCGATTCACCGGGGTGCAAAGCTGGTTCGATTATTGCTTGACCCTGCCTGATGACAGCGCGGTACTGGCGCGCGGAGGAGATGCTGTGGACAAATTGCTATACGTGGCCATGACCGGCGCCAGCCAGAATGCGCTGGCGCAGAAGGCCCACGCCAACAATCTGGCGAACGTTTCCACCAACGGTTTTCAGCGTGACCTGGAGCAGGCCCGTTCGATGCCGGTGTTTGGCGACAGCTTCCCGGCGCGGGCTTTTGCCCTGACCGAACGCCCGGCCACGGATTTCAGCGAAGGGCCGATGATCGAAACCGGTCGAGACCTGGACGTGGCAGTCAGTGGCCACGGCTTCATCGCCGTGCAGGCCCCCGACGGCAGCGAAGCCTACGTGCGCACCGGCAGCCTGAACATCGATGCCCTTGGCGTGCTGCGCGCCGGCAACGGCATGCCGGTCATCGGCAATGGTGGCCCTATCGCCATTCCGCCGGAGCAGAAGGTGGAAGTGGGTGCCGACGGCACCATCAGCATCCGCTCCATGGGTGAAGACCCGCGAGTAATGGCCGAAGTCGACCGTATCAAGCTGGTCAACCCGGACACCAAGGGCCTGAGCAAAGGCGCAGATGGCCTGATTCACACCGCCAGCGGCCAGCCGGCCGATGCCGACGTCAATGTTCGTGTGGTGTCGGGCTTCCTGGAAGGCAGCAACGTGAATGCGGTCGAGGAAATGACTTCGGTGCTGGCGCTGTCTCGCCAGTTCGAGCTGCACGTCAAGATGATGAGTGCAGCGAAGGAAGGCGATGAAGCCATGGCTCGGGTTTTGCAAATCGGCTAATGACATTTGAACGGGTGCCGTAAAACAGGCGCGCGAGGAGAACTTACATGCTTCCAGCTCTATGGGTCGCCAAAACCGGCCTGTCCGCCCAGGACACCAACCTGACGGTGATTTCCAACAACCTGGCCAACGTCTCGACCACCGGCTTCAAGCGTGATCGCGCCGAATTCCAGGACTTGCTGTACCAGATCCGCCGCCAGCCCGGCGCCCAGTCCACCCAGGACAGCCAGCTGCCGTCGGGCCTGCAGGTCGGTACCGGTGTGCGCATCGTCGGCACCCAGAAGAGCTTCGTGGCCGGCAGCCTGCAGACCACCGAGAACCCGCTGGACATGGCGGTCAACGGCCGCGGCTTCTTCCAGATCCTGCAGCCCGATGGCACGGTTTCCTACACCCGTGACGGTACCTTCCACCTGAACTCGGATGGCCAGATCGTTACCGCCAACGGCTACGCCCTGGAGCCTGCCATCGTCGTGCCCAACGACGCGCAGACCTTCACCGTCGGCCAGGACGGCACCGTGTCGATCACCACCGCCGGCAACCCGGCAGCCCAGGTGATCGGCAACATCCAGACCGCCGATTTCATCAACCCGGCTGGCCTGCAGGCCATCGGCGGCAACCTGTTCCTGGAAACCGCCGCCAGCGGTGCACCCCAGGTCGGCACCCCGGGCCTTAACGGTTTCGGTACCACCCTGCAGCAGACCTTGGAGAACTCCAACGTCAGCACGGTGGAAGAACTGGTGAACATGATCACCACCCAGCGCGCCTATGAGATGAACTCCAAGGTCATTTCCGCCGCCAACTCGATGCTGCAGACCGTCACCCAGCAGCTGTGATCCCAGCAACTTCCGTAGCACCCGCGAGGTATGCATCATGAATCGTCTGTTGTCCGTTTTCGCCCTGGGCGGTGCGGTGTTGCTTGCAGGCTGCGTCGCCCCGGCGGCCAAGCCCAACGACCCGTACTATGCGCCGGTGCTCCCGCGCACCCCTCTGCCGGCAGCGGCCAACAACGGTTCGATCTACCAGGCCGGTTTCGAGCAGAACCTGTACGGCGACCGCAAGGCGTTCCGCGTGGGTGACATCATCACCATCACCCTGAACGAGCGCACCTCGGCCAGCAAGAACGCAGGCTCCCAGATCCAGAAGAACAGCAAGGCCAGCCTGGGGCTGTCGTCGTTGTTCGGCGCCCGGCCCAACACCAACAACCCGTTCGGTGGCGGCGACCTGTCGCTTGACGCAGGCTACAGCGGCGACCGCACCACCAAAGGCGACAGCAAGGCCACCCAGGGCAACACCCTGACCGGTTCGGTAACCGTCACCGTGGCCGAAGTGCTGCCTAACGGCATCATCGCCGTGCGCGGCGAGAAGTGGCTGACCCTGAACACCGGTGAAGAACTGGTGCGCATCGCCGGGCTCATTCGTGCCGACGACATTGCCACCGACAACACCGTGCCGTCGACGCGGGTTGCCGATGCGCGCATCACTTATTCAGGTACCGGTTCGTTCGCCGATGCCAGCCAGCCTGGGTGGCTGGACCGCTTCTTCATGAGCCCGCTTTGGCCCTTCTGAGTACCATGACCATGCTCAACCTGAGGCAACTGCTCACCGCTACCGTGCTGATGGCCTGCGCCTTTGCCGCGCAAGCCGAGCGCCTGAAGGACATCGCCAGCATCTCGGGCGTGCGGTCCAACCAGTTGATCGGCTATGGCCTGGTGGTCGGCCTCAATGGCACCGGCGACCAGACCACGCAGACGCCCTTCACCGTGCAGACGTTCAACAACATGCTCTCGCAGTTCGGCATCAAAGTGCCGCCCGGGTCGGGCAACGTGCAGCTGAAGAACGTGGCTGCGGTGTCGGTGCATGCCGACCTGCCGGCTTTTGCCAAGCCAGGGCAGGTGGTGGACATTACCGTGTCGTCGATCGGCAACTCCAAAAGCCTGCGCGGCGGCAGCCTGTTGATGACCCCGCTCAAGGGCATCGACGGCAACGTCTACGCCATCGCCCAGGGCAACCTGGTGGTGGGCGGCTTCGACGCCGAAGGCCGCGACGGCTCGCGGATCACGGTCAACGTGCCTTCTGCCGGCCGCATTCCGGGTGGCGCCAGCGTCGAGCGGGCCGTGCCCAGTGGTTTCAACCAGGGCAACACCCTGACCCTCAACCTCAACCGTCCCGACTTCACCACCGCCAAGCACATCGTCGACAAGGTAAACGACCTGCTCGGCCCTGGCGTGGCCCAGGCCGTGGACGGCGGTTCGGTGCGCGTCAGTGCGCCGATGGACCCCAGCCAGCGGGTGGACTACCTGTCGATCCTGGAAAACCTGGAAATCGACCCCGGTCAGGCCGTGGCCAAGGTCATCATCAACTCGCGCACCGGCACCATCGTCATCGGTCAGAACGTCAAGGTCTCGCCGGCGGCGGTGACCCACGGCAGCCTGACCGTGACCATCACCGAAGACCCCATCGTCAGCCAGCCGGGCCCGCTCTCCAACGGCCAGACCGCCGTGGTACCGCGCTCGCGGGTCAATGCCGAGCAGGAAGCCAAGCCGATGTTCAAGTTCGGCCCTGGCACCACCCTGGATGAGATCGTCCGAGCGGTGAACCAGGTGGGCGCCGCGCCCGGTGACCTGATGGCCATTCTCGAAGCCCTTAAACAGGCCGGCGCCTTGCAAGCCGACCTGATCGTGATCTGAGGACGGCGTCGATGAACAGCAAGAGCCTGGTTTCTGGCAGTGTCGACAGCGGTGCCTTCACCGACCTCAACCGCCTCAACGCCCTCAAGCACGGTGACCGCGACAGCGAAGCCAACGTGCGCAAGGTGGCCCAGGAGTTCGAGTCGATGTTCATCAGCGAGATGCTCAAGGCCTCGCGCAAGGCCAGCGACGTGCTGGCCGACGACAACCCGATGAACACCGAGACGGTCAAGCAGTACCGCGATATGTACGACCAGCAGCTGTCGGTGAGCATGTCCCGCGAGGGTGGCGGTATCGGCCTGCAGGATGTGCTGGTGCGTCAACTGACCAAAAGCCGCAGCGCCGCTGCCAACACCAGCCCGTTCCCGCGCGGGCAGGCCGGGCCGGTGCTGTGGGGCAGCAAGGTTGCAGACCCGGTGCACGCCACCGAAGCCGCCAGCACCCGTAACGATGTTGCCGCGCTCAATGCGCGGCGCCTGGCGTTGCCCAGTCGCCTCACCGACCGCCTGCTGGCTGGCATCGTGCCTAGCGCACCCACCGCGCCCGCCGGCAATGCACCGGCGGTGCCGGTGCGTGAGGGCCAGCAAGCGGCCAAGGTGTTTGCCGTACCCGAGACTGGGCTGCGCATTGCCGGTCGTGCCGTCGCCCAGCCGCCGCTGGCGCCGAAAAAGGCTTTCACCGACAGCGACTCCTTCATCGCCACCATGCTGCCGATGGCCGAGCAGGCCGCCAAGCGCATCGGGATCGATCCGCGTTACCTGGTCGCCCAGGCCGCATTGGAAACCGGCTGGGGCAAGTCGGTCATGCGCAACAGCGACGGCAGCAGCAGCCATAACCTGTTCGGCATCAAGGCCACCGGTAACTGGCAAGGCGAACAGGCCAGGGCCATCACCAGCGAATTCCGCGACGGTCAGTTCGTCAAGGAAACCGCCCAGTTCCGCAGCTACGACTCCTATCAGGACAGCTTCCACGACCTGGTGAGCTTGTTGCAGAACAATTCGCGCTATCAAGAAGCGGTCAAGTCGGCCGATAACCCTGAGCAGTTTGCACGCGAGTTGCAAAAGGCCGGTTACGCGACCGACCCGGGCTATGCGAAGAAAATCATCAGCATCGCCCAGCAAATGCAGAAGACACCGCAATACGCCATGGCTGGCAGCACCACGAACCTTTGAAAGGACTAAATCATGTCGAGCCTGATTTCGATCGGCCTGAGTGGCTTGAGTGCCAGCCAGGCGCACCTGTCGGTCACCAGTAACAACATCGCCAACGCCGCCACCAGCGGCTACTCGCGCCAGCAAGCCATGCAGGTGGCTGGCGCCTCGCAGTACATGGGCGCAGGTTTTCTGGGAAGTGGGACCACGCTGGCAGACGTGCGCCGCATCTACAGTGCTTATCTTGACAATCAGTTGCAGACGGCGACGTCCCTGCAGGCCGATTCCACGGCATTCCGGGACCAGGTGACCGGTGTCGACAAGCTGCTGGCTGACCGGGATACCGGCATCAGCTCGGTACTGACTGCGTTTTTCTCGGCCATGCAAACCGCAGCGGCCAAGCCTGGCGATGTGGCCTCGCGGCAACTGTTGCTGACCCAGGCGCAGACCTTGAGCAACCGTTTCAATGCCGTCAGCACCCAATTGACCCAGCAGAACGATGTCATCAACTCCCAGCTGGATACCCTGGCGGGGCAGGTCAACAAGCTCACCAGCAGCATCGCTGAATACAACAAACAGATCGTGGCCGCCAGCGGCACTGGCAGCACGCCCAACAACCTGCTCGATGCCCGCAGCGAAGCCGTGCGCCAGCTGAACGAACTGGTGGGCGTGACCGTTCAGGAGCGTGAAGGCAACTACGATGTGATCCTGGGCAGCGGCCAGTCGTTGGTCACCGGCGGCAGGGCCAACCCGTTGTCCGTGCAGCCGGGGGTGGCCGACAAGAGCCAGGCGACGCTGCGCATCAACTACGAGTCGTTCAGCTCGGACGTGACCTCGGTGGCCACCGGCGGCACCATTGGTGGCCTGTTGCGCTACCGCCAGGACGTGCTGACGCCGTCGATGAACGAGTTGGGCCGCGTGGCGCTGGTCGTCGCCGACAGCATCAACAGCCAGCTGGGCCAGGGCCTGGATGCCAATGGCCAGTTCGGCAGCTCGCTGTTCTCCAGCATCAACAGCGCAAGTGCCATCGCCCAGCGCAGCCTGGCGTCGTCGAACAACAGTGCAGGGTCGGGCAACCTCGACGTCACCATTGCCAACAGCGGCGCGCTGAGCACTTATGATTACGAGGTGAAATTCACCAGCGGCAATCAGTACAGTGTCCGCCGCTCCGACGGCACCGACATGGGCTCGTTCGACCTCAATGCCGACCCTGCGCCGGTCATCGATGGCTTCAGCCTGTCCCTCAAGGGCGGTGCGCTGGCCGCTGGCGACAGCTTCAAGGTGATTCCCACCCGCTCGGCCGCCACCGGTATCACCACAGTGCTCACCGATGCCAACAAGCTGGCGTTCGCCGGCCCTGTGAGCGCTGCCGTTGGCAGCGGTAACAGCGGCACCGGCACCATCACGCAACCCAACCTCGGACAAGCGCTGGATATCTATGGCGGTGCCGACACGGCCCTGACGCAGCAGGCGATCAAGGACGCCATGCCAGTGCGCGTGGTGTTCGACGCAGCCAGCGGTGGGTCCCAGGGCTACAAGCTGTTCGATGCCAAGGGCGCACAGATCGGCACCGGGACCGTGGTGCCAGGCCAGGACAATAAGCTCTCGCTGTCGATCCCAATGCGTGATGCTTCGGGCAACCCGATTCTCGACCCCAGCGGCAATCCGCGCACCTTCGCGCTGGAAACCACCATTGGTGGCAGCCCGGCGACCAATGACAGCTTTACCTTGTCGTTCAATGTCGATGGCAAGGCGGATAACCGCAATGCCAATGCCCTGTTGAGCCTGCAGACCAAATCGACCGTGGGGACCAACTCCGGTGGCGGCACCAGTTTCACTTCCGCCTATGCCGCCTTGGTAGAGCGGGTGGGCGCCAAGGCCAGTCAAGCATCTATCGATACCACGGCAACGGCCGCAGTGCTCAAGTCGGCGAGCGAGAGCCGCAGTGCCGTCTCTGGCGTGAACCTCGACGACGAGGCCGCAAACCTGGTCAAGTTCCAGCATTACTACACCGCGTCGTCCCAGATTATCAAGGCGGCGCAAGAAACGTTCTCGACCCTGATCAACGCGCTATAAGGAGGCTGCTCGTGCGAATCTCAACTGCCCAGTTTTACGAAACCAGCTCCAACACCTACTCCAAGAATTACTCGGATTTGGCCAAGATCACGGCCCAGGTGACTTCCAAGTCGCGCATTCAGACCGCAGGCGACGACCCGGTGGGCGCTGCGCGCTTACTGTTGTTGCAACAGCAAAGCGCGTTGCTCGATCAGTACAGTGGCAACATGACCACCGTCAAGAACACCCTGCTGCAGCAAGAAAGCGTGCTGTCTACCATCAACGATGCGCTGCAGCGGGCAAGCGAGCTGTCCATTCAGGCGGGTAACGGTGGACTGAGCGACGCCGACCGCACCTCCATCGCTAGCGAAATCAAGGAAATCGAGGCCAACGTGTTCGGCCTGCTCAATTCCCGTGACGCTAATGGGGATTACATGTTTGGAGGGTCCAAAAATGCGACCCCGCCCTACGTACGCAATGCCGACGGTTCTTACAGCTATCAGGGCGATCAGACCCAGATGAGTCTGCAGGTATCCGATACCTTGCACCTGGCCATCAACGACAGTGGCTTCAGCGTCTTCGATCAGGCCACCAACAACAGCCGCACGCAGTCGACCTTGCAAGCGCCGACGCCCAACGATGGCAAGGTGCTGCTTTCGGGTGGGTTGTTGACATCGGCCAATACCTACAGTGACAAGTTCGCCGCGGGCCAGCCTTATACGGTTACCTTTACCAGCGCCACTGAATACAGCATCAAGGACGCCGCCGGTAACGACATCACCAACGAAACCGCTGGCAAGGGCAAGTTCGATGTCAATACCGAAGGCGGCAAGATGATCTCGCTGCGGGGTGTGGACTTCGAGGTCAATCTGAACCTTGCCGAGGGTGACGATCCTGATGCCGTGGTGGCAGGGCATGTGTTTACACTTGAAGCCAAACCAGACACCCTGACCGCTACCCGCAGTGCAGGCAACCCGTCGACCTCTCAAGTGGTGGGCTCAAGCGTCACCGACCCAGACGCCTACCGCAGCACCTTCCCCAGCAACGGTGCAGTGCTCAGGTTCACCAGCGATACCGAATATCAGCTCTTCGCACAGCCGTACGACGCCCAGAGCAAGCCGATCGCCTCGGGCACCGTGGGGGCGGGTAATGCCGTGACCGTAGCGGGGGTGACATATCAGTTCGATGGTGCGCCGGCCCAGGGTGATCAGTTTTCCATCAGCGCCAATACCCACCGTACGCAGAACCCTCTGGACACGTTGGGACAGTTGCGAAGCGTGTTGGAAAAACCCCTTGATAGCCCTGAAGCGCAGGCTGCTCTGAAGGCGGCAACGGACTCGGCGATTTCCAACCTGGCCAGTGCGCGTGATCGCATAGACATTACTCGAGGCTCGATCGGTGCACGAGCCAATTCGCTTGAGATACAGGCTCAGGAAAATGAGAGCCTCGGTCTTGCCAACAAGAGCACCCAGAGCGCGATTGGCGATACCGACATGGCGACCGCCACGATCCAGCTGACCCTGCAGCAGGCGATGCTCGAAGCTTCACAGCTGGCATTTGCACGGATATCGCAGCTGAGCCTGTTCGATAAGCTCTAAGTGGGCGAGGGGAGTGCGACGCCAGGCTTTGCGCTCTGCTTCGTCGCAACTGACCGGAACCGTGACTGGTTGACCTTTCTGCGGTAGCGCGCCCGCCTGGTGCGCCCGCAGCGAAGCACGCTTGAACAACGCGCTCGACTGAAATCTGCAGGCTTGTCCCTCAATGCCGGGACATGCCAGCCCCCAACTCGGCTGAATTCAACTCAGCACGAGCCCAGATACCTGCCTTTCGTTGCATTTCAATGTGACCAATGAGTCAAAACGGTCATCTTCCCTGTATTCTATGCAGCAGCTGTTGCAGCATTTTGTTACCGGTGCGCAGGCAGGCGCTGCTTTATCCCCTCCCCAGGCGGTGACGCTCCGGTTTTTGGCGCCCTCAATTGATCGAGTGGTGGTCTTTGGCTGTTTTCATTGGGAAGCCAGAATGATTGGCATCAAGAGTATCGCGAGTTACGTGCCCACCGCTGGCCTGGACAACTACGTCCAGGGTGCGAAGTTCGGCAAGGACGAAGAGTTCATGTTCGGCAAGATCGGTGCGTCCTTCCTGCCGCGCAAGGCCCCGGAGCAGGAAACCTCCGACCTGTGCGTAGAGGCCGCCCGGGCACTGTTCGCCAACAACCCCGACCTTGATCCGCAGTCGATCGACGCGTTGATCGTGGTCACCCAGAATGGCGATGAAGAAGGCCTGCCGCACACGGCCGCCATCGTCCAGAGCAAGCTTGGGTTGTCGACCCGCGTGGCGGCGTTCGATGTATCCCTGGGTTGCTCGGGTTATGTCTATGGGCTGTACGCGATCAAGGGCTTCATGGACGCCGCCGGTCTGAAGAACGGCCTGCTGATCACTGCCGACCCGTATTCCAAGATCGTCGACCCCGAAGACCGCAACACCACCATGCTGTTCGGCGATGCGGCCACGGCCACCTGGATGGCCGATGGTGCGGTGTGGAAGTTGGGTGAAGCGCGTTTCGGCACCGACGGCTCGGGCGCCGAGCACCTGAAGGTGTCCGATGGTACGTTCTTCATGAATGGTCGGCAGGTGTTCAACTTCGCCTTGGTCAAGGTGCCGGCTCATTTGCATGAGCTGCTCGATGCCAGCGGTTTGCAGTCGTCGGACATCGATGCGTTCTGCATCCACCAAGGCAGTGCGGCGATCGTCGATGCGGTGGCACGCCGCTTCGAGGAGCACCATCCGGAGAAGTTCGTCAAGGACATGCTGGAGACGGGCAATACCGTATCCTCAAGCGTGCCGTTGCTGTTGCAGAAGCACATGCTCGATGGCAACTGGAAGCGGGTGGCTGTGAGCGGGTTTGGTGTGGGGCTGTCCTGGGCTTCGGCGATTCTTTATCGCGATTGATGTGTTCGCGGTGGGGCGGGGCGTTCTGCTTTTGTTCGGGCTGGTTCCTGGGCTTAATGGGTTGAGGCGCTCTACGGCCCATCGCGGCCGGTATGAATATCAGCTACGAAGCTGAAATCCTTGGGGCTGCTGCGCAGCCCATCGCGGGGGGGGGGGGCGGCCCCCCCCCAGGGGGTTGGGGGGGGGTGTGGGGGGGGGCACGCCCCGGGGGGGGGGGGG